>QHSR01000113.1 GCA_003221635.1 Candidatus Rokuibacteriota bacterium | reverse complement strand
TGAGCTTGCTCGTCTCCGACTTCGTCTTGCCCAACGGGCTCGCCTTCACGCCGGATGAGAAAGTCCTCTACATCAACGATTCTCGACGCAGACACATCCGGGCGTTCGAGCTTCTGCCCAACGGCACCCTCGCGAAGCAGACCGACCGCGTCTTCGCCGACCTGCAGGGCAGCGAGCCCGGCGTCCCCGACGGCATGAAGGTCGATGTGGAAGGCAACGTCTACTGCGGCGGCGCGGGGGGCATCTGGATCATGGATCCGCATGGCAAGAAGCTCGGCCGCATCGTCCACGGGGCTCCGGCCACCACCAACATCGCATTCGGCGGCGATGACTGGAAAACGCTGTACTTCACCAGCCGGGGCCACCTGGGCTCCGTCAACGTGAAGATTCCTGGTCTCCCGGTGCCGACCGCGAAGAAGTAGCGTGCCGCCGGGTGCTGGAGCGCTCCGGTCGATTCAGACTGCGACCGCCGCGCCCTCCAGCACTCGGCGAATGGCCGTCTTGATCCGGGTCTGATCCGGTAACGCCGCGCGCTCCAGCGGCGGGCTGAACGGAACCGGCACCGGAGCCGCGCACACGCGCTGGACCGGTGCCTTGAGCGCCTGGAAGGTGTCGGGATCCTCGCTGATGAGGGCGATGATCTCGGAGGCGGCCGAGCAGGTCGCCGGCGCCTCGTCGACCACCACCAGGCGTCCGGTCCGGCGGACCGACGCGCGGATCGTCTCCGCGTCCATCGGCACCAGGGTGCGCGGATCGATGACCTCGATCGAGATACCCTCCGCCGCCAGCTCATCCGCCACCGCGAGCGCTTCCCGCACGTAGTAGGCGAGCCCCACCACGGTCACGTCGGTGCCGGCGCGCTTGACGTCCGCGACGCCGATCGGGACGGTGTAGTCGCCCTCCGGCACCGGCCCGGTGATCGAGGCGAGACGGCTGCACTCGAACGAGATGACCGGATTGTTGTCCCGGATGGCGCTCTTGAGCAGCCCTTTCGCATCCGCCGGCGTCGAGGGAAGAATGATCTTCAGCCCGGCCAGGTGCATGAACATGGAATAGGGGCTCTGCGAGTGCTGGGCGGCCGTCTGGGCGCCGCCGCCGGTGGTGCACCGGTAGGTCACTGGGAAGTCGGCCTGGCCGCCGAACATGTAACGGATCTTGCTCGCCTGATTGACGATCTGGTCCATGGCGACGAACGAGAACGTGACCATTCCCCAGTGCACGACCGGGCGGAAGCCGCTGCCGGCCGCGCCCAGGCCGATCCCGGTGAAGGCGGCTTCCGAGATCGGCGTGAAGCGGACGCGCTTCGTGCCGAACTCGTTCTCGAGGGCCGCCGCCCGGGTGGTGGCGAGCGCGATGATGCGCTCGTCGCGCCGCATCTCCTCGGCCATCGCCTCGTCCAGAGCCTGAGTAAAGCTGATCTCCCGCACCGGGCGCCCTCCTCACTCAGCGAACATGTCGACCAAGAGATCTTTCGGATCGGGGTAGGGACTCGCCTCGGCGAAGTCCACCGCCGCGTCCAGAGCGCGCTTGACCTGCGCGCGGATCGCCACCACCTCGGCCGCCGTGACGATCCCGTTGCCGGTCAGGTGGTCCTCGAACCGGGTGATGGGATCGCGATCACGGCCCCGCCACGTGGCGAGCAGATCGGCCGGTCGCGTCTCGGGCGGGGGCACGTCCCGCATGGCGTGGAAGAGCGAGCGGAAGGTCTTGCAATGGATCAGGGTCGGGCCGGCGCCCCGCCTCGCCCGCTCCACCGCCTCGCCGGTGGCGTCGTGGACGGCCAGGACGTCGTTGCCGTCGACGGACACGCCGGGCATGCCGTAGGCCGGGGCGTGCAGCGAGATGTCGGTCACGGCCCGCACCGACTCGATCGCGTTGCCCGCGCCGTACTGGTTGTTCTCGCAGACGAAGATGAGCGGGAGCTTCCACAGCGCGGAGATGTTGAGCGTCTCGTGAAACTCGCCCTCCCCGGTGGCGCCGTCACCGAAGAAGCACGCGGCCACGCCTCCCGCGTCCTCCAGCTGGGCGGCCAGCGCGGCCCCGCAGGCGATCGGCATCCCGCCGGCCACGATGCCGTTGGCGCCGAGCATCCCGATGGCGAAGTCGGCGATGTGCATCGAGCCGCCCTTGCCCTTGCAATAGCCGTCGACCCGGCCGAACAGCTCGGCCATCATCCGGTTGATGTCGGCCCCTTTGGCGATGCAGTGGCCGTGCCCCCGATGGGTGCTGGTGATGCGGTCGGTCGGGCGCAGCGCGGCGCACGCGCCGACGGCCACCGCCTCTTCGCCGACGTAGGGATGCAGCGCTCCGTGGATCCGACGGCCTTTTCTCAGCTCGATGGCGAGCTGGTCGAACTCGCGGATGAGGATCATCTTCCGGAGAATCTCGACCAGGTCGACTTTTTCTGATGACACGCTCGTCCCTCCCGGCTCGGGGCGGCTAGTTGTTGATCCAGTCCTTCATGAAGCGGGCATAGCAATCGCGCTCGCCCGGCATCTTCGGCCAGCCCGCCAGCAGGCGGACCGAGACGAGGAGCAGGTTATCTTTCAAATGCGTCGAGTTGTGGCCGTATTCCTCGAAGCTGGAATGGGTGATCTTCTGGTTGTGCGGGTCGTCCTGGAACTTGCACGCGGTGATGGCGACCGCGGCCTGGTAGGCCTTGCGATCCGCGCCGGACTTCAGATACGCGTTCGCCAGCGCGGTGCTGCGCGCGACGTCGAACGCCAGGATGGCCTCGTCCAGCTCCTTGAGGAGCATGTCGGGTGTCCGCCCCGTCAGGTCGATACCGGCGATTTCGCGCTCGATCACGGACGTGAACAGCTTGTTGGAGTGGGCCACGTCGTTGACGAAGTTGGCCATCATATAGAGGACGCGCGGCTGGTACGGGTTGTCGCTCGTCCGCAGCCAGTGGTTCGCCACGTTGCAGTAGTCGAAGGGATGCTGGCCGTCCGTGAACTGCCGGGGCACCGTCGTGCGGAGGATGAGCTCGGCCGCGCCGAGCTGGATGGTGTCGCCGAGACTCCTGATCGATTTCCCGTTTTTCAGGTGCGTGGTGATCAGGCTCCAGACGGTGGGCGCGTCGGCCTCCAGGAGCAGCGGAACCATCTCCTCGACCTCGGCGGGCGTGAGCGGCGTGTGATTCGCCTGCTTGAGATTCTTCCCGGCATCGGGAAACTCGTTGGTGACCGTCACGCAGGCCGCGTCGTAGAGCGAGTAGTACAGCGGGCCGATGGCCATGTCCGGAACGCCGATGTAGTAGACGCCGTGGGATCGATCCCACCCCATGAAGTCGGCGAGATCGAGAACGGCGCGGGCCCGCAGCGCCTTGTGGCCGGTGTTACGCGCCTTCCGGCCGATCACCGTATCTTGCAAATCGATGAGGCCCAGGAAGAGCAGCTGATCGCGGAGGAGCGGGCGCGTCTCCTCGTCGGCCGCCAGACCGAGGAACAGGCCGTAGGACCGCCGCACGTCGCCACTCATCGTGGCGATCAGGTGCGCGTGCAGGCGCTCCTCGACCGTGCCCGCCTCGCGGATCGGCGGCTGCTCCTGATTCCACACGACCGGCCCGTAGCTGGGCGGCGGCACCTGCATGCCTTTCATCGTGGCGTACCGGCCGGGATACTTGCCGAGGAGCTGGTTCCAGATGTCGAGCCCGGCCGGGATGTACCAGACGGACTGCAGCAGCGGCAGGAGGCGATACTCCTCGGGCAGGAACGGCGCCAGGCTCGTGGAGGTCCGCAGGCCGAGAATGGTGTGGTCGTTGTTGATGAGCGTGATCTGCCCGTCCCGGACGTTGATGTGGTTCGGGACCTGGACGAAGGGCGCCTCCGCGGCGGTCACCACGCTGAGGGCCTCGCTCACCGAGCGCCCCTGCCGCGCCACCATCTGGAAGAAGAGATCGCTCGTGCGCGGCTGGTCGCGCTCCAGGATGGCGTCGGTCAACAGATCGAACGACTTGTCCTCGCGGATCTCGTTGCGGGTCCGTAGCATCGTCCTCTCCCTTGGTCCTAGAACAGCGGGCTGTTCGATTCGAGACCGAGCACCGTGCGCCCGACGGCCTCGTAGTTGACGAACTGCAGCTGATTGTGGCGGGTGACGACCTCGGCATCCCGCGCGTAACGCTCCAGCGGGCTCTTCGTGAAAATCGACGTGGTGCCGGCGGTGGCGCACACCATGTGCGTGGCGGCGGCCGCGCTCTGGGCGGCGTGGGTCATCGCCAGGCGCAAGTCGGCGCGCTGGCGCTCCGTGATCGGCCGCGCGGCGAGCACGGTCTCCCACATGTCCTCGACGACGTCGAACAG
>QHSR01000112.1 GCA_003221635.1 Candidatus Rokuibacteriota bacterium | reverse complement strand
GCCGCCCAGAAGCTGCGAGAGAGGGTCGCGGCCGAGATCAAGACCACGTTCGCGAGCACCTACACGAAGGAAATCTCTCTCGCCGAGGCGCTGCGGATCGAGGAGATCGCCGTCTATGGCCAACAAGCCACGGGCGGAAAGTATCTGATCAACCCGAACAAGGGACTCCGCTGACCCGTTCTTCCGTCAGAAGGGCCGCGGTTGTGAAGGGCGCCTCTTTTCCCTATGCTCCAACGAGGACCAAGCCGAGCTTCTGAAGTGGTGAGCGACGCTCTCCACTGCCGAGAGGATGATCATGGACCATGTAGGTTTTGACCGCGAGCCGCCTGCGAACTTGACGACGCTGGTGATGGCGTTCGGGGGATGGATCGATGCCGGCCAGGCGGCAACAGGCGCCTTGCGCCACCTGGTCCGCGACCTCTCAGCCGCGCGGCTGGCCTGGATAGACCCTGAACAATTCTTTGTGCTTACCCAGGAACGGCCCGAAGTACGGCTGAAGGCGGATGGGGAACGGACCATCCAGTGGCCGCGGAGTGAGTTCTTCGCGTGGCAGCCAGGGGATGGCCGGGACGGCCTACTCCTCTTCAGCGGCGTGGAGCCACAGCAGAAGTGGCGCACCTATACGACGGCGTTCCTGGATGTGGCCGAGCGCTGTGGGGTGAAACGGATCGTCTCGATCGGAGCGCTCCTAGCGGGCGCTCCTCATACCCGTCCCGTCCGTGTCACCGGACGCTGCACCGAGCCCGCCTGGCGGTCGCTGCTCGAAGCCTGGGGCATTTATCGTCGTCCGAGCTACGAAGGCCCGACCGGTATTTCCACGGTCGTCCTGGACGCCGCGGAGCGACGTGGAATGTCGCATCTCGGCTTGATGGGGCAAGCGCCCCATTACCTGCAAAACGGCGCCGAGAATCCGGCGGCGATCCAAGCACTGTTGACCTATGTTGCCCGCCTGCTCCACCTCAGCCTGGACATGTCCCACTTCGCCGACGCCATCAAAGACTTCCGCACCCAATGTGATCGCGAGGTGGCTCGGAATCGCGCCACCCGAGAGCACGTGCAGCAACTCGAGCAGCAGTACGACGCGTCGGCTGGCGAGGAGCCACAACCGCTACCCGGCGGAGAGCTCGACTCGGAAAAGCTGATGCAAGACTTACAGGATTTCCTCCGTGGGCAGCGGGAACGTGGTGAGGAAGGCTGACACGCCGACCCGGCACTTCAAGGCTTCTTCAGCTGGAGGTCTTCGTACGGCGCGGAGTAGGGGTAGCCGGGAATCAACCCGACTCCGGCTTGTTCGACGCGCGCGGAAATTCCCGCCATGGGGCTCAGCTCGTAGATGGGCACGTGCATGACGCGCTCGTGCAAGATGCGCTGGATCTGATGTAACAGCCCTTCAGGCGCTGGAATAGGTCCTCCACTTCCGGAAGGACACCGTACGCGAAGATGCCGGTCGTGGTCACGTACGCCTCGAGTCTCGTCGCCGCGTTCCCGCCGGAGCCGTTGAGCCCCATCAGAACGCCTTTGAGCCTCTTTTCGCGCCAGGCGGTGAGGAACGCCGCTCGCTCCATCGTCCGGATGCGCGTGCGGATGCCGACGGCCCCGAGATAGCCGGCCAGCGCCTCGCCCATGGCATACAACGGCGGATACGGATAGAACTCTCCGGCGTCGAAGCCACTGGGGTAGCCGGCCTCGGCCAGAAGCTGTCTGGCCTTGGCGGGATCGTATGGGGGCGCATCGAGCGGGAGCGCGAACTCGAAGGATCGAGGAACAATCGAGCCGGTCAGGCGCGAGGTGCCGAGCGACTCGGCCTGATTCACGGCCTGGCGATCGAGCGCCAGGCTCGCCGCTTGGCGGACGTGCTTATCGTGCCACGGCGACTTCGGGTCCCACTGCTCGGGCAGATCGAGCCAGAAGACGCCGTTGCCGGTCGGTCTCGACACGATCCTCAGATGGGGTGTGCGCCGCAGGTCCTCGGCGACGGGTCCGTTCACCTGGAAGATGACGTCCACGTCTCCCTTCTTGAGGGCGGCGCCGCGTGTCGTGTCGTCGGACATGACCTTGAACACCAGCCGCTTGACGTGAGGCGCCTTTCGCCAGTAGCCCTCGAACGCCTCGGCCACCAACTCCACGCCGGGATTGAACGAGACCAATCGGTAAGGGCCTGCGCCGATCGGAGCCTTCTTGAAGCCATCGTCGCCGACCTGTTCGACGTATTTCTGGGGGACGATCCACCCCACGCCTGACGCTGTCGTGCCGTAGTACGTCAAGAAGTCGGGCCAGGGCTCCTTGAGGTGGAACCGCACTCGCCCAGAGTCCACGACCTGCACCTCTCGGACCTTGTCCTTGATCTGTTTGGCGCCCGCGCCCCGATAACGTTCGAAGGAGAACCTGACGTCCTCGGCGGTCACGATGTCGCCGTTGTGGAACCTGGCGCCCTTGCGGAGGACGAAGTCGTAGGTGAGGCCGTCCTTCGCCATCGTCCACGACTCGGCGAGGCTCAGCGTATTCGGCCCGGTCGGCATCGGCTTCACCAGCGCGTCGTGGAGGGCGTAGAGCACCATGAACGGGATGATCGTCCCTTCCGTCTCTGCGGGATCGAGCCACCGGGCCGCCAGGGAAACGTGCACGCCCCACGTCATGGTTCCTTCGGGCGCCGCGAGCGCGCTGGTCGACGCGAGGAGCAGGAGCGCGAGCGCGACGAGCGTCTTCATATCGCTCCGCCGAGATCAGCGGGTCGAGTGTCGGCGGTCGTGACGGGCGTGCTGGGCGGGCTGCAGGGAGGCGATGGTTTCTGCGGAACGCTCGAAGATGTGGGGTACCGGCCAGCCCTGAAGGCCCGCGTAGGTGTCGATTTGAGAGCGGTGGTGGACCTCGTGCTCGAGCATCATCATGAGCATCCGCCAGCCGGAGAGCGAGCCGGGGGTGTCGATCATCTCGATCCGGCGCGTGAGCCACTCATCGGGTGTGTTCCCGACCAGCGCGACGAAGCGCGCCGCCGACGAGCGGAGCCAGGGGAGCCACGTCCGCTGATCGGCGCGGTCGACCTCGGCCGACGTCGTGATCCAGCCCTCGCCACGGTAGGCGCGGGCGAAGTAGAGACGCGAGCCGCCGATGTGCCCCACGATGTCGCCGATGCTCCAGCCGGCCTCGCCTTCGATCGCGGGCGGCCGCCACGCCGCCGCTTCGGGCGGGAGTGCCGCCACATCGCGTTCGGTCCGCCGCCGCACGCTGTTGAAGAACCGGAGGTAGGACGCGATGTCGGTGATCATGGCAGCCCTCCTCGCGCCGGGGCCAGCTTCGATCTGCGGCCATCATAACAGCACGCGGCTTCACAGTGTCGCGCCTCTACGGCCGGCCGGCGAACCACATGGGGCACGGGCTACTTCCCGGTCTCCCCGACCTTGAAGATCTTTGCGCCCACGGCCTCGACGACCCGCGCGTTGCGTATGCGGAAAAGGCTCGGGCCATACGCAGGATCACTGAGCATTCCCGCCTCGAACAGGCCGTGGACCTTGTAGACCCGGAGCGGATCGTAGGCGATCGTCACACCCTTCGGCGCGAACACGTAGACCGTCTCGTCCTGTCCGACCGGCACCTCGCAGCAGTAGTTGCCCAGCGCCGACACACGGCTGAGCAGGAAGAAGGACAGGTCGGGCGGGCCGGCCGGAATGATGAACCCCTGGATCTCGACCTCCCGGCCGTTGTACGAGCTGATCGCCTGGGTCACGCCGAAATTCGCTCGGATCGAGTCCACGAGCTGGGCGAAGGTCAGTCTCGGAGTCTCATCGGCCTGCGCCACGAACCCGAGAGGGCCGATCGCTGCCCAGAGGCTCAAGGTCAGCATCACTCGGCACCGGTTCCTGACGTTCTTACGACAGCGGGGCAAGGTTCTCCGCGACCTCGGTTCGATACGCGAGCAGCGCGGGCACCAGTCCGGCGAGCGCACCCAGCAGGACGACGCTCACGAGGACGATGGGCTCCAGCGTGCTAAACGCGAACGGATTCCTGACGAGGACGCCTCTCGCCGCGAGCACCGACGCACCGAAGCCGGCGACGCCGTGTCCACCCACGACGCCGGCGATGCCCCCGATGACGGCGAGCGTCGAGGACTCCATGAGAACGATGCGCATGATCGTCGCCCGACGCGCGCCCAGCGCGCGCATCGTGGCGATCTCGCGCTGGCGCTCGAGCGTGGCGCCGTACATCGAGACGAACACGTAGAGCAGGACGACGACGGCGACGATCGCCAGGATCGCGGCGAGCGCTTCCTCCACCACGCCGAGCAGATTCAAAATGGTCAGTAACACTGCGCTCGGAAAGACCGCCTGGGTCTCGGTCGAGACGTTCAGCTCTCGATTGAGGCTCGGCAGGTCTGACATGCGCCTGGCCCTGAGCAACACGGCGGTCAACGGTTTCACGTGCATCTTCCGCGCGACCTCGTTCATCCCCCAGAAGCTCGCGAGCGAGAAGAAGATGGCGCGATCGTCGGCGCTCCGCGTGGGTCGAAGGATCCCGATCACCGTCAGCGGGTACTCGGCCATCTCTTCTCCCTCGTAGAATCGATCGCCGACTCGCAAGCCCGACCGGTGCGCCGCCTCGGAGCCGAGCAGCGCCCCGTAGGTCGGCCGATCCGGGGCTTCGTCGTCGAAGAACCTTCCTTCCGACAGCGAGAACGTCTTACGTCGCCACGGAAATGGCGCGAAGTACGCCGGGCTGGTCGCCACATAACGGAACCCCTGATACGCGTCACCCAGCGCCACGGGCACGGCCACCTCGACCCGAGGGTCACGCTCCAGGTATCGGAGGGTTCTCACGAGAATGTTCGGCGTGGCGACGTCCATGCGGAACACGACGCTCAGCACGAGCTGCGCCGGGCTGCCCTTGGCGCCGATCACGAGGCTGTAGTCGGTCGTCCCTTCGACGAACCCGTCCTTGATCCCGCGCGCGAGGAGCACGCTGGCGATGATCAGGCTCACCCCCAGCGCGACGGACAGCGCCGTCAAGGCGCTGGCGACCGCGCGCCCTCGGAGGTACTTGACCGCGACGGTGAGGGTCGTCATGGACTCCTCGGACCATTCCGGTCTGCCGCGCGATTGATCTCGGCGATCTCCAGAACTCGATCGGCTTCGCCGACGATGACGTCATCGTGCGAGACGACGAGGACGGTCTTCTGCGCCTCCCGGCAGGCGGTCAGCAACGCCGCCAGCACCTCCTCGGCGGTCGTCGCGTCGAGGCTCGCCCCCGGCTCGTCGGCCAGGACGAGCGGCGGGTCGTTCGCCAGCGCCCGCGCGATCGCGACCCGTTGCTGCTCGCCTCGCGAGAGCTGCTGCGGCTTGTGAGAGAGACGCCGGGCCAGGCCCAGTCCGGCCAGAAGGCCGGCCGCGCGCCGCCGGTGCTCGCGTTTCGGGACGGCGTTCGCGAACATCATCGAGAGCATCACGTTCTCGAGCGCGCTGAAGGCGGAGAGCAGGTTGAACGTCTGGAACACGTACCCGACGTGCGCGGCCCTGAATCGATCGCGACGCGCCTCGGGCAACGCGAAGATGTCCGTCGCGCCGATGCGGATGGTTCCGGCGGTCGGCACAGTGACCCCGGCGATCAGATTGAGCAGCGTCGTCTTGCCGGAGCCGCTCCGGCCGCGTAGGACGGTGCAGGACCCGGCCGCGAGGCTCAGATCCTCGACGTCGAGCACCGCGAGGGTCCCGCCGTCACGGAGCGGGAACGCCTTCTTCACGCCGCGG
>QHSR01000062.1 GCA_003221635.1 Candidatus Rokuibacteriota bacterium | reverse complement strand
ACTTCCTCGGTGAAGGCGTGATAGCCCGCGTTGCCTCGCAGGACCAGAGCAGCCGCCGCGTGGGGCAGCGAGTACTTGGCCGCGAAATAGTTGACCGGGTCGGGATCGCGCATGTTCGCGGCGAAACGGTAGGTCGCCACCTCGATGCGCTCGATGCTGGTGGGATGGGGTCGAAGATCGGCGAGGATGTCTTCGAGAGCGTCCAGCGCCGTATAGATCGGGTTGCAGCAGGCGCGCAGCCGGAAATAGTTGCGGGCGATCTCCCACCGCTGACCCAGCTCTTCCGTCAGGGCCTCAGGGCGGAACCCGTCGCCGACCAGCTGGCCGAAGGCCTCCTCGATGGCGTTCGGCTGTGCGACCACGCCGGCCAGCGCCAGCTCCGGCGCCAGCACCCCGGCGAAGCCGCTCATTCCTCCGGCCACGTTCAGCGCGGTGGCCCCCGCCACGGCGTTGGTGTAGCCGGGCGTGAGGACGAGGATCGCGCCGATCCTGAGGGCGAGGCTCATCTGCTCGCCGGTCAGTTTGCGCAGCCGCGCCCCGGCAGCCACCGCGCCCAGTAGAGGCGCCTGGCCGTTTTGATGGGCGATTGGCCGGGCCGTCAGGCCCGCCCCGAGTCGGGCGGCGACCTCGTATCCGAAGATCAGCGCGGCCAGCGTCTCCCGGCCCGACCGTTCCAGCCATTCAGCGCTGGCCAGCGCGGTCGGCAGGACCTGCACGGCGCCCTGGCAGGAGACGTAGCGATGCCCCTCGCACAGCTCGATCGAGCGTCCTGCCAGTCCGTTGAGCAGGGCCGCCGTGCGCGGGTCCGTCGTCGGCCATCCCGGCGCGTAGACGGTCGCGCCACGACCACCGGTCGCGGTCAGTCGCGTTCGCACGTCGGCCACCTCGGCTTGCACCGAACCGGCCAAGAT
Organism: Candidatus Rokuibacteriota bacterium; assembly: GCA_003221635.1. GTDB lineage: Bacteria > Methylomirabilota > Methylomirabilia > Rokubacteriales > CSP1-6 > AR31. Next base: position 31,999 of record QHSR01000062.1, on the reverse strand, counting down.
CACGCCCACTGTGTCCAGCAGCACGAGCTTGGCGTGCTCCCGCAGAGCCTCGGGGATGGTCTCCCACGGCGTGCCGGCCGCGAAGTGGGCCAGCTCCTCGATTGCCTTACCCATCATCCAGCCCCGTCGTGGAAGGCGGAAGGTCTCCTGGCGGAATGAACGGGTTCCCGGGGGTTGAAACTACTCGGGTCAGGCAGCAAGGGCGCGAACGACCATCTGCTCCTGGAGACACTCGGAACATTTCCCCGGGATGATCTGGAACCCGGAGCTGTCACCGATCACGATCACGGCTTTCTGGACCTCTCGGGGGAAAGCCCCCATCTTCAGCGCGAGGCAGGCATCACAGAAGCCAATCGTTCGATACGCCCGTAGCAGGAGAGTGAGTCGCTCGTGGATGGTCTGCATGGAGTGCTCCCGGGTTAAGGTGGCCTACTCACGCCTCGTCACCGGGTCTCGACGCACGCTTCCCGCGTCATCTCTGGGACCGCAGTGGCTGGCCAGCGCACTGTAACACGAGATCGGGTCAGCGAAAGGGGATGGAGCACCGTGCGGCTCACGCTGCATCGTGAGCCACACGGCATGGCCGCTGGCCCGGCCTCGGGGTCGATCGGCGTGGGTTAGAGCTCGGGGCTGCCGATCTCGTCCGCAGCGGTACGCACTACGGTGATCCTCGGCAGCTTTCCGTCGATCCTGTCGATCCTGACGATGTCGCCGGGGTGGACGGTGCTCAGGTCTGAGCCGGATACGGAGGTCCAGCGCCGGTGTTCGGCGCACATGAACTGACTAGCTCCCTTGTCGACCCGCAGAACTGTCATCCTCGATGTCTGCAGGCGATCGGTGAGGGTCCCGGCGACCGCGGCCGCTGTCGCCAGCGAAACGACCGCGGCGGTGATTGAAAGCACTCGGGTAACCATGGTCATCCTCCTCACGCTCCGGCCAGTTAGGTCTTGGATCGAGCTCCGCATCGTGATCGCGAGCTAAGGCAATCCGTGTGCCGGGCGTAAGTAGGCGAAATTATAATGTCGTCGCGCGAAGGCATTCGGGCGCCATGCCCGCCTTCATTTCGATGGATGGCGATGTGCCCGATGGCTCTGAGAGAAAGGTGAGGAGATCGGTGACGGCCGAGCGACGGGCGGCGAAGGCGGCCGCCCGGCTCGGCCGTCTTCGGGTTAGTGCTTGGTCGCGAGACCTTTCCGCTTCACGTAGCTCCAGAGCTTCTTGGTCATCTCGGCGGGGCCGATCGGCGTCGCTCCAAACAGCGATTCCAGGCTGTCCGTGCGGCCCTGAAAGCTGATCGCGTATCCTCCGAAGGCCGGCTTCTTACTGGCGTTGCGCTTGGGCATGGCGAACCCCCTCTCCGAACGATTTCGAGCACACTCCAACCCATGACTACCACGGCTGGCGGCCACGACAAACAAAAAGGACCACATCTGGGGGGGTCTGGCTTTGGAGGACGCCGGCGCATACGCCCGCGTTCGATCGTCTACACCCGCGCGGGCTCAGCCTCGGTAACTCGCCGACGGGCGCTTCATTTCGAAGATCTGGTGGATATGGCTGTAGAGGTTGCCGGTCAGGCGGCCGACGGGACGCAGGCGGTGCATGTCGAGCCGGCCCGTGGCCGCGTCGTAGATGTCGTCGCGCACGTGCCACTGGACGATCTCGCCGAGGACCAGATGCGCCTTGCCGACGGGCAGGATGCGGCCGACCGTGCATTCCATGCTGATCGGCGCCTCCGCCACGCGCGGCGGCTTGACCTTGACGCTGGGAGCGGCGGTCAGCCCCGTCAGCACGAACTCGTCCACGTCCGGCGCATAGTCACCGGAGCTGAGGTTCATCTGCTCGGCGCGCTCGTCGTCCACGACGTTGACGACGAACTCGCCCGCTGCCTCGACGTTGCGTAGAGTGTCCTTCTTGGCGCCCTCGCGCGGCGAGCAGGCGAAGGCGATCGTGGGCGGCTCTGCGGTGATCGCCATGAAGTAGCTGAAGGGCGCGAGGTTGCCCACGCCGGCGGTGTCGAGGCTCGACACCCAGGCGATGGGGCGCGGCACCACTGAGCTGATCAAGAGCTTGTAGACCGCGGTCGAATCGAGCGTCTGCGGATCGATCTGCACTTGAATCCTCCCTCGCCGGATCACGGCGCCGTGGCAGTATACCGGACCGCCGTCACCGGGGGGGCAGGGACGAAGGAGCCGGCGCGCGTCACGGCACACACAGCCCGAGGCAATTTCTCTCGCGATGGCAGGACGCCTGCCGGCGGCGCTGGACGTCGTACCGGCTCCTGCCGTATGTTCGGACACCATGAAGTTCGGGTGGATGACCCTGTCCTTGTCCCCGTCGGCCGCGGATGACCTGGCCTGCGTCCATGAGCAGCTCGAGCAGGGGGTGCTGGCCGAGGCGATGGGCTTCGATTACCTCTGGCTCACCGAGCACAACTTCACCGGCGAGTGCGCCTATGCCGACCCGATTCCATTCGCCGGCGCGCTCGCGGCGCGCACCTCGCGCGCGCGGCTGGGGTTCGCCGTCATCCAGATGGCGCTCCACCATCCCGTGCGCCTCGCCATCCAACTCGCCGTGCTCGACAACCTCAGCCGCGGGCGTCTGGAGGTCGGCATCGGCCGCGGCTCCAGCTACAACGAGTACGAGTACGTCGGCTTCGGCCTCCGGAGTGACGACAGTCGTGAACGGATGGAGGAAGCGGTCGAGGTGCTCACGCGCGCCTGGACCGAGGAGCCGTTCGTCCACGAGGGGAAGTTCTTCTCGGTCCGGCTGCCCGCGGTCCGGCCGCGCCCCGTGCAGCGGCCGCATCCGCCGATCTGGCGCAGCGTGATAGCCGTCGAGTCGCTCGTCGAGTGCGGCCGGGCCGGCATCCCCGTGATGATGTCGCGCGTGCCGAACGCGAAGATCCCCGAGCGCCTCCAGCGCTACCGCGAGGGCCTCGAGGCCGGGGGATACGACGCGGCTACGCGGCGCCGTCTCCTCGGCGAGGCGTCGGTATGGCGCTTCCTCTACGTCGCCGACAGCGAGGCCCAGGCGGAGGACGACGTCCACGAAGCGACGCTGCACTACCGCCAGCACATGCACCACGTGCGCGAGGCCTACAACCCAGCCGACTTCCGCGTGAACGCGTCGGCGATAAATCCGTGGATGGATCCCGCTGTCTCCCATCCTGACGGCGTCCGCTTCGTCCTCGAGACTGGCGCGCTCTACGGAACGCCGAAGCACGTGGCCGAGCAAATCGCGGCGCTGCGCGACGTCGGCCTCGGCCACGTCATGTGCCAGGCGAGCTGGGGCGGGCTCGCTCACGACAAGGCCATGGCGTCGCTCCGCCGCTTCGGCGAGCACGTCGCCCCCGCGTTCCGCTAGGAGGTCACCATGCCACGCATGACGGGCAACCGGTATTTTGCCGAGGCGGTGCACGCCTACGGCATCAGCCACGTCTTTTTCGTTCCCACCATCATGCTGCCGGCCATGGCCGAGATGGAGGACCTGGATATCCGCCGCGTGGTGACGCATGGTGAGAAGGCGGCGGCGTATATGGCCGATGGCTACGCCCGGGCGGCTCACCGTCCCGGCCTCTGCCTGGCCCAGACCATCGGCTCCGCCAACCTCGCCGCCGGACTGCGGGACGCCTACATGGCGTGCTCGCCCGTCATCGCCCTGACCGGCGGCGTCGACGCCACGTCGCGGTACAAGCACGTCTACCAGGAGATCGAAGACTTCCCAATGTGGGAGCACGTCACCAAGGCGAACTTCCACGTGGACGCCCTGGATCGATTCCCGGACCTGCTGCGCCAGGCCTTCCGCGTCGCGACCAGCTCGGCACCGGGGCCGGTGCATCTGGAGATGTCGGGCACCCACGCCCAGGTCCTCGAGCGCGAGGCCGACCTGATCCCGTTCTGGGAGGAGCGCTTCATGAAGGTCCCGGCGTTTCGGCCCGAGCCGGAGCCCGCCGCGGTGCGGGCAGCGGCTCACGTGCTGGCCCAGGCCGAGCGGCCCGTCATCATCGCCGGAGGCGGCGTGATCTGGTCGGGCGCCGAACCTGAGCTCAGCAAGCTGGCCGAGCTTCTGCAGATCCCCGTCGCGACGTCGCTTAACGCGAAAGCTGCCCTGTCCGACGACCATCCGTTGAACGTCGGGGTTCCCGGGACCTACTCCCGCTGGTGCGCCAACCGGGTCGTCTCCGAGGCTGACCTGGTCTTCTTCATCGGCAGCCACGCCGGCGGACAGGTCACCACCAACTGGCAAGTCCCCAGGCCGGGGATCGCCGCGATCCAGCTCGACATCGATCCGGAAGAGCTGGGGCGCAATTATCCGCTGCAAGCGGCGCTGCTCGGTGACGCGAAGGTGACGCTGCAGAAGCTCATCGCCAGCGTGCAGCCGGCGCGGCCGCGGCGGGAGTGGCTCAGCCGGGTGCAGGGCCTGGTGCGGGAATACCGGGAAGAATCAGATCAGATCCGCAGCTCGGACGCGGTGCCCATTCGCCCGGAGCGGATCTGCAAGGAGATTTCGGATTGGCTGCCGGAGGGCGGCGTGGTGCTGTCGGACACCGGCCACTCCGGCATGTGGACCGGCCAGATGATCCGGCTCGGGAAGCCGGGGCAGCGTTTCCTCCGCTGCGCCGGCTCCCTGGGCTGGGGCTTTCCGGCTACGCTCGGCGCGAAGTGCGCGTTACCCGACAGGCCGGTGATCGGGTTCTGCGGGGATGGCGGCTTCTACTATCACCTCGCCGAGCTGGAGACCGCCGCCCGCTTCAACATCAACGCCATCATGCTGGTCAACAACAACTACGCGCTGAACCAGGAGAAGCACCTCTTCGACTCCGCGTACAAGGGCCAGCAGCGCGGCCGCGCGACCGAGATGTGGCACTTCAGCCACGAGGTGAACTTCGCCAAGGTGGCCGAGGCCATGGGCTGCGTCGGTATTCGCGTGGAGCGCCCCGAGGACATCAGGCCCGCGCTGGACAAAGCCCTGGCCTCGAATTGCCCGGCCGTCGTCGAGGTCATCAGCGACGTCGACGCGATGTCCAAGCGGGCGTGGCGACCATCGGCGACATGAAGCCGTTCCGCTTCGGGATCAATGTGCGGGACGGCACGTCGCGGGCCGACTGGCAAGACAAGGCGCGCAAGGTCGAGGCTCTCGGCTACTCCGTGCTCTTGGTGCCCGATCACCTGGCCGCCATGCTGGCGACCATACCGGCGGTGATGAGCGCCGCGGACGCGACGAGGAGCCTCAGGGTCGGCACGAATGTGCTCAACAACGACCTCCGCCATCCCGTGCTGCTCGCGCGTGAGGCGGCGACGATCGACATGCTGACGGATGGCCGGCTCGAGCTGGGGCTGGGCGCGGGGTACATGCGGATCGAATACGATCAGGCCGGGCTTCGCTTCGATCGAGGCGGGACCAGGGTCGAGCGGCTCGCCGAGTCGGTGGCCATCATCAAGGGCTTGCTCGGCGGGGCCGAAGTCGATTTCACCGGCCAGCACTACCGAGTCGCAGGCCACCGGATCCCTCCGCTTCCCGTCCAGCGACCCCATCCGCCCATCATCATCGGGGGCAATGGCCCTCGCCTCCTCGCGCTGGCGGCGAAAGAGGCCGATACCGTGAACCTCACGGGCATCACGTTCACTCGAGGCGGCACGGTGCCCGACATGTCTGGATGGAAGGTGGCGGGCATCGATGAGCGCATGCGAGTGGTGCGGGAAGCGGCCGGCCAGCGATTCGATCGTCTCGAGCTGAGCGTGCAGATCCAGCGAGTGATCGTGACGGATCGCCGGCGTCGGGCGGCCGAAGAGCTCCAGCAGAGCTGGAAGCAGCTCAGCGTCGAGGAGATCCTCGAGGCTCCCTACGTGTTGATCGGCACGGTGGACGAGATGGTCGAAGCCCTCCAAGCGCGCCGCGATCGCTGGGGTATCTCCTACTTCGTCACGTTCGAGCCCTACCTGGAAGTCCTCGCTCCCATCGTCGCGCGGCTCGCCGGCAAGTAGAGGGTGCGTCGAGGGTAGCAGAGGCAGGGGATCTGCTCACACCCATTCTGGAGATGGAAGGACTATCTTGTGTCACCGCCGCAGGAGGCCACTGCCTTGAGGCGCGGCTCGAACGCGGCGCAGCGGGGTGCCAGGTAGCCCCCGAGGCTCACGCCGCAGATGCCGACCCGCGTGCCGTCGACGTCGCCGCGGCCCCGCAGCCAGTCGATGGCGGCGGTGGCCGTGACCTCGAAGTCCACCCGCATCTTCATGCGGTACCACGTCTCTCCCTGCCCTGGGCCGTCGAGCGTGAGCGTGGCCAGGCCGCGCTGGAGAAAGAAGCGCTCGAACGTCGCGTGCTCCTCCTTGGCGGAATCGAGACCGGAGATGAACAGCACGACCGGCGGGGGGTGGACTGTAGACAGCGCCGCTCAGCGTGTCAAGCGCGCGGGTGCCCGGCGGCGTCGCCCCATCGGTTCCTTGCGCCCCGGCTTCGATTCCGGCGGCGCCAGTGTCACGTGGCCGACCCCATGGCCCAGCCGATGGACCCCGATTGAGCTGCGCGAGCCCTGCATCCAGACGGAGATCGCCGACGGGATCTCACCAGAAGGAGTACGCACGCCGACCGTCAGGGGGCGCACGAGCGGCGGCGCCCCGTCGCCTGTGACCGTCAGGCGCAATGCGCCATCATGCAGGTCGAGGTCAAAGGAATGCCCCACCGCGGTCGAGAGCTCACGAAGATCGATCAGCCGTCTGGCCCCGGCACTCTGCCACCGGTCGAGGCATCTGCCCAGCCAGTCAATGCCGCCAAGCGCGACATCGCGGTCGTGAAAGTACCCCACCACAGGCAGCCCGGCATCGAACCAGGCGGCATTCGGTTCGTCGAGGTACGGCGCGCACACGTGTTGCGTCCAGCAGAAACGATCGCCGTCGCGCAGCGCCAGGTAATAGCTGCTGACGAGGCGCAGCGCCAGGTCCAGCGCGACTTCCAGGACCCTGTTGGTCCACTGGTCGCCCGGGCAGATCAGCGTGGTCGGGCGTACGCCGAAATACTTGCGGAGCACGCCGAGCCCGAGAACGAGCGGATGGTGGTCGGATCGGCGAGCGGCGAGAGCCGCCTCCGCTGGGCTCCCGAGCTCGCGGTACCAGGATTCCGCCTCAAAGCGATCCGCGGCAGTCGCCCAGGAGGCGGTATCCGGGTGCATGTGAGTGTGACCATGCAGCTCGACGTCCCCTAACCCCGCTCGGCGGACAGCCTGGATGCCGCGAAACTCGCCCTCGTAGTCCTGCACCGCTCCCGCCGCCCTGTAGCCGGCTCGAGAGGGCGACTCGATTCGTGGCGAATACTTCACTCGCGGCGAGGAGTAAACGCGACCGGGGATCCGGCGGGGTACCTGCCCGCCCACTCTCAGAACGCCTCGCGCCGGATCGCCATCGTCGACCCAGCCTCCGACGTAGCCGAGCGCCATGCGGGCCTGTCGGCGCTTCAGATCGGCGGCGATCGCCGTCCAGTCAGCCTCGCGGAGCTTGGGATAGGACCATGATCGCAGGTGGACATTCTGCGACCCGCCGGGATCATCCATTCTGAGGACCAGGCTTCCCTCGAGGTCGATCCATGCCACTGGTGTCTGTGCGGCCCAGATCAGCAGGTGCTTCAACAAGGCGGTCACGGCGCCGTCGACGTCGCGCGCGACGCTCGGATGAAATGCGAGCGTCGCGACCATCCCCCGACCCACCGGTCGGGCCGCCACGATGGACGCGCCCTCGAGGGCCGTCCAGGACGACGCCGCGCGCGACAGCGTCAGGGCGCTCGCGGTAAGCGCCGCGCGGCAGTGCCAGGTGCGCGCCGGTCCCGGCCCGATCCAGGATAGCGATCGGCCCACCAGCTCGTCCGGCTCCCGAGCAGCGCCGGCCAAGCCGGCGAGCGCACTGTCGCGGCTGGCGGCGCGCCCGAGGACCAGGAGCGGCTCGACGGCGAGCCGAGACCCGAGGAACGCGACGAGGTCCGCTTCGAGAGAGTCGGGGTCACAGGCCAGGACCACGCATCGGCCACCGGCAGCAAACGCTTCCTGAAGACCGGCGCCGGACGGTCGGGCGACCGTCACACGCCAGCCCAACAGCCTCGACAAGGTCAACCAGTCGAGGGCCTCCCGCTCTTCAGGTGGGAGCCATCCGCCCGTGCCCCATACCCGGTGCGCCGCGGGCAGCGCCACATCCGAGGCTACCAGGATGACAGGGGTTCGCGCCCGCGTGGGCTCCCTATCCACTGCCTCCCCCCGAGAAACACCTGCGGAGCTCGACGGCGACGGCCGCTGGCGAGACGCGAGCTTCGGCGATCCGCCGCGCTGCCGGCCGCATCCGGGCCGTGACATCCGGGTACGTCAGCGCAAAGGAGAGCCGGTCTCCGAGCGCGGCGTCGTCGCCGGGCGGAAACAGCCAGCCGGTCAACCCGTCGACGACGAGCTCACCCACGCCGCCGACGCTCGAGGCCAGGACCGGCGTCCCGCATGCCATCGCTTCCCCGACGACGGTCGGAAACCCTTCGCTGCGCGACGGAAGCACCAGGCACTCGGCCGAGTTGTACAGCGCCGCCAGCGTCTCGGCTCCCGTGATCCAGCCGAGGAAGCGGACGCGGCCAGGTGCGAGCTCCGCCGCCAGTCGCCGTAGCCCCTGGCCGTCCGGTCCCTCACCCGCGACGAGGAGGTCGACGTCCGGATGGAGGGGCGCCAGCCCGGCAAAGCTCCGGATCAGCGCGCTGACACGCTTCACGGAATCGTCGAGCCGCCCCACGAACAGAACGTAGCGGCGATCCGGGTCGAGCCCCGCCAGACGCGTGGCCATCGCCCGCCCGAACGGTCGAAACGCGCTCGTGTCGATCGGGGTGAGAATGACGCTGATCCGCGCCGGAGCAACACGGAAGCGCTCGATCAGCATTTTCTTCTCGTCCTGACTGGAGACGACGAGTCGGTCGGCGCGTGGAATCGTCCACCGCTTTGCCGCGCGTCCGAGGTAGCGGTCCGGCCGACTTCCCGAGTGGTACGCGATCAGCCGAGCCCCGAGCGCGCGCGCAACCGCGAGCAGCACGTCGAAGCGGCCGCTCGAGTAGTCCTGGACGAAAAAGAAATCCGGGCGATCGCGTCGGATCGTCGCGAGGAACGATCGCGAGGCCAGCGAGACGTAAGACGCGACCGTCGCGTAGGGCGGATACGCGCGGCGCCAGCGCCAGGCCGCCGCCGGCAGATAGAACAGGCGCCAGAGGCGGCGGTGGAGCCACGACGATGGCAGGATCTTGATGCGGCAGCGCACGAGCTCATGCTGCGCCTCGGACAGCTGAGGCGCCAACGAGAAGGCATACCAGATGACGTCTCCGATTTCGCGCTGCAAAAGGGACACGAACGCGTGATTCCCTGTCCCCGCCCAGCGCGTCGCAAAATTCCGCTGGTCGATACCGTAGTGCGGGTAGAAGTCCTCGAACACGTCACAGTGGTCAAAGAACGCGATGAGCGGCCGCTCCCGGCGCAGGCGCATCACCCCACCCACGAAACACTCTCCATGGCACATGCGATCAACGCCGGGAGTACTTTGCGCGCGTCAAAGTATTCCTCGGCGATCTCGCGGGCGGCCCGGCAATGGCGGTCGTAGGCGCCGTCGATTTCGCCGATCCCGGCCACCGCCTCCGCCGGCGTATTGAAGGGAATGACGCCCGCTCCCGTCCGCAACCACCGGGAGAAGCCGGTATCCTGAAGCAGCACCGGGCGACCACTGGCGAGGTAGGTGACGCTTCGCTCGCTGAACCATCCGCTCCGGCTTATCACATACCCGTGCTTGGCCACCGCGAACTCGCCCTTGGACGCCTCCACGTATCGTTGATAGGTCCACGGGTCTCGGGTCGGCCCGCGCGGGTCACACACCGTCCACCCCTTCTGCCGCAGAAGGGTGCACGGTGCCGATGGGCTGCCGACCGCCAACTCGAAGACGCGTCCGGCCCGCTCGGGCAGGTCCAGGTAGGGCGCGAAGGAGTCGGACTTCATGCCGTACCGCACGCCGCGGTATTCGGGCGCCGCGTAGCTGTCCCACAGCATGACCGTCGTGAATTTGCCGGCCGGCCGTCCTGGTGTCACGGGCAACACGTCCAACGCCACGGGTTGACGGGTCGGCCGCCAGGGCAGCCCGTCGTCCGGAACGGCGCAGCCCGCGTGACCGATGTTCTCCCCGAACGAAAAGAAGGCCGTGTGGAGCAGGGCGCGCTCTCGAGCGCCGGGCTCCGTGAGGTGTCGTATCTGCGTGAAGGCCGGGTCTTCGTCGACCAGCGCCCTGACGGGGATCTCCATCAGCCAGGGCCGGAGCGGATTCGCTCCGCACAGATTGAGGAGGAGCTCGGCGCCAGCGCAGATGTCGAGGGCCCTGTCGGCGCACGGGCCGCGCCAGCGAGAGGTATGCGAATCGTGGTATGCCCACCGTCCGCCGAACCCGATCCGCTCGAAGGCGTCTCGGGAAAAGTCGAGCACATAGCTCGGGTCGACGTCGACGGTATCCCTGATCGGGTCGTAGCACGACGGGTAGTCATCGCTATCCTCGACGAAATACACGTCGTGGCCGAGGCGGGCGAGGCCCATGAGGTACTGCAGGTTGCTCCACACCATCCCGCCGAGAGGCCCGCGCACGACATACCCCAGCACCACGATGCGTAGGCGTCCGCTGGCCAGACGGTCGACCTTCATCAGTCCAGCGCCTCCTCCAGCAGCCGGGAAAGCACTTTGCCGGAATCGAAGCAGGCCTCGGCGATCTCACGCGCCGCCCTGGCGTGACGGTCGTAGTCCGATTCCACCTCGCGAATGGCGTCCGCCGCCGCCTCGAGCGTGTCGAATGTCAAGATCCCCTGGCCGACCGGAAGGACCGTCCCCACCCCTGTGTCCTGGACGATCACGGGCTTCGCAGCAGCCAGATAACAGGCCGACCGGCCACTGAACCATCCGGGCCGGCCGACGACGTAGCCGTTCTTGGCGACGCTCCACTCCGCCAGTGACGACTGGATGTAGTCCCGGTAGCGGTCGACATCAGGGCAGACGCGCGCCGGATCGACGACGCGCCAGCCCTTGTGTGTCAGGAGTTCTCGAGGCGTACGCCGGGTCTTGCCGGGACCGACCGCGACTTCGAGAACGGTGGGCGAGACGAGGCCCGGGAGCTCGAGGAAGCGCATGAACTCGACGTCCTTCTGCCCGTAGCTCTGACCACCGTACGCCACCGAGCGGTAGCTGGTCCAATTCATGACGGTGGTGACGACGTTCCGCGGGGTGGCAGCGGGCCGCCATTCGGAAAGCACGATCGGCTGCCTGGTGGCGCGCCAACGGTGTCCCGTCCGAGGAATGCGATCGGACAGACACTCTCCGAAGCTGAAGTGGGCATCATGGGCATCAACCTGGGCAGCAAAGTCGCGCTGCCCGCGAGCCAGCTTGATCTGGGTGAAGACTGGGTCGGTGTCGATTAGAACGAGCCGCGACACCCGCCGGTAGCGTTCGCACCGCTCCAATGCGCAGGAAAGGTTGACGAGGAGGTCTGCCGATTCCACGACGGCCGCGCGGTCCAGGTCACTGAGGCCGAACCATTCGGATTTCCGGCGCGCCTTGTCGGCGAAACGGTAGGCCCACCGGTCGTCGAGTCCGAACCGCGACATCACTTTGGCCAGATAGCCCACGTTGTATGCGCAGTCGGCCCCCAGGGCCCCCGCAACGGGGTTGTACGGCCACTGCCCCGTATCCTCGAGGTAGTAGACGTCGTGGCCGAGGCGAGCGAATCCCAGGAGGTACTGCACGTAATCCCAGGTCACGCCACCGAGGGGGTACTGCGCGATCAGGCCCGTCACGATCACGCGAAGCCGTGATCTCATCGCCCTACCCCCGTGGAAATCGACACGGCGGCGTCCCCATGAACGAGTCGGCCGTCGGCGATGGCCAGGAGCGCGTCGCAGCCCCGTAACGTGCTCTGGCGGTGAGCGATGACGAAGGTCGTGTGGCCCCGCACGAGACGCTCGATCGCCTCCATGATCCCGGCCTCGGTGGCCGCGTCGACCGCACTGGTCGGCTCGTCCAGGATCAGGATCGGAGCATCCTTCAGGAACGCCCGGGCGAGCGCGATGCGCTGCCGTTCGCCTCCCGAGAGGCGCATGCCTCGCTCCCCGACCTGGGTCTCGTACCCGTCCGGAAGCCCGATGATGAACTGGTGCGCGTTGGCCAGCTCCGCCGCCGCCATGACTTCCCGCTGGCCGGCGCCGGGCCGCGCGTAGCCGATATTTTCGGCGATGCTGCTCGACAGCAGCACGGGGTCCTGGAGGACGATGGAGAACTGGTTCCGGAGGTCGGCGATTCTGAAATCGCGTAGATCGACGCCGTCGAGCAGGATCCGGCCGGCCGTCGGATCGTAGAACCGCGTGAGAAGACTCACCAGCGTCGTCTTCCCGGCCCCCGTAGTGCCCACGATGCCCACCCGCGTTCCCGGCCCGATCTCCAAGGAGATGTCGTGCAGCACCGCGTGATTCTTGTCGTACGCGAACGAGACATTCTGGAACGCGACGGCGCCCGATGCCCGCGAGATCGACCGAGCACCGGGACGTTCGGCCACGTCAGGCAGCTCGTCCAGCAGAGTGAACGCCCTTTCCGCGCTGGCTAACGACGCCTGGAGGTCCGCCATCTTCTTGGTGATGGTTTCCATCGGCCCGTAGAGCTGGGCCAGGTACGCCATCACCATCAGGAGTGCCCCCAGCGTGAGGGTGCCCGATTGCACGTGAAGGACGCCGATCACGAGCACGGCGGCCGTGCCCACGGCGATCGTCAGGCCGACCAGGAGATCGAAGCCACCCTCGAGAAAGGCCAGCTCCATCTGTCCCCGGACGCCTCGGCTCGCGTGCTGGAGAAAACGTTTCTGCTCCCGGTCCTCCTGTCCAAACGCCTTGACGACGCGCACGGCCGCCAGGACCTCCTGCACCACTGACATCGCCAGGCTTTGAACAGCCTTGACCTGATACCAGCGACTGCGAAGGCGGCGGCTCGACGCCCGGGCGAGCAAGAACAGGCCTGGTGACACCGCCAGCGCGACGAACGCCAGCTGGTCGTCGATCCTCGCCGTTACGACGATCATCCCGATGAGGGTGAGGGCCGCGGTGAGGAACGGCGTCACGCCATTGACCAGGACCCACTGGATCGCGGGAGCATCGTACTGGATGCGATAGGTGGAGTCGGTCGCACCCTTCGTGTCGTGGTACCCCCAGCCCGCGCAGGCACATGAGCAGGGTGATGGCCACCAACAGCAGGGCGGCGGTCACGAGCACGGTGGCCCTTGACCTCGTGGCGGCCGCCGGCAGCAGCGCGGCCAGGAAGCCGGGAACCGGGTCCGCTCCAATGACACTGTCCACGACGATCTTCAGGGGCAATGGAGTCAGGAGCATGAGCGGGGGCGAGAGAAGACTCAGCAAGAAGATGCCGGCGATGTGTGGCCAGTAGGGCCGCGCCTGCTGAAGCAACCGCCGATAGAGCGTGAGGCTCGGGTACCGGGTCGTCGTCACAACGTTTTGGATGTCAGCCAGAGGCGGCTTCCCCGGACTCGTTCCCCCCCAGGTCCCTCGCCACCTCGGCGGTCGCCGATTGGACCGCGGCTTCCAGACGGTTCGCCTCGCGGATGGGCGCGATCCACAGAACGCTCAGGAGAGCGCCGACGACCGCGACGGGCACTCGGAGGCCGAGCGCACCCAGCGCGAGAGCCAGGCCGACGAGGGTCCCCTGGGCCCAGTACACCGTCCTCGGCAGCCGGATCGTGGCGGCGACTCGGCCAACTCGCCGGGGCCCGCCGTGATGCTCGACCACCATCCGGAGCTCCGCCTCCCCGAGCGCGCCTCGCCTCACCTTGAGGTCCCAGTTGTGCCAGTCCGCGTTCCAACCCACCGCGCAGCCCCGCGCTGCGAGTCTCTGGGTCAGGCGGTCCAGGAACGTAAACTTTTCCAACTCGACGCCGCCGCGAAAGGCCCAGCGCGGGCGGCGCCGGAACGGCTGAAGCCGTTCCCAGACATGACTGCCCCGAAGCCGAAGCCCGCCCTCCGGGAGCGCGCTCCGCCACGGCGTCAGCCCTCCGCTCAGGCGACCCCAGTCGCGGGCCAGCGGCTCGAGGAAGTGGAGCCACGCGATGGTCGCGCGCCAGCAGAGCCGCCGAAGCCACGTCGCCGGACCGTCCGCCGGTGCGAAGTCACTCAGCGTAGCGGCGGCCGCGCTGGCGACACAGTACCAGGCCGTGTACCCGAGCCCGAGACCCACGATGGCGAGGGCCCATGGGACGAAGACCCCGAGCAATGCGAGCGCGACGAGCGCGAAGTGGAACTCCATGGCCCGGGGTAGGAACGTCAGGATGCCCCCGCCGCCCGGGTCGTACATCGACTGGAATCCGGCCGACCCCCAGAGACCCTGATAAATCACCGGGCGGCTGAAGAGCCTGAAGAAAGGGTACGGCCCGTAGATGCGACCGGCCCAGAAGGTGTGGCCCCAGGGATTGAACTTGTGCGGGTGCTTCCGCTCCAGGAGGGCCTCGGACTCGCCGTATCCGACCTGCTGTCGCCAGTACGCGTGCACCGATGGGCGACGATGGTGCCAGACGACCGCCGACGGGCTGAAGCCGATCCGGTAGCCGCGCTCGAGCAGGCGCCAGCAGATGTCCACGTCGTCCGCCGCCTTCTTGAAGATCGGGTCGAACCCGCCGATTTCCTCCAGAGCGCACCTCCGGAACGCCATGTTGCAGCCCGGGATGTGCTCGGCCGATCGATCGTCGAGCATCACCTGCGTCGGGCCGCCCGGCGCTCGGTAGACGCACTTCGCGACCCAGCTGTCCTCCGGTGGCACCAGGTTCGGCCCGCCGACGCCGACGACGTCGGATTCCAGAAAGGTCGCGGCCAAGTAGGACAGCCAGTCCGAATCGGCCCGAGCGTCCGAGTCGATGTACGCGACGATCTCCCCGGTGGCGGCCCGCAGCCCCTCGTTGCGGGCGGCGCTCACGCCGCGGTTGGGCGTGGTAATCGAGCGGAACGGATACCGCCGGATGATATCCGCGGTCCCGTCCGTGGACCCGTCGTTGACGACGATGACCTCGTAGTCCGGATAATCGAGCTTCATCAGGGACCGAAGGCAATCGTCCAGGGTGCGGGCCGCGTTGTACGTGGCCACGACGACCGAGATCCGGGGAAGCCGTCGCTCGGTGGGGAATGGCACGCCGGTGAGGAAGCGGCGACGGACGGCCTCATACGCGAGCTTCGGCCAGCGCCCGGCGTCGACGAGCCCGAATCCCCACTCCTCGATGAGGCACCCGTCCTGGAAGAACGGGTCGGTCCAGCCGAAGATCACTGCCCCCGCCAGCCCATGATCGAAGATCTCCTCGATCTGCCAGTCGAGGAATGTCGCCTGCCCGTCGGCGCCGTGCCGGAAGCTGCACATCCCGAACTCGGTCAGCACGAGCGGCAGCTCACCGGCGACGTGCTGGAGCCGGGACAGGTACGCGCAGAGATCGCGCCGCTGGTGGAGGTAAAGATTAAAGGTGTAGACATCGACGAAAGGAAGCTCCAGGTGCTCGGTCGTCGGGAAGTTCGTGTACGTGACGAGGCTGTCGGGATCCGCGTCCTTGGCGACGTGATAGAGCTCACGCAGGAACGCCGCGACCCTTCGGGGTCCGTGCCAGCGGACGATGCCGGGAGGGATCTCCTTCCCCACGCAATACATGAGGACCGCGGGATGGGAGCGGCAGGCCGCTACGCCTTCCCGCACCTCGCGGCGCGCCCGCTCGCGGAACTCGCGTTGCTCGAGAAAACAGCGATACTCCATCCAGGGCGTAGTCACGATGACCCGCAGTCCGCGCTCCTGGGCCAGGTCCAGGAGCCAGCGCGGAGGTACCGTGTAGGTCAGGATCGCGTTGAGGCCCGCGTACCGCATGAGCGCGAAGTCGCGGGCCACGGTGGCTGGCTCCGGGAACTGATGACCCTCACCATTCGGCGGAAACGCGCCGTACGTCGCGCCCTTCACGAAGAACTTCTCGGATCCGAGGTGGAGGAACTTGCCTTCCACCCGTGGCCGCGTCACGACGGCTCCCTCGTCGACGGGGAAAGTGCGGTAGACGATCTTTTTGGAGGGAAGCCCGCGGCCCCGCTCCCCCTGCTCGACGCGCCGCCCAGACGCTGAGATCTTCCTGTCGATCATCGACCGGCGCTGTACTGCACTTCGAGTGCCAGTCGCGCCACGTGCGAAATCAGCGTGTTGGCGTGCGAGACGGAACTCGCGAGGCCTGACCGCGTACCAGGCTGACACCAGGGAAGGAAAAGTGACACGCCGTGCGTCGCGCAAAGGCCGCAGTGGGCGGAGCCGAGATTGGTGCATTCCTGGGCAAGTGGTTTCTCACGATTGAGAAGGGCGTGATGGGAGGGAGAAGAATGGAGTTCGTGGCCACCGAAGGGCGGTCCCGATTCGGAGACATCTGATTCGAATCGAGGCGCTGGGTCGACGGCGGTCGCGGTGTGCATTCCAGATGGACGAGTACGAAGTCGATCTCATCGTGGGAAGATCTATGGCGTCGTGAGACCGAAGCGCAACGACGGAGAGGCCCTGGCGGGCGATGCGCGGGTGA
Organism: Candidatus Rokuibacteriota bacterium; assembly: GCA_003221635.1. Classification (GTDB taxonomy): domain Bacteria; phylum Methylomirabilota; class Methylomirabilia; order Rokubacteriales; family CSP1-6; genus AR31. Next base: position 15,389 of record QHSR01000062.1, on the reverse strand, counting down.
GCGCGTACCACGATCCGCGGGGGTGCTGCGCGGTCTCCCCGACCTGATGATTCGTGGCCAACGAACCCTGGGCCGATCAGAAGATTAGCAGCCGAAAATTCTGCGGCCGTCTGCGACCATCAGGCCGACGGCTGAAGATGGCCCGCCCTGTCGCGCGATTCCCGCCAGTGCTCCGGAAGAATGGACTGGACATCCGTGATGCCACACGGTGCGGCCATCCACTGCTCTGTGTAGAGACCGTCCTTGTAGAGGGATTGCTCGGAGTCGTGGACCGTCACCAGTCCTTGCAGCGCCGTCACCAGTGGCCGCAACGCGAGCGCATCGAGCAGGGTGCCAGGGGCGCCGGCCATCAGGAGCGTGGTGGCGGTGATGCGGGGCGCAAAGGTGCGCAAGTCGTAGTAGGCCAGAGTACGGCGCACGGCCTCGGCACGCGCCGGGAATAGACGAAGGTAATCGTTGATCTCTTCCAGCGGATACGCCTGGGTCCTGGGGGCCAGCTCAGCGGTCCGGTAGAACAGCGCGGCCGCGGCGACGACATGCGTTGCCCCTGACGTCAGCGCAGCTGTGATGAAGGCCAGGTCGTTTCCCATCACGACCAATCGCGCGGCGTCCAGCTCGCGCCGGGTCAGCAGGAACTGCAGACCCCTGACGCTGTCCGCGACGATGCCTCGGAAGATATACGACGCGGCCCGGTCGATGCCCTCGGTGAGCAGACCGGGAAACATCGCGGCGTAAGGCGTGTCGGCGTTACGTTGCCCGCGCCCCGCGAGCGAAAACGTGATGTACCGGCTGCGTATCAGGTTCGCGGTCCCCTGCGGGATGATCTCCAGGACGCTCTGGTATTTGGGTGGATAGTAGATCGCGGGAAACGGCCCCGTGCCGGTCGGAATGCTCAGATAGGCGAACAGGCGATAGGGGCCGAGACTGGTGAGCCTGACGCCGTACAGGGTGGCAAACGCCGTGCTCCTGAGCGGGAGCACGTCGATCTCGGGACAGGCGGGACAGCGCCCCAGAGCGTCGAGCGTTTCCTGCCAGTACGCTTCCGGCGTCTGATCCATCATCGGCTCACCTCTCGGCCCAGGAGATGGTGCGCAAAGAACCGGTCGACGATGGCGCTGTGTCGAAAACGTCCGGCGTCGTGGCCATGGCCATCGTAGGGATACAAGTGCTTGTCCCCGGCACCGATCCGGTTGAACAGCGCATAGCCGGTCTCCGGGGGGCAGACGTTATCTTGGAGGCCGATGTTCACGATGATCGGGCAGGCGATCCGGTCGGCGAAGTTGATCCCATCGAAGTAGGCGACGGTCTCCTCCACCTCACGGCGGCTCTCGGGATGGAGGCGCAAATAGTCGTTGATCTCTTCGTAGGGATAGGTGTGGGTCAGCTCGATGGCATCCATGAAGCCGCAGAGGTACGGCGCCCCGGCCGCCGCCGCGCGCACCTCTCGCCGCATGGCGGCGGTCGTGATGTCAGGCCACCGCCCTGACTGCTCCCGGTCACCCCGAGGCGAGTCGGCTCGACCTCCGGGCGCGACAGCAAGAAGTCGATCCCGCGCCACGTGTCCGCGTAAAACCCACGGTAGGCGTACGTGTGCCGATCCACGATGTTGTGCGTGAGGAGATTGGGATACCCGGGGTTGAACTGGCGATTGCTGCGGAGCTTGCCCCGCGGTGCGACGGACAGCGCGATGTAGCCCTTTCGCGCCCACTCCTTGGGAATCGGCGGGTCCATCTGATAGCCCGGCAAGAGCATGACGGCTGGTGTGCGTTCCATCCTCCGGGCCGGGCGGCAATACCAGGCGGCGATGCGCACGTGCTCGATGCTGCTGTAGAACACCTGGAAGACCTCGATCTCTTCCGATGTCCGGAGCGGGTCGGGGATGACCTCGGCCTCCAGCGGGATCGCTGACGCCTGCCGCAGCACATCATCCCAGAACACATCGAAGTCGTCGGGCTTGCGTACGCTGGACCGGTACTCCGCTGATGCAGGTTTCGGCATGGCTTCTCCTCGTGGCGGAGGCGATGACGTCAGGGGCCTACCGTGCCATGCTAAGGCATCTCGCGTGAGGGAAGGGAGCCTTCCGTGATCAGGGCCGCGATCGTGGGCGCGGGGCGCTGGGGACAGAACCTCGTGGAGTGCACGCAAGGCAAGACCGACCGGATCCGCTTCACGACGGGCGTCGCGCGCACGCCGGAGCGCGCGGCGTCCTTCGCCTCGCGGCACGGTCTCGCCCTCGTGAACGACTACGCGAAGGCGCTCGCCGACCCGAGCATCGACGCGGTCGTGCTCGCGACGCCGCACACGCAGCACGCCGAGCAGGTCATCGCGGCCGCGCGGGCCGGCAAGCACGTCTTCACCGACAAGCCGTTCGCGCTGACGCGGGCGAGCGCCGAAGCGGCAGCGAAGGCGTGCGCGGACGCCGGGCGCGTGCTGGCGGTGGGATTCAACTGGCGGTACCAGCCGGCGCTGCAGGAGATCCGGCGCATGCTCCGGGATGGCCGGCTCGGCCGGTTGCTCCACATCGAGGGCAACTTCAACGGGCCGAGCGTGTATCGCTTCCCGCAGGAGCACTGGCGCCAACAACGGGAGGAAGGGCCCGCCGGCGGCATGACCGGACGCGGTGTCCATCTCGTCGATTCGATGCTCTATCTCGCCGGCCCCATCGATTCGGTGTTCGCGCAGAGCGCTCGGCTCACCCTGGACTACGGCCTCGACGACACGACGTCGATGCTGTTCAGGTTCACGAACGGTGCCGGCGGGTATCTCGGGACCGTCATCGCGACGGCGGAGGGCTGGCGCATGCAGGTGTTCGGCTCGAAGGGCTGGGCCACGGTCGGCGCGATCCCGCACCTGCACACCTGGTCACTGACGACCTGCATGGTCAACGCGCAACCGACCGTGATCGACTACCCCCAGGCAAGCACCGAGCGCGCCGAGCTCGAAGGATTCGCCGACGCGATCGAAGGGCGCGCGCCGTATGCATGTTCGCCGGACGACGCGGTGCACGGCGTCGCGGTCCTCGAGGCGATCGTCAAGTCCGCGCAGTCGGGGCAGCGCGAACCGATCGCGTGATGATGAATGAACGCATGCGCATGACGACAGGCCTCGTGCTGTTCATTTGGCGTGCCTGGCCGCGGATACCTTCAGAGGACCGCCAGATTCCGCGGATACGTGGACTTTGCGCGGGTCGCCTCCTCCAGGTCGATCTCGACCGTCAGAAACGGCGTGTCCGCACTCGTCTCGGCCAGAATCTCGCCTTCCGGGGACACCAGCCAGCTGCGGCCCGCGAACATTTCACTCTCGAAGGACCGGCGATTCGGGGAGGCCACGAAGCACCCGGACATCACTGCCGCCATGCACGCCGCCATGCGCCAGCGCCGGTGCCCGCTCGTCGCCCGTGGCGCGGCAATGAGGTGGGCGCCCCCCCGACCAATCTCGCGGGCTGGTTCGGTGAATAACAGTTCCGTGCAAAGTTGAAAGCCCACGGTCAGGGGTCCAACAACCAGCGGAGCAAAGAGGCGGTCACCCGGCGTAAACCACGTGGCTTCCCATCCGTCGGGTTCGTCTGGAAGATGGTACTTCGCATGGGCGCCCCGATAGCCGTCGTCACGCGTCCAGCAAAAGGCTTGGTTGAGACGGTTCCCCCGGAGGTCTACCGGGCGGGAGGAGAGGACCATGGCCGCCTGCAGCTCCGCGAACCGGGCGATGCCTGCGTCGTGGACCGCCAAGGTCGCCTGCCACACGGCAGGATCAATCGTCTTGGTCATGAACATCCGCCAGTCGCAGAAGGGCATCTCAGGTAAGACGACTACATCCGTGGGGCTCGTGCGGAGGAAGCGCACCAAGTCTGTCCACGCGGGGTCCTTCCGTGGAGACTCGTCGGGGAACTCGCACACCGTAATCTTCATCCGCGCTTCCGCTGGGCGGGTTTGCAGTCAGCTATTCGGCCGTCGTCGGGTCGATCACCGACCGAATGCGAGCGACCTTGTTGGCCGGGAACCCTCCCTGCTGGGCGTGTCGCCGCACGGTGTCCTCGTCAGGCGCGATGTACACACAGTAGATCTTGTCATCGGTGACGTAGCTCTGGAGCCACTGGATCTTCGGGCCCATGTTCTGGAGGACCCCGCACGATTTCTGAGAAATCGCCTGGAGCTCTTGAGCGGACAGCTTGCCGGCACCGGGAATTTCACGCTCGATCACGAACTTCGGCATGGCTTTCTCCTTGTGGGTTCTACGGTTCCTCGCCAGCGGGGTTCTTCCCTCGGTGTTGTCGTCACGCGATTCTCTCACGGACGGGAACCGAAGGGCGCTCGGCGGCCTGGTTGGGAGTCCGGATGCGCGTTCGTGACGGTCGGGAGCGGCGGCTGGCCGAGCACCAGGTCGGCCGCCTTCTCCGCGATCATCAGCACGCAGGCGTTGATGTTGCCCGAGACCAGATCGGGCATGGCCGAGGCATCCACGACGCGGAGCCCCTCGACGCCCCGCACGCGCAGCGCGGGATCGAGCACCGCGTCCTCGCCGGCCCCCATCGCGCACGTCGCGCACGGGTGGTGGGCGGTGATTGCGGTGCGGCGCACGAACGCGTCGATCTCGGCGTCGGTGCGAGCATCCGGCCCCGGCGCGGTCTCGCGGCCTCTGAAGGGGTCGAGCCCTTTGCGGCGCGCGATATCGCGTCCAAGCTTCACACCCTCGCGGATCGTGCGGACATCGTGCTCGGTGGCCAGGAAGTTCTGCGTGATGCGCACGGGAGCGCTCGGATCCGCCGAGCGCAGTCGCACGACGCCCCGGCTTTCGGGGTGGAGCATCACCGGCCGAAGCCCGAAGCTGTCCTCGTAGGGAGGCGTGACGCCCGGAAACCACGGAGTCGCGCGCGCCGGCGCGCCCCGAAAGAGAAACTGGATGTCGGGTACCGGCAGCTCGCGCCGCGTCTTGAGGAAGGCGTGCAAACGGCTCGGCAGTACCGTTCCGGGACCCGTGCCGAATACGTAGGCACGTATCATGTTGACCGCCGTGCGATCGAGGCGCATCTCGGCGTGGAACGGGCCGCGACCACGCCGCGCGTGGTGCACGTCGACCGAGAGATGGTCCTGGAGGTTCTTGCCCACGCCAGGCAGATTCGCCGTCGGCGCGATCCCGATCTCGCGGAGATGGTCAGCCGCGCCGATGCCCGACAGCATGAGGAGTTGCGGGGTGTTGAAGACGCCGCCAGCCAGCAGTACCTCACGCGTGGTCGAGACCTGATGGAGACGGCCGTGTCTGGCGTATTCGACGCCCGTCGCTCGCGTCCCTTCGAGCAGCACGCGGGTCGCGAGCGCGCTCGTCTCGACCGTGAGGTTGGCCCGCCGCATGGCGGGACGCAGAAAGGCCACGGCGGCGCTGCAGCGCCGGCCGTTCCGGATCGTCCACTGACTGCGCCCGAAGCCTTCTTGGTCCTTGCCGTTGTAATCCTCGGTGTAGGGCCAGTCTGCCTCTCGCGCCGCGTCGAGCCAGGCGTCGAACAGAGGATCTTGATTGCGCGTGTCGATCACGGAGAGCGGCCCGTGGCCGCCACGCCAGGGGTCCTCGCCCTTTTCCCAGCGTTCACAGCGCTTGAAGTAGGGGAGGACCTCGGCATACGACCAGCCGCGGCAGCCTTGTTGCGCCCACCGGTCGTAGTCGCCGCGATGGCCGCGCACGTAGGCCATCACGTTGATCGAGGAGCTCCCGCCGAGCACCTTCCCGCGCATCGCCTCGATCCGGCGATTGTCCAGCCGGGGCTCGGGTTCCGTGTCGTAGCCCCAGTCGAACATCCGGTGCTCCCAGATCTTGCCGAGCCCGATCGGGATGTGGATCAAGGGATGCGTATCGCGCCCGCCGGCCTCCAGAAGCAGCACGCGGACCGAGGGATCGGCGGTGAGCCGGTACGCGAGGACACAGCCCGCCGAACCCGCGCCAACGACGACGTAATCGTAGTGCTTGCGCTCAGCCATCTCTCGTCGCACCCTGCGCTCGACGAACGCCTGGAGGTTCTCGATGCCGATCTTCGAAGCGTCTCGCGACCTGCAACTGCACTATCTGGTCGACGACTTCACCGAGCCCTGGACGAAGCCGGAAACCATTCTGTTGTTGCACGGCAATGCCGAGAGCAGCCTGGCGTGGTATGCGTGGGTGCCGCTCCTGGCGCGGCGGTTTCGGGTCGTGCGCCCGGATATGCGCGGCTATGGCGCGTCGACGCCGATGCCGCGCGATTTTGCGTGGACGCTCGACGTGATCGTCGGCGACTACGCCCGCCTCATGGACGCGCTCGGTGTTCAGCGCTTCCATCTCGTCGGCGCGAAGATCGGTGGGGTGATCGCACGGGCCTTCGCCGCGCGTCGCCCCGAGCGTGTGATGACGCTGACCGTGATCGGCTCGCCGCCCCCGCTCCGGAAGGGCGCCGAGCGCATACCCGCGTTGACCGAGGAGTTCGAGACGCGCGGAGTCGAACACTGGGCGCGCCGCACGATGGCGGGCCGGCTCGGCGACCGGTTCCCCGCCGCCGGGGTCGAGTGGTGGATCACATTCATGGGCCGGGCGCCCCTGTCGACGCTCGTCGGCTTCAACGCCACCATCAATTACTCGGACATCCGGGCCGATGTGCCGAAGATCGCCTGCCCCACGCTCGTGATCACCACCGACGAAAGCGGCCTCGCGTCGGTGGAAGAAACGCGCGCGTGGCAGGAGACCATCCGGAATTCCGAGCTGCTGGTGATCCCCGGCAACTCCTATCACGTCGCGGCGAGCGACGCCGAGCGGTGCGCGCGGGAGACCGTCGATTTCATCGCCCGGCGCGGCGCCACCTAGGTGAAGCGCACCGCGCTCCATGCGCTATGTGATCTCGACCAGCTCCAGCGCTTCGCGGCTCGGGCCCTCGATCATCACCGCGCGCGTCGCGCCGAGCGTGTAGGGCTCTTCGAGGAAGGGGACGCCCTCGGCGCGCAGCTTGGCGACCCAGGCGTCGAGATCGGCGACGCTGAGCGCGAGGTGGTCGTACACGTGCCCGCGCGAGCTGACGAGCGGCCGCTCGCCCTGCCGCATGTACCAGGGCAGCGCCACATCCCCGAACACGACCGCGGCCGATGGCGCCCGAAACATCCCCGCCCGCTCGAGCGCCGGCCAGCTGCGATCCGGTCCTCGCGGCACCCGGCAGGTGGTCTCGGTCAGGGGCGTGAGGCTGGTGCGCCCGGCGAATACCGGGGCGTTGAGGTGCTTTTGATACCAGAGCTGCGCGCAGAACGGATCGTCCTGGTACATGTGCACGTGATTGAAGCGCTCGGCGGGATGGTTGCCCGCGTACTCCACGAGCGCATTGTCGGGGCCTTGCATGTAGCCGAAGCCGCCCGTGCGGGTGGGCTGAACGCCCTTGGTCTTGGCGTCGGCGATTTGTGCCTTCGTCAGGCCGGGTGTGCCACCGGTGCTCGGCCAGGTGTCGCTGCTGATGAACACCGAGCCGCCTTCATCCGTGGTGTAGAGCGGCAAGAGCCGGGTGTCCGGCCGGCCTTTGTACGACTCGAGGCTCTGGCGCGTGTCGGTGACATGCCAGCCGAAGTGCCAGATCGCGGTCTGCGGCGCCGTCGCGGGCGCGGCGGCGACCCGGCTGAATAGGATCAGGACGTTGTTCGGCGCGGCGAGCGCCGGCAGGCCGCCCCAGCTCGCCTTCGCGGAGGTCGGGAACTGCCGGACGTAGAAACCGATCGCGGCGTCGGGATCGACGGAGTTCAGATGGAGGTGATGGAAGCCCGGAGCTGGCAGCATGGTGGTCTCTCCTGTCCGAGTTCGCCCGATGATGTCACATCGGGGTATCATCCCGCCAGACGACGCTTTGCCCCGGAGGGCGCCCATGCTCACCAACGGTCAGACCGAGGCGCGCAAGATTCACGATCGTCTCAAGCACCCGATCATCGACGCGGACGGCCACTGGGCCGAGTACGCGCCCCTGATGCGCGAGGAGTTCCGCCGCATCGGCGGGGACACGGCGGTGGAGGCGCTGGCCATGGCGAGCCAGCGCATCCCCAACTCGCTCTCGATGTCCGTGGCGGAGCGGCGACGCCGCCGCATCGGCCAGGAGGCGTTCTGGTTCCTGCCGACCAAGAACACGCTCGACCGCGCGACGGCCATGATGCCGCGCCTTCTGTACGAGCGCCTGGATGACCTCGGCCTCGACTTCTGCGTGGTCTACCCCACGGCGGGGCTCGGCTACTACCGCCTGCCGCCGGATCGGCTGCGCCGGGCCCTCTGTCGCGCCTACAACGTGTTCACGGCCGATCAGTTCCGTCCGTTCAACGATCGCATCATTCCCGCCGCGATCATCCCGATGTACACGCCCGAGGAGGCCATCGAGGAGCTCGAGTTCGCGTCGCGACAGCTGGGCTTCAAGGTCGTCATGATGGGGAGCCTCATTCGCCGCCCCATCCCCGCGCTGGTCGAGGAGCACCCCGCGGCCTCGAAGTTCGTCGAGTGGTACGACCCGATCGCCATCGACAGCGAGTACGACTACGATCCGGTGTGGGAGAAATGCCGCGAGCTGCGTATCGCGCCGAGCTTCCACAACGGCGCGCGCTCGATCTTGCTGCGCAATTCGCCGTCGAACTTCTGCTACAACCACATCGGCCACTTCGCCTCCGCCAGCGAGGCCATGGCCAAGGCCCTCTTCTTCGGCGGCGTCACCCGCCGCTTTCCGGAGCTGAACTTCGCGTTCCTGGAAGGCGGCGTGGGACGAACCCGGCGCGGCTCGACCGGGCGGCCCTGCTCGCGCTGGCTCAGAAGTACGGGTCGGCCACGGTGGTGGACGCGGTGCGTCGGGGCGATGGCCTGGACGACAACGGCGATGGCACCGGCGGCGTGGAGAACCTCGACGACTACTCGCGCTGCAAGATCGCCCGGAAGGAAGATTTCCGCGACCTCTACATCTCGCGCTTCTACTTCGGCTGCGAGGCCGATGATCCGATCAACGCATGGGCCTTCAATCGCAAGGCCAACCCGATGAACGCGCGCCTGAACGCGTTCTTCAGCTCGGACATCGGCCACTTCGACGTTCCGGACATGACCGACGTCGTCCCCGAGGCCTACGAGCTGGTCGAGCATGGGCTGCTCACCGACGACGACTTCCGCGACTTCATGTTCACCAACGCCGTGCGTTTCTGGGGCGAGGTGAACCCGGACTTCTTCAAGGGCACGGTGGTCGAGAAGCAAGCGGCGGCAGTGCTGGCCCAGCGAAAATGACGACTGCGGAAGCCGCCTGCGCGGAAGATCTTGTGGAGGTTGCGGGCGTTCGCATCCAGCTTCGCCGCGGCGGCAGCGGAGCGCCGCTGCTGATTCTGCACAGCGAGCTCGGCGTCCCCGGCTGGCTCCGCGCATACGAGCAGCTCGCCCGGCACTTCACGGTCTACGTGCCGTCGCTGCCGGGCTTCGGCCAGTCCGCGCGCCCGGACTGGATCGTCAGCGTCCGCGACCTCGCCGCCTGGGTGACGTGGTTCGTCCGCGATCTGAAGCTGTCCCTGCCCCTGCCGGCCATCGGGTTTTCTCTGGGCGGCTGGGTCGCGGCGGAGATCGCCACCATGAACGCCCAGGTCTTCACGAAGATGGTGCTGGTGGGCGCCGCGGGCCTGCCGCCCGCCGAAGGCCACGTCTGGGACTACTTCATTCACTCCCACCAGGAGGCGCTCACCCAGGCGTTCTATGACCCGGCGACAGCGCCGGAGTACGCGCAGTACTTCGGCAGAGCATGGAGGCCCGAGGACGAGAGGCAGGCGGAGCAGAACCGGGAGATGGCGGCCCGCCTGCTCTGGAAGCCGTACATGCGCAGCCACACGCTGGCCGCGCTGTTGCGGGGAGTCGCCACGCCCACCCTGGTGATCTGGGGACGTGAGGACGCCATCATCCCCCTCGACGCCTGCCAGCGCTATCAGCACGCGATACCCGGGGCGACGGCGAAAGTCCTGGAACGGTGTGGCCACCTGCCGGAGATGGAGCAACCCAGCGCGTTCGTGAAGATGGTCCTGGACTTCCTCGCGCCCGGCACCTGACGCGACGTCCGGATCAGGAGGTTCTGTATGGTCAAGGAAGTCTACTTCTTCACGGAGATGGGGTACACGGCGTATCCGCAAGATGAAGCGCGCCGGCGGGGCTTCAACAACTTGATGTTTCCCAATGAGCACTTCAGCCCGGAACGGGCGCAACAGCTCTACGGCATGTACTTCGACGAGCTGCAGTACTGCACGGAGTCCGGCTTCGACGGCGTCATGATCAACGAGCACCATAACAACCCGCTCAGCATGATGCCGTCGGTGAACGTGATCGGAGCCGTCCTGGCCCGGACGACCAGGAAGGGCCGGATCGTTTTTCTGGGCAACGTGCTCCCCATCCACGACAACCCGCTGCGGGTGGCCGAAGAAGTCGCGATGATCGACATTCTCTCCGGAGGGCGGGTGGTCTGCGGCTTCGTGCGCGGGCTGGGCCAGGAAAGCATCGCCACCAACGCCAATCCGATCTACAACCGGGAGCGGTTCGACGAAGCCCACAACTTGATCATCAAGGCATGGACCACGCCTGGACCCTTCCGATGGGAGGGCCGGCACTACGAGTATCGCGTGGTCAATCCGTGGGTCAGGCCGCTGCAAAAGCCTCATCCCCCGATCTGGATTCCCGGCGTGGTCAGCCCGGAGTCGGTTCGGTGGGCGGCCGAGCATCGCTACCCGTACGTGGCGCTCGCCCCGCCGCTGCACGTTACCGACGAGATTTACGATCTCTACGACGAGGTCGCGGCACAGACCGGATTCACCCCGACCTGCGATCAGCGCGGCTACGTCATCCGCGTGAGCGTCGCCGACACCGACGAAAAGGCTTACGAGGAGGGCCGGCACTTCTTCTGGCAGCTGGGGACGTCGTTCGGGGTCGCGCCCCGTCACTGGCTGCAGCCCCCGGGCTACGTGAGCCGGGCGGCCACGCAGAGCCGGCGCGAGCAAGCGCGAGTGGGGTCTGCCAATGTCACCCCGGGCGGCCCCAGCCTCAGCTACGAAGAGGCCCATGCCACCTACCAGATCGTCTCCGGGAACCCTGGCACCGTGATCAAGAAGCTGCAGCGCATCATCGACGTCGTCGATCCGGGGTCCATGATCTTCTGGGGCCGCGAGGGCCTGATGTCCCACGAGGTCGCCGTGCGTGGCATCGATTTGATGACGCGCGAGGTCATCCCTGCCATCAAGGCGTATCAGCCGGATCGAGAGAAGGGGCGACAGCGCCGGGCCGTCGAGGCCGCGGCAGCGCGATGACCACGCACGCGAAGCGACGGGTGGCTCTCATCGGCACCGGCGGGACGATCTCCTCGATCGGCCGGGGGAGCCTCGACCTCTGGGAGTACATGGATGCCGGCCGCAAAGCGGAGCCTGACGAGCTCCTGGTGAGGTTTCCGGAGGTGACCGAGGCCGCGGAGATCGTGTCCGTCCGCTTCCGCGCGATGTCAAGCGCGGCCGTCGGGCCGCCCGACTGGTTGGCGCTCGACGCGGCCGTGCACGATGCCGTCCTTCGCGAAGCGCCGCTCGACGGCGTCGTCATCACGCACGGCACGGCGACGCTCGAGGAGACGGCGTACTTCCTGAACCTCACGCTCAAGGTCGACACCACCGTCGTGCTGGTCGGATCGCAACGGCCGGCCACGGGCCTCAGCTCGGACGCGGGGCTGAATCTGGTCAACGCGGTGCGCGTCGCGGGAGCGCCCGAGGCGCGCGGGCTCGGCGTGCTCGTGCTCCTCAACGACGAGATCCAGGCCGCGCGCGAGGTCACGAAGCGGACGGTCGCGTCGCCATCTACCGGCGCCCGACGCGGCGCCACGCCCCGGAGGCGGAGTTCGACGTGCGCGGCCGCGCCGCCCTCCCGCGAGTGGACATCGCCGCGTCGTACGCCGGTGCGGACGGCGCGGCCATCCGGGCCTTCGTGGCCGCCGGCGCCCGCGCGATCGTGTCTGCGTCACTCCCGCCCGGCGTGACCACGCCGGGCGAGACCGACGCACTCCTGGAGGCGCGCCGGCGCGGCGTTCTCATCGTGCTCTCGAGCCGGGCCGGGAGCGGTCGCGTCCTGCCCCGGACCATCCTGCGCGAGCAGGGCTTCGTCGTCGCCGACAACCTCACGCCCCAGAAGGCGCGCGTGCTCGCCATGCTGGCCCTCACTCGCACGGACGACGTGGCCGAGGTGCAGCGCATGTTCGACGAGTACTGAGCCCGCGGCGCGTGCCATGAATAACGCCGAGCTCATCGTCGAGACGCTGCGGGCGGCGGGGGTGAGCCACGGGTTTGGGATTCCCAGCGGGAACGTGCTTCCCCTGCTCGAGGCCATGCGGGTCGGCCGGCTGCCGTACGTGCTCACGGCTCACGAGGGCTCGGCGGCGTTCGCGGCCGACGTCATGGGGCGACTGACGGGCGCGCCTGGGCTCTGCATCGCGACACTGGGGCCCGGCGCCACCAACCTGACAACCGGCGTGGGCAACGCCTACCTCGATCGCTCGCCGCTCCTGGCGATCACGTGCAATCTGCCCACGTCGCAGCTCGGGCGGCGTATCCAGATGGCCATCGACCATCACACGCTCTTCAAGCCGATCACGAAGGCGACTCTTGCCCTCCGGGAAGGCGGGGTCGCCTCGGCTCTGGCCGAGGCCCTCGAGATCGCCCTGAGCGAGCCGCTGGGACCCGTTCACCTGGACTTACCCGAGGACGTCGCGCTGGCTTCGGCCACCGAGGACGTGCCGCCGAGTCCAGCGGGTCGACGGCTCCGCGCGGCGCCGGAGGCCTCCATGCGGCGCGCGGCCGAGATCCTGCGCGCCGCGCGCCGGCCGCTGGCGGTCCTCGGCTCGTCGGCCATGCGCCTCCGGAATCCACGCTTGCTACAGTCGGTGATCGAACGGCACCGGCTTCCCTTTGCCTCGACCACCATGGCCAAGGGCATGATCTCCGAGGATCATCCGCTCTCACTGGGCTGCATCGAACGGGCTCGCCGTCAGGTGCAGCGCGAGCTCTTGCGCACGGCTGATCTCGTGGTGGGGCTCGGCTATGACGTCGTCGAGGTCGAGTACGAGGCCTGGATCGGCAAGGTCCCCCTGCTGTCGATCGACGTGGATCCCGTGGATGCGGACCCGAATGTAGCGATTGTCCACGAGGTGATCGGCGACCTCGAGGCCTCGCTCGCGTGGCTGGCGGAGCTTTCGCCCGTTCGACCCGAATGGCCGGCCGACATGGTCGCGCAACACCGCGACCGTTTTCACCGCTCGCTTCGACCGCCGCTGGCCGGATTCGCGCCCCATCATGCGATCGATGTGGTTCGCAGTGTGCTTCCGCGCGACGGAATCCTGGCCTTCGACGTGGGAGCCCACACCCATCAGATCGCGTCCCAGTGGACGGCGCACGCGCCCCGCACGTTTCTGATCACGAACGGCTGGTCGTCGATGGGGTTCGGGCTTCCGGCGGCTATCGCCGCCAAGCTCGCCAGCCCGGAGCGTCCTGTGGTGGCGCTCATCGGAGACGGGTGCTTCCAGATGACGTGTGGCGAGGTGGCCGTCGCCCGTCGGCTCGGACTGTCATTGCCCATCGTCGTGCTCGACGACGGCTGGCTCTCCCTGATCCAGGTCAAGCAGGTACGGCGTCGCTTCGGCGTATACGGAACCGACCTCGGCGAGCACGCGCACGCGGATCCACCGGCCCACTACTTCGGTGTGCCGGTGGTCGGAGCACGCTCCGCCGAGGTGCTCACTCGCGCCCTGAAGGACGCCCTCGCCGCCGACCACCCGACGGTGATCGAGGCCACGGTCGACCCCAGCCACTACCTCGACACCGTGTACGACTAGCGAGGACTGAAGGAGTCACGCATGAACAAGGACCGATTCGGTAACCCGCACGCGCCTGCGCTCCCGTACGCGCGCGGGCGCATCCTCACCAGCACCGAAGACGACTTCCGCAAGCTGCGCCAATGCTGGAGCATCATCCGCACGCACGGCCCCGCGTCGGTCTTCGTCTTCACGGGCCTCGAGCACGGCCTGGCGATGACGGCGGAGGAGATCCAGTGGGCGGACGACGAGCTGGCCCCGGCGATCTATCTCGACCGGCTGAAGGCGCTCACCCTCCAGCATCTGGGGGGCTCGGAGGAGTTCCACGACATCGCCGTCTTCAACCGGCTGACCGCCGCAACCCTGGCCACCCATCTCACGCTGGTGCGGCCCGGCGACGTGGTGGTCGGCGTCTCGGCGAGCCACAGCCACCCGACGGTGATCCGCGCGGCCGCGCTGGCCGGCGCCCGGTTCGTCGATACCGTGGGCGTCGACGAGTTCGCGCGTGCCCTGGAGCGCGAGCCCGCGGTGGCGCTCGTGGTCCTCACGCGCCTCGCCGTCACCTACGAGCTGATGCCGCTCGACGCGATCCGGACGGCGGTGAAGCTCGCGCACGACAAGAACGCGCGGGTCTACGTCGACGACGCGGGCGGCGCGCGCGTGGCTCCCGCCGCCTTCGACCATCCCCGGATGCTGGAGCTTGGCGTGGACCTGGGCGCCACCGGCCTCGACAAGTACGGCACCATCGGCCCACGCTTCGGCCTCATGGCCGGCGACAAGACGCTGGTGGGGCAGATTCGCGCGAAGGGCTTCGAGTGCGGCCTCGAGGCGCGCCCCATGCTCTACGCCGCCGTCGTGCGCACGCTCGAGCAGTATCGTCCCGAGCGCGTCCGCGAGCTCATCGCCTCGACCCGGCGCGTCGCCGACGCGCTCCGACCCATCGTCGGCGCCCGGCTCCACGAGACGCCCACGACGGCCCAGCTCCTGGCCGACGACCTCCTCACCATCGCCATGGAGCGCGGTGGCGTGGACGAGCCGCCGATCGTCGAGGACCATCGGATGCTCACGGTCCATTTCGTCGGCATGCCGCCGGGCACGGCCAACATCCTCTTCAAGTTCGTCCGACCGGAAACGCTCGAGCGGTTCGGCGGGCCGGACAAGGTCGCGCACGCCGTCGATTCGGCCCTGACCCGTCTCGGGCGGCTGCTCCGCGAGCCCGAGCGCATCAAGCACCTTTTGTTCGGTGACGCCCTGAAAGGGACGAAGACCGACGATGAGGCTCGTGGCGGCGGAACCCGCGGCGGCAAGACGGGAGGGGTGAGCGAAAGGTCCGATGGCTGAAAAGATCGGCAAGGACGAAGTGATCGAGCAGATCGGTCGCGCGGGGCAAGAAGTAACAACGGAGCGCCTCACCCGGTAGCCGCGACGCTGCCATAGCGGTGGAGGACGCGGGAGACCGTCTGCTCCCGGAGATACCAGCGGAGCTCCAGGCGTCCGTTGGCGAGGACGGGCGCGTCGATGACGGTGACCCCCGTGCCGTTGGCCGCGGCGCGGGCCGCGG
>QHSR01000061.1 GCA_003221635.1 Candidatus Rokuibacteriota bacterium | reverse complement strand
CGCGAGACTTGGAGCGGGAAACGGGATTCGAACCCGCGACCCCCAGCTTGGAAGGCTGGCGCTCTACCACTGAGCTATTCCCGCCCACCTGCGGAGCCACGCGTGCCCTTCTCAGCCCACCCTCGGCCTGCGGCGGCCTCATGGCACTCGCTACAATGGTGGGGAGGGGAGGATTTGAACCCCCGAAGGCGTACGCCAGCAGATTTACAGTCTGCCCCCTTTGGCCACTTGGGTACCTCCCCGAATCCGCCGGCACGCACCTGGCAACTCCTCGAAAAAGCTGGCGCTGGCGGGAGGATTTGAACCCCCGACCCACTGCTTACAAGGCAGTTGCTCTGCCCCTGAGCTACGCCAGCACAGACAAAATCCCACGTTAGGCTTGACTTTTAGATAAGTCAAGCTCTTTGCCTCTGGCGCTTCGCTGGCGCGCCACTTCATAGCAGAGCACGGCCGCGGCGGACGCGACGTTCAGTGAACCCACCCTCCCCGCCATCGGGATCGTGAGGAGCACGTCGCAGGCTCGCGCGACATTGGGCCTGAGCCCTTCACCCTCGCTTCCCAGGACCAGGCAGATCGGCCCGGTCAGGTCCGCCGCCCACACCGGAACGCCGGCACCCACGGTTCCGCCGAAGACCCAAATGCCAGATTTCTTGAGGATTTCTACACCGTAGACCAGATTCGTCTCGCGGGCGACGGCCAGATACTCGACCGCCCCCATGGCCGCTCGAACCGCCGTCTCGGTGAGGCCAACCTGATGGTGCTTCGGCACGATGACGCCATGCGCCCCGAAGGCCTCCGCCGATCTCAGAAGCGCGCCGAAGTTCCTCGGGTCCTGCACCTGGTCGACTGCCACGAAGAAGGCCGTCTCGCCGCGCGCTTTGGGGATCTCGAGGAGCGCGGCCAGATCCACGTACTCCGCCGACGCCACCCGCGCCACGACGCCCTGGTGGCGGTCGGACCCGGCCATCGCGGTGAGCTGGTCGCGGGTGCGATAGGAGACTTTGACACCCGCACGGCGTGCGAGGGAGACCACCTCCGCCAGGGGCCCCCGCCCGCCGGCGAGAACAGCGACCTCGTCGGTGCGCCGCCCGCGCGCGCGCAACAGCTCGAGCACCGGGTTGCGGCCGTAGACGCGGCCCTCGGCCATCACCGCCCCTTCGGCGTGAGCCGCGATCCCGCGGACGTGTCCTCCACGAGCCAGCCGAGCCGCGCGATCTCGTCGCGCAACTCGTCCGCGCGCTTGAAGTCGCGCCGCGCCCGCGCCTCGCCGCGCGCGGCGACGAGGCGTTCGACGTCGGCCGGCGGCCCATCCACCGCCGCACCGCGACCGAAGAGCCCGAGCACCCGCGCCAGCCGCGCCAGCTCCGCGACGCCGGCGACGAATGCCCCGGGCGCCCCCGCGTGCCGGTCGCGCGCCTCGGCCAGCGCGCGCCCGAAATCGAAGAGCACGCCGAGCGCCTGCGGGGTGTTGAAGTCGTCGTCCATCGCCTTCTCGAAGCGCGTGCGGAACTCGGCAAAGGCCGGGGGCAGCGAGGCGGCGTCGCCGGCGGCGCGCACGGTGACCGCGTCGTGGAGCAGGCGCGCGAGGCGGTCGAGCGCCCGCGCGCTCTCCTCGACACGCTCCTCGGACCACTCGATCATGTTGCGATAGTGGGTCCCGAGCATCCAGAGCCGGAGTGCATCGGGGTCGTGGCGCTTGACGATCTCCCGGATGTTCAGCGTGTTGCCGAGCGACTTCGACATCTTCTCCTTGCCCATGTTGACCATGCCGTTGTGCACCCAGTAGCGGGCGAAGGGCTTGCCCGTGCACGCTTCGGACTGGGCGATCTCGCACTCGTGATGCGGGAAGATCAGATCCTCGCCGCCCCCATGGAGGTCGAAGGACTCGCCGAGATATCGCATCGCCATCGCCGAGCACTCGATGTGCCAACCGGGGCGACCGGGGCCCCACGGGCTCTCCCACGCGGGCTCGCCCGGCTTCGAGCTCTTCCAGAGCGCGAAGTCGCGCGGGTCGCGTTTCCGCTCGTCCACCTCGACGCGAGCCCCCGCCAGCAGCTCGTCGAGATTCTTCCCCGACAGCCGGCCGTACGGGGCGAAGCGCCCGATCTCGAAGTAGACGTCGCCGTCGATCGGGTAGGCGTGACCGGAGGCGATCAGCCGTGCGATGAGCTCGATCATCTCCGGCACGTGTTCCGTCGCCTTCGGATCCACGTCGGGTGCCAGGACCCCGAGCGCGGCCATGTCCTCGTGTTCGGCGGCGATATACCGGTCGGCGAATTCGCGTGGTGAAACACCCGCCTCGTTGGCGCGTCGGATGATCCGGTCGTCGACGTCGGTGTAGTTCTTGACGAACGTGACCCGATAGCCCTTGAAGGCGAGGTAGCGCCGGATCACGTCGAAGACGATGGCGCTCCGGGCGTGCCCGATGTGCGAGTAGTCGTACACGGTCACCCCGCACACGTACATGCGGACGGCGCCGGAGGCGAGGGGAACAAAGTCCTCCTTCGTTCGGCTCATCGTGTTGGAGATCCGGATCATCCCGTCACCTCGACGCTCACCACCGCCATCGCCGCCATCCCTTCTTGCCGGCCGAGCAGGCCGAGTCCCTCGGGGCTCTTCGCCTTCACGCTCACGCGGTCGATCTCGAGTCCCAGCACGTCCGCCAGCCGCTTGGCCATCTCCGGCAGCAGCGGCGCGAGGCGCGGGGCCTGGGCGAGCACGGTCGCGTCCACGTTGAGGAGGCGGCCCCCGCGCGCGGTCACCAGCTCGACGACGTGCCGGAGCAGCGTGAGGCTCGAGATGCCGCGATAGCGCGCATCGGTGTCCGGGAAGTGCCGACCCAGGTCCCCAAGGGCCAGCGCCCCGAGCAGCGCCTCGCCGACCGCGTGCGACAGCACGTCGGCGTCGGAGTGGCCGGCGAGCCCGCGGTCGGACTCGACGGTGACCCCGCCGAGCACGAGCGGCCGGCCGGCCGCGAGCGAGTGCAGGTCGAACCCGAGGCCGACGCGTGTCACCGCGCCCTCGCGCCGCGCGCGCGCCGGAGGTCCTCCGGCGTGGTGATCTTCACGTTCTCGGCGAGCCCGCGCACGACCCGGACCGGATGGCCGAGCCGCTCCACCAGCATGGCGTCGTCGGTCCCGACGACGCCGTCCCGGCGCGCCTTCTCGTGCGCCTCGCGCAGCAGGTCGGCGCGGAACGCCTGCGGCGTCTGAACCGCCCAGAGCTCCGAGCGGTCGAGGGTCTCCTGCACGACATCGTCCCGCACGCGCTTGACGGTCTCCGCGATCGGCAGGGCACAGATCGCGGCGCCGGATTCCGCGGCGGCCTGCACGACGGCGTCGATGAGTCGACGGGTGATCAGCGGGCGGACGGCGTCGTGGACGACGATGATCTCGGCGCCGTCGGGCACGCCCTGCATCGCGAGCCACACCGAATCCTGGCGCGTCCGGCCGCCGGGCACCACCGAGAGCGGCGAGCGCCGGGCCATCACGGACAGCGCGCGGCGGGTCCGCCCGACGTGGGACTCCGGCGCGGCCACCACGATGGCGGCCACCGCCGGATGGCGCGCGAAGTGGCTGACCGTCATCGTCAGGATGGGGACGCGCTGGATCGTGACGAACTGCTTCGGGATGCGGGCTCCGAAGCGCGCCCCCACACCGCCCGCGGGGATGACGACCGCTACCCTGGCTGCCATGGATCCATCTCGTCAGCCGAGCAACGCGGCCAGGGCCTCGGCGACCGTGGCCACGCCGCGGACGTCGAGCGACGCCTTCGTCGGCTCGAGGACATTGCTCTGGGGCACGATCGCGCGGCGAAAGCCGAGGGCGGCCGCCTCGCGCAGACGGAGCTCGAGCCCGGCGACCGCACGGACTTCCCCGGTCAGTCCGACCTCGCCGACGACGAGCACATCGCCCGGCACCGCACGATCCATGTAGCTCGAGGCCGCGGCCACGACGATGCCCAGATCCGCGGCGGGCTCCGTCACGCGGCCACCGCCCGCGACGTTGACGAACACGTCCTGGCTTCCCAACGGCACGCCGGCGCGCTTCTCGAGGACCGCCAGCAACAAGCACACACGGTTGTAGTCGGCGCCGAGCACCGTCCGCCGTGGTGTCCCGACGGCCGCCTGGGCCACGAGGGCCTGAAGCTCGAGCAGCACCGGCCGCGTACCCTCGAGACTGGAAACGACGACCGAGCCGGGCGCCTCCGCGGGGCGTTCGGCCAGGAAGAACCCGGAGGGGTTCTTCACCTCGACCAGTCCTCCCTCGGCCATCTCGAAGACGCCGATCTCGTTCGTCGAGCCGAACCGGTTCTTCACGGCCCGGAGGACGCGGTACGCGTGGTGACGTTCCCCCTCGAAGTACAGCACCGTGTCGACGAGGTGCTCGAGGACGCGCGGCCCCGCCAGCGCTCCCTCTTTGGTGACGTGGCCGACCAGGAACGTGGCGATGCCGAGGCCCTTGGCGAGCGTCATGAGGCGGGCCCCGCACTCGCGGACCTGCGTGACGCTGCCCGGCGCCGACTCGAGTTCGGGCAGGAACACGGTCTGGATCGAGTCGATGATGAGCCCGCGGGGCTTCACGGCGTCGAGCTGCGCTTGAACGACCGACAGATCGGTTTCCGGCCACAAGAGCAACCCGTCGGTCGAGATGCCGAGCCGGTCGGCGCGCATCTTCACCTGCGCGGCGGATTCCTCGGCGGTGACGTAGAGCACCGGCGGCGCGACCTGCGCGAGCGCGCGCGCCGCCTGCAGCAGCAATGTGCTCTTGCCCACGCCCGGATCCCCGCCGATCAGCACCAGCGAGCCACGCACCACGCCCCCGCCGAGCACTCGGTCGAGCTCGCCGATCCCGGTCCGCACGCGGTCGTCCCGCTCCATGGAGATATCCTTCAGCGGGCGCGGGCGGGCGGCCGGCGCGCCGGCCCGCCGCGTCGTCCGCGACGCGCGCGGCCGCTCCTCGACGAGCTGAACCCAGCTGCCGCCGGCGCGCCGACAATCCGGACACGTTCCAGGCTTGGGGCTGGCGAACCCGCACTCCTGGCACCGGTAGACGCTAGCGTCGCGCGCCGTCATCTCTGGGCTTCGCCCCCTTGTCACCGAGGCCGCGGATCATCGAACGCAGCAGGAAGCTCCGTTGGGCGCCGTCGAGGATGGCGACGAGCCGCTCGTAGATCGTCGGATCCGCGATGAGCAGGCCCACCGTCCCCTCGCCCTCGTTGATCTTCTCGCTGATCGCCTTGAGATTGGCGACGGCGACTCTCAGGTCCTGGAGGGTGAGGCCGAGCTCGCCCTCGCCCCCGGAGTCGGCCACCAGGCTGCCGAGTGTGCCGCGGCCGCCGGCCAGGCGGTCGGAGACCTCGCGGAGGTTGTGCGCGACCGTCCGGAGATCCTCGAGGATCGGCTTGTACTTCGGATCGAAGAGCAGGCCCGGCAGCAATCCCTGCTCGCGCTCGGGATGCTCGACCATGGCGCTGATCCGGTCCATCGCGGCAACGAAGCGCTTCGCGGAGGCCCCCCCTTCGGGCGAAACGAGGACCCCGGCGGCTCCCTGCCCCTTCTCGACACGCTCGACCAAGGCCTGCGTCGTCGCGATCAGCTCGTTGATCCGGCGCAACGCCACCGGTTCCTCGTAGAGGAGCGTGTGAGCCCACCCGCGGCCGTGCTCGACCTGGTCGACGACACGTCCGAGCTTGTTGACAGTCGTCGCGGCGCCCTCGATCACCTTCGACTGGTTCACGGTCTCCGCCGTTTCGCGCAGGGCCGCGGCGAGCGCCGAGACGTCCTTCACGGTGTCCGCACCCGCGGCGAGCACTCGACCGAAGTCCGCGGGATCGCGGGCGACCAGCACGTCGCCGGCGGCCAGTGCCGGAGCGGCGGCAGTCCCGACGGTGATCTCCACGACCTTGTCGCCGAGCAGCCCTTGAGTCTCGATGCGGGCGACGGAATTCTTTCGGATTCGCGCGGCGTAGCGGCGGGCGATGTTGAGGTCGACCCGGACCTTGCCGCCCGGCTCGCCGGGGAGGTGCACGCCCGTCACGCGCCCGATCTGCACACCGGCGAGCCGGACGGTCGCGCCCTCCACCAGGCCGCCCACCTCGGTGAAGTCGGCGTGAATCGTGTACCGGGCCTCGAACAGCCGGGCTCGGGCCCCGAGGGCGTACACCAGCCCGAGGAACGCGGCGAGCGCCACCAGGACAAAGACGCCGACGCGGAACTTCAACGCGGTCTCGCGCCGGTCTCCCATTACCTTGCTGCTCCGGCCAGAAAGGCCTGGACGGCTGGATCGTCTCCGCTGAGGACCTCGGCGGCGGGGCCGAGAGCGCCGAATCGACCATCGATGAGGACGGCCACACGGTCGGCGACCGTCTTCGCGAGCTCGACGTCGTGGGTGACGACGATGGCCGTGTCGCACACGCCGCCCCGGAGCTGCAGGATCAGCTCGGCCACGAGCTTGGAGTTCGTCGGATCGAGCCCAGCGGTCGGCTCGTCGAACAGCAGAATCTCCGGCTCGACGGAGAGCGCGCGCGCGATCCCGACTCGCTTGCGCATGCCGCCCGAGAGCTCCGACGGCAGCAGCGGCAGCACTTCGCTGGAGAGGCCGACGACCGACAGGTTCCGAACGACGCGCTCGGCGATCTCCGCCTCCCCGAGGCTGGTATGCTCGCGCAGAGGATACGCGACGTTTTCTCGAACCGACAGCGAATCGAACAGCGCCGCGCTCTGGAAGACGTACCCCATCCGGCGCCGCAGCGGAAGCAGCTCCTCCTCCGTGAGGCGCTCGATGTAGCGCCCGAAGACCCGCAGCTGCCCGCCGTCGGGACGGATCAGGCCCGCCACGAGGCGGAGGAGCACTGTCTTGCCGGAGCCGCTGCCACCCATGACGACCAGCGTCTCGCCCTTGGCGAGCGCGAACGACACGCCACGCAGCACCTCGTTCGAGTCGAAGCTCTTTCTCAGGTCGATGGCCTCGACGACCGGCGTCCCCATGGCCGTCAGTAGAAGAGCGTCAGGAACAGCTTGGTGATGAAGAAGTCGGACACGATGACCCCCATGGTCACGTGAACGACCGTGGCCGTCGTCGCCCGACCGAGGCCCTCGGTGCCGCCCTCGGTGCTGAGACCGTTGTAGCACCCGATCAGCGTCACGATGACGCCGAAGAATACGGACTTGCCGACGCCGGTCAGGAAATCCTTCGGCACGACCCAGTAGGTCGTGACGTTCCAGTACGCGTACAGGTCGGCGCCGCGTTCGACGAACATGATCGCCATCCCACCGAGGATGCCGACCGCATCCGCGAGCACCGTCAGGAGCGGGAACACGATCAGCGCCGCCAGGACCCGCGGGACCACGAGACGCTTGACGTAGTTCACGCCGAGCGTTCGGAGCGCATCGATCTGCTCGGTCACCTTCATCGAGCCGAGCTCGGCCGTGATCCCGGACGCGACCTTTCCGCCGACGAGGATGGCGGTGAGGACGGGCCCGAGCTCGCGCAGGATCGCCAGGGCGGTGAGCGGGCCGACGTAGCTTTCCGCGCCGAAGCGGGCCATGTTGACCGCGCTCTGGATCGTGAAAACCATGCCCGTGAAGATCGCGGCCGTCAGCGCGACGCCGAGCGATTGCACACCCATCACCTCGATCTCGTGGACCACGAGCCGGAAGTACTTGGGCGGCAACGCGAGGCTCCGGAGCACCAGGCCGGTCAGCAGGCCGACGCCGCCGTACCAGACCGCGGTACGCCTGAGGTAGGCTTCCATTACTCTATCTGCTCCATCGCGAAGCTCTCGACGAACCTTCGAAACTCGGCGCGTCCCGCGTCGAACGACGTCGGCGGCGCAGCATACACGAAGTCGTAGACGCAGCGCCCGTCCTTCAGCACGTACACCTCGATCCGCGTCGGGGTGTCGTCGGGGTCCAGCCGGCCGTCGAGCACTCGGCGAACCGCGCGCTGCCCGTTCACCGAAACCTCCTCCTGCTCGATGGTCGCGCGGTCACGAATCCCGATCAACAGCTGGCCCAGCAGCAGATCGGCCCCTCGGGTCCTCGCCCGATCGTCGCACTGCGCGTTCGCCAGCATCGCCGCCGTCCCGTCGTGGTGTCGCAGCTCCAGGTCGGCCTCGCTCTGTTCGGCCACGACCCAGTCGACGCCCGGGACGGTGACGCGGTAGCCCTTGGTCGAGTGATAGACGCCGTTGTCGATCCGCCGGCCGGCGCCGCATCCGGCCAGCGCGACGACCGCGCCGAGCACGAGCGCCAGCGGCGCCCGGCGCACGCGACCGCTACCGACCCGGCGTGGCCCGTCCCGCGTGGCGTCGCGCCAGCTCCTTCAGCACCTCGCGGAGCGGAATCCCGCGGGCGCCGAGCAGGACGAGGGTGTGGAACCACAGGTCGGCGACCTCCTCCGTGACGCGCCGGTCCCCCTGGCCGCCGAGCGCCGCCGTGATCACCTCGGTCGCCTCCTCGCCAATCTTGCGGCAGACGGCGGCCTCGCCGGACGCCAGCAGCCCGGCGACGTACGATCCCGCCGGCCGGCTCGCTTTCCGCTCCTGGATGGTTCGCTCGAGCTGCTCGAGCATGCCAGCCGGCGCGGGCCGCGCGCCGCCGCCGGCGGGGCCGCCTTTGAGCGCCGTGAAGAAGCACGTCCGCTGCCCCGTGTGGCAGGCGACGCCCTCCTGGTGGACCAGCACGAGCAGCGTGTCCCCGTCACAGTCGGCGTAGAGCGACTGGACGTGCTGGACGTGCCCGGACGTCTCGCCCTTCGTCCACGGCTTGCCGCGCGCGCGCGACCAGAAGTGGGTCATGCCGCTCGACAACGTCGCTTCCACGGCCGCTCGGTCCATCCAGGCAACCATGAGGAGCTCGCCGGTGTCGGCCTCCTGGACCACGGCGGGGATCAGGCCCTGGGTATCGAACCGGAGCTCGTCGAGCGTCACGGCTCGCTCCGGATCTCGACACCACGCCTGCGCAGATAGGCTTTCGCCTCGGCGATCGTGTGGGTCCCGAAGTGGAAGATCGAGGCGGCCAGCGCCGCGTCGGCGCACCCCTCCACGAGCCCCTCGTAGAGATGGTCGAGCGAGCCCGCGCCGCCCGAGGCGATGACGGGAACGGACACGGCCTCCGAGACCGCGCGTGTGAGCTCGAGATCGTAGCCGTCCTTGGTCCCATCGCGATCCATGCTCGTCAGGAGGATCTCACCGGCGCCGAGCGTCACCGCCTCTCGTGCCCACTCGAGGGCGTCGCGTCCGGCCGGGCGGCGCCCGCCGTGCGTGTACACGCCCCAACGAGGGGGGACACCCGAGGGGGACGGTTCACGCCGGGCGTCGATGGCGACGACGATGCACTGGCTCCCGAACCGCTCGACCGCCTCGCGGATCACCACGGGGCGCTCCAGAGCCGCCGTGTTCAGCGAGACCTTGTCGGCGCCGGCCCGGAGCAGCCGTCGCACGTCGTCGACGGAGCGGACCCCGCCGCCGACCGTCAGCGGCATATAGATCCCTTCCGCCGTGCGGCGGACGACGTCGAGCATGATGTCCCGCGCCTCGTGCGAGGCCGTGATGTCGAGGAACACCAGCTCGTCGGCTCCCTGGACGTCGTACGCGAGGGCGGCCTCGACCGGATCGCCGGCGTCGCGCAGGTCGACGAACCGCACGCCCTTGACGACGCGACCATCCTTCACGTCGAGGCAGGGGATGATGCGCTTGGCCAGCATCTATTGTAGCGGGGGCCTTGAGCCCGGATCGGTCGGAGGGTGGCCCGAGATAGATGGGTCCCCGAGCAGGTGGTCGGTCGGAGGGTGGCCCGAGATAGATGGGTCCCCGAGCAGGTGGCGGAGGTCGATCGCACCGGAATAGAGCGCGCGGCCGACGACGGCGCCGACAACGCCGGGAATGGCCGCCAGCCGTCGCAGGTCCTCGACCCGGCCGACCCCTCCCGAAGCGAGGATCGGCATCTCGACCCGGCGCGCGAGCGCGTCCGTGTCCTCGACGTTGGGGCCGATCTCGGTGCCGTCGCGGCTCACATCGGTGTAGAGGAGCGCCGCGGCGCCCGCGTCACGCGCGCGCGCGCCGACTTCCGCCACGGTGTCGTCCACCACCTCGGTCCAGCCCTTGACGGCCACCCGCGAGCCGCGGGCATCGACGGCGACGATGATCCGCTCGGGGTGGCGTCGGCAGACGTCGCGCAGGAATGCGGGATCGAGCGCCGCGCGCGTCCCGACCACCGCCCACCGCGCGCCGGCCTCGAAAGCCGACTCGACAGCCCGAAGGTCTCGCAGCCCGCCCCCGACCTCGACCGGAACGGGCGCGACGGCGGCCACGATCTTCGTGACGAGGGCGCTCTGCTTCGGCTCGCCGGCGAACGCGCCGTCGAGGTCCACGACATGGAGCCGCTCGGCTCCGAGCTTCTTCCACTGGAGCGCGACCGAGACCGGATCGTCCGAGAACACGGTTTCTCGTTCGCTCCGGCCCTGGTGCAGGCGGACACACAGCCCATTCCGGAGATCGACCGCCGGAATGACGATCACCGCCCGGCCTTCACGACGGCGGCGAAATTCTCCAGCAGGCGGAGGCCCCACCGCTGGCTCTTCTCTGGATGAAACTGCGTCGCGAAGATCCGGCCAACCTCGATCGCCGCCGCGAACCTGACCCCGTAGTCGCACCACGCCGCCCGCACCGCATCCACCCGCCCCTGCGAAAAGGAAGATGGCGCGTCCGGAGCCACCCGCCCCTCCGACAGGGAAGATGGCACATCCGGAGCCACGCGCGCCTTTCTCAGGCCACCCTCGGTCAACGCCGGCCTCGAGGTCCCCGCCAAAACCGGATAATACGAGTGGACAAAGTAAAAGTGGGCGCCCGAGGGGATGCCCTCGAACACCCCGAGGTCTCCGGCGTGCTCCACGCGGTTCCACCCCATGTGAGGAATCTTCCGCCCGGGGGGGAGACGGCGCACCGCACCGGGGACGACGTCGAGCCCTCGTCCGTCGCCGAGCTCCTCGCTCGTGGAGCACAGCAACTGGTAGCCGAGACAGATCCCCAGAAACGGCCGGCTGCCGTCGAGCGCCCGGCGGAGCGCGGGAAGCAGGCCCAGCCGGTCGAGATTCGCCATCGCGTCGTGAAAAGCGCCGTCGCCGGGTAGAACCACGGCCTGCGCATCGTCGACGACACGCGGATCCTCGGTGATCACCGCCGGGCTGCCGACCTTTCCCTTCGTCGAGGGTAGGACCCCGGCGATGCGTGGATTGAGCCTGGTCGCGTCGGCGAGCGCCCGGGCCACGGCCTTGAACACGGCCTCGGTGACGTGGTGGAGGTTGTGGCCGTAGTGCATGGTCACGTGCAGCGTCATCTCGGCGTTGAACGCGAAAGCGCGGAAAAATTCCTGGAGCAGGTCGAGGTCGAAGTTCGACACGCGCGCGCGCGCCACCGGCACGCTGAAGACGAGGAAGGGCCGGCCCGACAGGTCCACGGACGCCGACACCAGCGCCTCGTCCATCGGGATGTACGCGGTTCCGTAGCGCACGATGCCCCGCTTGTCGCCGAGCGCCTGCCGGAGCGCCTGGCCGAGGACGATGCCCACGTCCTCCACGGTGTGGTGCTGGTCGACCTCGACGTCGCCCTGCGCATCGATCGCGAGGTCCATCAGCCCGTGCTTGGACCACGCCTCCAGCATGTGGCTGAAGAACGGGATCGGTGTCTGCACCTTCGACGCGCCGGTGCCGTCGAGGTTGAGATGGAGCGTGATTTCCGTCTCCTTCGTCTTGCGCTCGACGCGCGTCTGGCGGTCCGTCGTCTCCGTGCTCATTCGTCCCTCCCTCCATCCCTGTCCAGTCGCAGGGCCGCCGCGCTCCCGTGCCCGGCGAGGCCCTCGACGCGCGTCAGCGTCCTGAGGTGGGGAGCGGCGGCGAGCAGCCCACCCCGCGAGTACTCGATGACGCTCGAGCGCTTCACGAAATCCTCGGTGCCCAGCGGCGACGCGAACCGGGCCGTCCCCGCTGTCGGCAGCACGTGGTTGGGGCCCGCGACGTAGTCCCCCACGACCTCGGGCGTGTGCCGGCCCATGAACACAGCGCCGGCGTGCCGCACCCGCGGCAGCAGCGCCGCCGGGACCGCGACCAGCAGCTCGAGGTGCTCGGGGGCGAGGCGGTTGGCGAGCACCAGCGCCTCATCGAGGCTGGCGACGCGGATCAGCGCGCCGTTCGCCCGGAGCGCCTGCGCGGCGATCGCACGGCGCGGCAGCGCCGCCAGCTGTCGCTCGAGCGCCGCGGTGACGCGGGGGATGAGATCGCCGACATCCGTGATGAGGACCGCGCGAGCCATGGGATCGTGCTCGGCTTGGGCGAGCATGTCCCCGGCGATCCACTCGGGGTCCGCGGTCGCGTCCGCGACGACCACGACCTCGCTGGGGCCGGCGACCATGTCGATGCCCACTTCGCCGAAGACGCGCGCCTTGGCGAGCGCGACGTAGATGTTGCCCGGCCCGACGATCTTGTCGACCCGGCGGATCATCGCCGTGCCATACGCGAGCGCGGCGACCGCCTGCGCGCCACCGATCCGGTAGCCCTCGGTGACCCCGGCGATGCGTGCGGCGGCGAGCACCACCGGCTCGATCCGGCCGCCGGGTCCCGCGGGCGTGACGAGCACGATCTCCCGCACGCCGGCAACGCGCGCCGGGACGACGGTCATCAACACCGTCGAGGGGTACGCCGCCCGCCCACCCGGAACGTAGGCGCCGACGCGGTCGAGAGGGCGGATCTCCTGGCCCAGGACGGATCCGTGCTCGTCGGTCATGCGCCACGACTTGGGCGTCGCAGCCGCGTGGTAGCGCTCGATGCGGTCTGCGGCATACTCGAGCGCGGCTCGCACGTCGGGGGCGATGCCACGCTCGGCGGTCTCGAAGTCGGCGGCGGTCAGCGCGAGTTCCCCAGCGGCGGCGGGGCTCCAGCCATCGAGACGCGCCGTGTACTCGCAGAGCGCCGCATCGCCCCGGCCGCGCACCGCACCGAGGATCTCGTCGACCGTCCGATGGATCTCGGGCGCCACCGTCTCGGGCGACCGCTCGAGCGCCGTCACGACGGCATCGATTCCTCGCCGCGCATCGAGCGTGCGGATCATGGGCGCGGGATCCTCGGCGGCGTCTGTGTCCGCGCGCCGGCCGGATGGTGGACAGGCTCGCTCCGGAGCGCGGCCTTCAGCTCGCCGATGAGCTCGCTGACCGCCGCATGCTCCGTCTTCATCGAGGCGCGGTTCACGATGAGGCGGGCGGTGGACCGGGTAATCTCGGCCACCTCGACCAGCCCGTTGGCCCTCAAGGTTTCGCCCGACTGGACCAGATCGACGATGCGCTCCGCGAGCCCGACGAGCGGCGCCAGCTCGATCGAGCCGTCGAGGCGCACGATCTCGACCTGGATGCCACGGTCGGTGAAGTACTGCTCGGCCAGCCGGGGATACTTCGTCGCGACGCGCACCCACGACCACTTCGCCGGATCGTCGCGCTCCCAGAGCTCTCGCGGCTCGGCGACGACGAGCCGGCAGAACCCGAACCCGAGGTCGAGCGGCTCATACACGTCCGGCTCCTGCTCGAGCAGGATGTCCTTGCCGACGATCCCCAGGTCGGCCGCGCCGTACAGGACGTAGGCCGGGATGTCGACCGGCTTGAGGAAGAGCAGGCGGAGGCCGCGCCGGGGGTCGGTGAAGATCAGCCGCCGCGAGTCCTGGTCGATGCCCTCGACGCCGAGCTCGCGCAGGAGCTCGAGCGCGCTGTCGAGCAGGCGCCCCTTCGGCAGGGCGAGCGTGAGGCGCTCCTTCACGTGCGCCGCTCGATGCGCGCGCCAAGCGCCGCCAGCTTGGCCTCGAGCCGCTCGTAGCCCCGATCGAGGTGGTACACACGCGAGACCGTGGTGCGGCCGTGGGCTGCGAGGCCTGCCAGCACGAGGGCGGCCGAGGCCCGCAGATCCGACGCCATCACCGGGGCGCCCTGGTAGCGCGACACGCCGCGGATGATCGCGATCGCGCCGTCGGCCTCGATACGCGCGCCCATCCGGGCAAGCTCGGCGACGTGCATGAACCGGTTCTCGAAGATCGTCTCGGTGACTCGCGACTGGCCGTCCGCGAGCCCGAGCAGCGTCATCACCTGCGCCTGCATGTCCGTGGGGAAGCCGGGGAACGGGCTCGTGATGACGTCCGCCGCCCGGGGGCGCTCGGGGCCCCTCACGCGGACCGACGTCGGGCCCACCTCGAGGGCGACGCCGCACTCGTCGAGCTTGGCCATGAGCGCCGAGAGATGATCGGGTACGAGATCGGTGACCGTGATGTCCCCGCCCGTGATCGCGCCAGCCACGATCAGGGTGCCCGCCTCGATCCGGTCCGGAATGACCCGGTGGGTGGCGCCCGCCAGCTCGACGACGCCCTCGATCTCGACCCGGGCGGTGCCCGCCCCGCGGATCCGCGCGCCCATCGCCGTGAGCAGGGTCGCGAGGTCGATGACCTCGGGCTCGCGCGCGGCGTTCTCGATCACCGTCGTCCCCTCGGCGAGCGCCGCGGCCATCATGAGGTTCTCGGTCCCCGTGACGGTAACGAGATCGGCGGCGATCCGCGCCGCCTTGAGCCGGCTCGCTCGCGCCACGATGTACCCGTTCTCGATCGCGATCTCGGCGCCGAGGCGGGCGAGCCCCTTGAGATGCTGGTCGATAGGCCTGACGCCGATGGCGCAGCCGCCCGGCAAGGCGACGCGCGCCGTGCCGTGGCGCGCGACGAGCGGCCCGAGCACGAGCAGGGAGGCCCGCATCGTCGAGACGAGTTCGTACGGCGCGACGTCGTTGGTGACACGCGCCACCTGCGCCGAGAGCTCGCCCCGCTCGCGCCGGACGGTCGCGCCGAGCGTCTCGATCAGCCGCACCATCGTGCGCATGTCGACGAGGTCCGGGACATTCGTCAGATGGACAGGCTCCGCGGTCAGGAGCGACGCCGCCAGCGCGGGCAACGCAGCGTTCTTGGCCGCGCTCACCCGCACCGAGCCGCGGAGCGGTACCCCACCGTCGATCTCGAGCCGCGCGGGCATCAGGCCCTCCCCGCCACGAACCGGTCGACGCCGGCGAGGTCGGCGCGGATGGCCACCTGGACCCAGCCCTCCGTCCGGAGGAGCGCGGCGGCGGCCGTCGCCTGGACGCCGCCCGCCGTCTCGACCACGAGCACACCGGAGGCGCGCAGGGCGCGGCGCGCGCTGGCAGCGATTCTCCTGATCAGCGCGAGACCGTCGGCCCCGCCGTCCAGCGCGACGACCGGCTCGTGGGTGCGCACCTCCGGCGGGAGCTCGGGCACGAGCCCGGTCGGCAGGTACGGAGGGTTGCTCACGATGAGGTCGGCGCCGAGATCGCGGACCCCGTCGAGCAGGTCCGTGGCGACGACCCTGATACGCGCCGCGAGTCCGAGGGCGTTCGCGTTCTCGCGAGCTACGGCCGCGGCGGCCGGCGACACGTCGATGGCAACCACGTCGAGATCCGGCCGCTCGGCAGCCAGGGCGCAGGCGATGCACCCCGACCCGGTCCCGAGATCGACCGCCAGCAACCTCCGGGCGCCGCGCGCCGGCATGAGCGCCAGCGCCCATTCCACGAGCACCTCGGTCTCCGGCCTCGGCACGAGCACCGCGTCCGTGAGGCGAACGCGCAGGCCGCGGAACTCCTCCCAGCCCAGGATTCGCTGGAGCGGTTCCCGGCGCGCGCGGCGGCGCACGGCGTCAGCGTAGCGCTCCGCGAGCGGCTCGGGAACCGCGCCGCCCGGATCCAGCCTGACGGCGACGCGACCGACGCCGAGCAGGCCGGCGAGCAGCCACTCGGCGTCGACCCGGGGGCTGGTGACCCCGGCGGCCTCGAGCGCAGTCGTGGCGGCGGCGAGCTGGTCGCGGAACGTCGTGACGGCGCCCATCACTGCTCCACCCGCTGGAGTCGATCGGACTCTTCGGCCGCCACGAGCGCATCGATCAGCTCGTCGAGGTCGCCCTCCAGCACGGCCGGCAGCCGATGGAGCGTGAGACCGATACGATGATCGGTGACGCGCGTCTGCGGGAAGTTGTAGGTCCGGATCCGCTCGCTGCGCTCGCCCGTGCCGACCTGGCTGCGGCGGTCCGCCGCGATGGCCGCCTGCTGCTCCTCCTGCGCCCGCTCCAGCAGCCGGGCCTTGAGGACGCGCATCGCCTTCGCCCGGTTCTTGATCTG
The DNA here is from genome assembly GCA_003221635.1 of Candidatus Rokuibacteriota bacterium. Lineage (GTDB taxonomy): Bacteria > Methylomirabilota > Methylomirabilia > Rokubacteriales > CSP1-6 > AR31. Next base: position 11,051 of record QHSR01000061.1, on the reverse strand, counting down.
CGACCGCTCGTCCTGGCACGTCACCACGAGCCCGGTCGGCAGATGCGTGATCCGTACCGCCGAATCCGTGGTGTTGACGCCCTGCCCGCCGGGGCCGGAGGACCGATACACGTCGACCCGGAGATCCTTCTCCTCGATCTTGACGTCGACGTCCTCGGCCTCCGCGAGCACGGCCACGGTGACGGTCGAGGTGTGGATCCGACCGCTCGACTCGGTGACGGGCACACGCTGCACCCGGTGCACGCCACGCTCGAACTTCAGACGGCTCCAGGCGCCGCGCCCCTGGATGAACAGGATCACGTCCTTGAACCCGCCGACGCCGGTCGCGCTGGCGTCCATCACCTCGACCCGCCACCGCTGGCGCTCGGCGTACTTCGTGTACATGCGGCTCAGCTCTGCCGCGAAGAGGGCCGCCTCATCGCCACCGGCACCGGCACGGATCTCGACGAACACGTTCTTCTCGTTGTTCGGATCGCGCGGCAGCAGGAGCCGCTTCAGGTCCTCCTCGAGCGTCGCCTGCCGGGCGGTGAGGTCGTCGATCTCCGCTTGCGCGAGCTCCGCGAGCTCGCGGTCGCCACCCTCCGCGAGGATGTGGCGGGCCTCGCCGATCCGTCGAAGGACCTCGCGGTACGCGGTGAAGCGCTCGACGATATCGACGGTGTCGGCGTGCTCCTTTCGGAGTCGGGCGTACTCGGCGGGCTGGCCGAAGATAGCCGGGTTGGACAGGGCCCTGGCGATCTCGTTGGATCGCTCTTCGATCTGGCGGAGCTTGTCAAACAGCATCACGGCTCAGCGCGCTTTCGTTATAGCCGCGCCTCGGCCGGCGGGGCCCCAGCCCCGCGACGGCCTGCGGCGCGCACTACGTCGCGGGCGCGAGACGAGGGGCAAACAAAAAGCCGGCCCGGGTCCAACCCGGCCGGCTTCGGAGCGCGAGCTACGCAGACGCGGTCTGGCGCCTGTACTTCCGCTGGAAGCGCTCGACACGACCCGCGGTGTCCATGAGCTTGTGCTTCCCGGTATAGAAGGGATGGCACTTCGAGCAGACCTCCACGTGGATGTTGGGCCTGGTGGAGCGGGTGCGAACCACCTCTCCGCACGCGCACGTGATGGTCGTATCCACATAGTCCGGATGAATGCCCGCCTTCATTCGAGCCACCCCCTCAGGGGCTCCAAGGATACCAGATCATCCCATCGAGTGCATCGAGGCCAGGAATTCCTTGTTCGTCTTCGTGAGCTTGAGCTTGTCCAGCAGGAGCTCCATGCCCTCCACGGGGTTGAGCTGGGAGAGCGCCTTGCGCAGGAGCCAGACCTTCTGGAGCTCGTCCTTCTCGAGGAGCAGCTCTTCCTTCCGCGTCCCCGACTGCTCGATGTTGATCGTGGGGAAGATCCGCTTGTCCATCAGCCGGCGATCGAGATGGACCTCCATGTTGCCGGTCCCCTTGAACTCCTCGAAGATGACGTCGTCCATCCGGCTTCCGGTGTCGACGATGGCCGTCGCCATGATCGTGAGCGAGCCGCCCTCCTCGATGTTCCGCGCCGTGGCGAAGAAGCGGCGCGGCCGCTGGAGCGCGTTCGCGTCGAGGCCGCCCGACAGGACCTTGCCCGACGACGGGATGACGGCGTTGTGGGCGCGCGCGAAGCGGGTGAGCGAGTCGAGCAGGATCACGACGTCCCGCTTGTGCTCCACCAGCCGCTTGGCCTTCTCGATCACCATGTCGGCGACCTGGATGTGGCGCTGGGGTGGCTCGTCGAAGGTGGACGAGATCACCTCGCCCTTCACCGACCGCTGCATGTCGGTGACTTCCTCCGGCCGCTCGTCGATGAGAAGCACGATGAGGTAGACCTCGGGATGATTCGTCGCGATCGCATGGGCGATGGACTGGAGCATCATCGTCTTGCCGGTCCGGGGCGCGGCCACGATCATGCCGCGCTGGCCCTTGCCGATCGGACACAGGAGATCCATGACCCGGGTCGTCAGGTTCTCGGTGTCGTGCTCGAGCCGGAGCCGCTCCATCGGATAGAGCGGCGTCAGGTTGTCGAAGAAGATCTTCTCGCGCGCCTGCTCCGGCGTCTCGAAATTGATCGCCTCGACCTTGAGCAGCGCGAAATACCGCTCCGTGTCCTTCGGCGGCCGCACCTGGCCGGATATGGTATCGCCCGTGCGGAGGTCGAATCGTCTGATCTGGGACGGAGAAACGTAAATATCGTCAGGTCCGGGCAAGTAGTTATAGTCCGGGGCCCTCAGGAATCCAAACCCATCGGGCAGAACCTCCAGAACGCCCGCGGCGAAGATGAGACCGTCCTTCTCCGCCTGCGACTGGAGGATCTTGAAGATCAACTCCTGCTTGCGCAGCCCGCCCATGTTCTGGACGTTCAGGTCGCGGGCGATCACGTTCAGGTCCGAGATGCTCTTTTCCTTCAACTCGGAGAGGTTCATCCCGTTCACTTCGGGATTCTGGGGCGGGCTGCTTTGGCCTCTTTCTCGGCGGGTGCTCATCAAAGGGCTCCGGGCGGCTGGCGCCGCAAGCAAGTGAGTCGGTTAAGCCGTTTGCCTAGGTTTGACGCGGGGTTGGGAAGCTAACGCCGCGCATTATCGTGCCATCTCAGCGCCGCATTGTCAACGATTTTTCACAGCTGCCCGTCCAGGCGGACGTCGATGATCGCGCGTTGCCTGATCTCCTTGAGCCAGGCATCGAGCCGGGCCTCGAACTTCTCCCGGAAGAGGATCTCGCGAATCTGCGCCTGGACCCGCGTGAGCCCCTCGCCTTCGAGGCTGTCCTTGGACTCGAGCCGGAAGATGTGGTACCCGAGCGAGGAGCGAAAAGGTAACGAGACCTCGCCCGGCGCGAGGCTGAGGATCTGCGTCTCGATGTCCTGGGCGAGCTCGCCGCGCTTGAGCGTTCCAAGATCGCCGCCGTCCCGGGCGCTCGCGTCGCGTGAGTTCTGCTGGGCGAGCTCGGCGAAGTCGGCACCCTGCAACAGCTGGCCCCTGAGGAGATCCGCACGGATGCGGGCGTTCTCCCACGCGGCGTCGGCGACACCCGCATCGGGCAGGATCAAGATGTGCCGCGCATGGTACGTCAACCCCGTCTCGAGCTTCGCGCGGTTGGCCTCGAGGTACTGCATGACTTCGGCCTCCATCACCGACACGCGGAGCCGCACCTTCCGGCCGACGATCCGGCCGCGCCGGAGCTCGTCGCGGATCCGCCGCTTGACCGACTCCATCGAGAGCCCCTGCGCCTTGAGGAGGGCCTCGAACTCGTCGCGGCTCTTTACGTTCATCTTCTTGAGCCGTTCCGCCAGCTCCTCTTCGACCTCCGCGTCGTCGATGACGATCTTTTCTCGCTCGGCCTCCTGGATCTGGAGCCGGGTGTCGATCATCCGGGTGAGGAACTGCTGGGCGAGCTCGGTCGGCGCCTCCTGCGCTCGATCGCGATTCTCGTACTGGTAGACCGCGATCGCCTCCTGGAGCTCCGAGAGCGTGATCGCATCGTTGTTGACGACGGCGAGCACGCGGTCGGTCACGCTTTCGTCCGACGGCGACGCGGGCTTCCCGGCGGCGGTCAGCCGCGCCGGCACGGTCGAGGTCGCCGCGGTCGCCGGCTTCGGCGACTCCGGCGCCTTGGCCGGCGCGCCGCCGATGAACGGCATCCATCCGGGCGCCGCGCAGCCGCCGAGGACCAGCACCAGGAGAGTCGCGACCGCGAATCGCTGGCTCACGAGCGGCTCAGATCGTCGAGAAGGCCGAGCAGCGAGTCACGGACGCGCGGCCACTCGCCACGCGCGATCGTCGCTTCGACCGTGAACTCGCGCTTCATCTTGAGTCGCCCGCGGCTCCGCTCGATGGCGCGGACGAGCCGTTCGGGCTCGAGCGTGGTCGCCGCGGAGAACGTGACCAGCGCCTTGCCGGCGCCGGCCTCGATCTTCTCGACGCCCACCGCGCGCGCGGCGACGCGGATACGCACGATGTCGAGGAGCTGCCCGGCGGCGGCGGGCAGAGGGCCGAACCGGTCGGCCAGCTCCGCGCGGAGGTCGGCCACCTCCGCGTCGCCAGCGGCGCCGGCGAGGCGCTGGTAGAGAGCGAGCCGTTGATTGACCTCTGGTACATAGTCGTCAGGCAAGAACCCTTCCACGGTCACGCTGATCACCGGATCGACCGTGGTGACGGTCGGGCCGCCCGCCAATTCTCGCACGGCTTCGGCGAGGAGCTTCGAATAAAGATCGTAGCCCACGGCGGCGATGTGGCCGTGCTGCTGGGCGCCCAGGAGGTTGCCGGCGCCCCGGATCTCGAGATCGCGCAGGGCGAGCTTGAACCCCGAGCCGAGCTCGGTCAGCTCCTGGAGGGCCCGGAGGCGCCGCTGCGCCTGCTCGTCCACCCGGCCGTCGGCGGGCACGAGCAAGTAGGCGTATGCCTGCTGGCGCTCGCGCCCGACCCGTCCCCGGAGCTGGTAGAGCTGGGCCAGTCCGAAGCGATCCGCGCGGTTGACGATGATCGTGTTGGACGCTGGAATGTCCAGCCCCGACTCGACGATGGCCGTGGAGACGAGCACGTCCGCCTGGCCGGTGACGAATTTCACCATGGTCGCTTCCAGCTCGCGCTCCTTCATCTGGCCGTGGCCCATGATGACGCGCGCGTCGGGCACCAGCTCCTGGACGAACTTCACCATCGAGGGCAACGACTGGACGCGGTTGTGGACGAAGAACACCTGGCCGCCGCGCTCCAGCTCGCGCTCGAGCGCCTCCTTGATGACGCCCCGGCTGAAGCGGCGGATGACCGTCTCGACCGGCAGCCGGTCGAGCGGCGCGGTCTCGATCACCGACATGTCCCGGACTCCCGAGAGCGACATGTACAGGGTTCGGGGAATCGGTGTCGCCGTGAGCGCGAGCACGTCCACGGAGGCGCGCAGCTGCTTCATCCGCTCCTTGTGCGCGACGCCGAACCGGTGCTCCTCGTCGACGACCAGGAGGCCCAGATTCTTGAACGCGACGTCCTTCGACAGGAGCCGATGCGTGCCGATCACGACGTCCACGGTGCCGTGGCGCAACCCCTCGACGACCGCGCGCTGCTCCTTGGGCGAACGGAAGCGCGACAGCAGCTCGACCCGGGCCGGAAACGGCCCGAAGCGATCGGCGAACGTCGCCCAGTGCTGCTGGGCCAGCACCGTCGTCGGCACCAGGACGGCGACCTGCATACCGTCGGCCACCGCCTTGAAGGCGGCGCGGAGTGCCACCTCCGTCTTCCCGTACCCCACGTCGCCGGCGACGAGCCGGTCCATCGGGCGGTCGGACTCCATGTCGCGCTTGGCGTCCTCGATCGCCCGGAGCTGATCCGCCGTCTCTTCGAACCTGAACGCCGTCTCGAACTCACGCTGCCAGGGCGTGTCCGCCGCAAACGCGTGACCGTCCGCCACGGCACGCTGCGCATAGAGCCGGAGCAGCCCCTCGGCCATCTCACGCAGCGCGGCGCGGACGGACTCCTTCACGCGCTGCCAGGACGCACCGCCCAGACGGTCGAGCCGCCCGGCCCCAGCGTCCCCGCCGAGGTACTTCGAGATGAGGTCGAGGCGCTCGACGGGAAGATAGAGCCGGTTGCCTTCCGAGTACTCGAGCAGGAGGAAGTCGCCCTCGCGGTCGCCGATCGTCATCGTCTGCAAGCCGAGGTAGCGCCCGAGCCCGTGGTCCTCATGGACGACGATGTCGCCGATCGCGAGGTCGGTGAACGCGGTGAGGGCGGCGCCGCGCTGGTATTTCGGCCGGCGCAGCGACCGCCGTCGAGAGCCGAAGACCTCCCCCTCGGTGAGCACGATGACGCCGAGCGAGGGAACCGAGAATCCAGCCGAACACTCGCCGACGACGACCGCCAGCGACTCGGCCCCGTCGAGCGACGCCGCGACCACGGCTTCGATCCCGTGCTCGCGCAGGATCTGGCGCAGGTGCTCCGCCTGGCGGTCATCGGCGGCGGTCAGCCGGACACGGAACCCCTCATCGCGCCAGCGTCCGAGCTCCACCGTGAGCTGATTGAAGCGCCCGGTGAAGCGGGGCACCTCGTGAGTCTCCAGCGTGAACTCGGACGCCGCCGAGACCCCGGGCGCCGCGCTGGAGGTGCCGGCGACCAGGGTCAGCTCGACGAGCTGGCGGCCGGCGAGGCGTTCGCGGAGCGGTGGGTCCGCCGGCGCCTCCTCGGTCGGCCCGTCGAGCAATTTCGGCACGTCGATCACGACCGGCGCCGCGGCCGGCAAATAGTCGAGCAGGCGTGCGCCACGCTCGTGCTCGTCGTCCTCGGGGACGAGCGGCAGGACCAGCAGCTCGTCGAGCGACACGACGGAGCGCTGGGACGTGGGGTCGAAGAGGCGGATCGACTCGACATCGTCGCCGAAGAACTCGAGCCGCGCCGGGCTCGCCTGGCTCGGGGAGAAGACGTCGACGATTCCGCCGCGCAGACTCCACTGCCCCACCGCGACGACCGTCTCCACCCGCTCGTAGCCGCATCGCTCGAGCGCCTCGAGCAGGAGCTCTCGGTCGAGGCGGTCGCCGGTGGCGAGCCGGAGCGTACGCTGGGCAAACTCGGCGCGACTCAAGAGCGGCGCATTCAGCGCCGCCGGCGTGGAGACGATGGTGACGGGCTCGGCCACCGCGAGTCGCCGCGCGATCATCGCCCGCTCGGCGTCCGCTTCGCGATGATGGCCGCCGCGCCACAGCCGGGGCTCCGGCGAGGGAAACTCGAGCGCGGTCGTTCCGAAGAGCTTGAGATCCTGCGTCCACCGGTGCGCGTCCGCTACGGCGCCGACCACGACGAGGGCGGGACGCGGATGGGTCTGGAGGAGCTCGGCAACAGCGAGGGCCCGCGCCGCACCGGTGAGGCCGGCGATGCGCAGACAGGGATCTCCCTCGGCGAAGGATTTCGCCAGCGCTTCGAAAGCCGGCCACTCTCTCAACATCGACCCGAGCACTCTACGGTACCACGTCGCTGGAGCCGGGCCGGCGTGGGGGAAAGCGGGGGACGTGGGGGTCGAGACGACCACGCCGCACGCGTCCGCTATTCCGCGGTGGCTGGGCTCCATCCAGGCGCGCGGCGCCCGCCGGGAACGGGTCCCTTCGACCCCCACGTCCCCCGCTTCCCCCCACGCCGGCTCGTCACCCGTGCGCGGCTCGTAGTGCGTCGACTCCGGAAGAGGCGGGATCGAAGCTCCAGATGCTAGGCGTAGGGCTCAGGGCCAGGCTGGGGGCACGGGGGCGCCGGGCGGGATGCGGGAGGGGTCGAAGGGACCCGTCCCCGCCGAGCGGCGGCGGGGGTGGCGTGTCGGGTGGAGCCCAGCCGCCCCCGGGGAGGCAGACGCGTGCCGCGTGGTCGTCTCGACCCTCCCGCATCCCGCCCGGCGCCCCCGTGCCCCCAGCCCGGCCCGTCAGCGGGAGGACTTGGCGAGATAGAAAGAGAGGGTTTCGAGCTCGATCGAGAGGTCGACGTTCTTGAAGCGCACGTCTTTGGGAACCTTGATCCGGGCTGGCGCAAAATTCAGGATGGCCTTGATGCCCGCGGCCACCAGCTGATCGGCAACGGACTGGGCCGCCTCCGCCGGCACCGCGACGATCGCGATCTGGATCCCGCGCGCCTTCACTTCGCGGCCGAGGTCCCGGGTCGGGAAGACAGGCGTCGAGTCAACCTCGCGCGCCACCTTGCGCGGGTCCTCGTCGAAGATCGCCGCGATCCGGAACCCCTGACGCGCGAACCCTTTGTAATGAAAGAGCGCCGAGCCGAGATTGCCGAGGCCGACCAGAGCCACCGGCCACTCGCGATCGAGGCCGAGGATCCGCTGGAGCTCGGCCTTCAGACCCGAGACGTAGTAGCCGATGCCGCGGACGCCGAACTCGCCGAAATAGGCCAGGTCCTTCCTGACCTGCGCCGAATTCAAGTTGAACCGCTCCGCCAGCTCCTGGGAGGACACGGTCTTGACCCCGTCCTCTTCGAGCTGGAGAAGGCACCGGGTGTAAACCGAGAGGCGACGGATCGTCATCTCGGGGATCTTCGGAAGGCGGGCGTTCGAGCGTGGCGTCATGGTGCGATGCGCCGCACGCGTCTCCGCGCGCGGCGCCCCCATCCCGCTGTTGGCTGCTAGCCGCCGGTGTTCACGAGAACTGGATGCCCTTCACGAACAGGAGGATCAACGCGATGACCAACGTGTAGATCGCGAGGGACTCGATCAACGCCAGACCGATGATCATCGCGGTTTGGATCCGGGCCGCGGCCCCCGGCTGCCGGGCCATCGCGTCGACCGCCGACGCGACCGCCCTGCCCTGACCGAGCCCGCACAAGCCCGCGGCGATCGCCATGCCGATGCCGGCCGCGATGACGGCAAACGGACCGATCCAGCTGCCCGCGCCGCCGTCGGCCGCCCGCGCCGCCGTCGGAAACACCAGAACCGCCACACCCCCCAGAATCAGTGAACGTCGCACGACTCCCTCCTCTATGCGGGTGATCTGCTAGTGGTGCTCGGAATGGTGCTCGGCCTCTTCGATGGCCCCCGAGATGTAGAGCATCGTCAGCATCACGAAGATGAACGCCTGCAGAAAGGCCACCAAGATCTTCAAGGGATACAAGAATCCGACCGTGAAGACGATCGTGATCGCGCCGCCGATGCCGCCGACGACGGCGCCGACCGCGCTGCCCGACAGCGCCCAGCCGATCAGGCCGTCCAGGCCCATCAGGAGGAAGATGACCGCGAGCAGGATGTGCCCGCCGACCATGTTGCCGAAGAGTCGGAGGGTCAGCGAGAGAGGCCGCGCGAGGTGACTGATGATCTCGATCACGAACATCAGCGGTTTGAGCGCGAGCGGAACCGGCCCCGCGAAGTGCTTGAGATACGTCAGCGCCCCCTGCTTGCGCACGCCGATCCAGTGGTAGGCCACGAACACGACGATGGCGCAGGCGGCGGTGGTGTTGAGGTTGCCGGTCGGGCCCGCCAAACCTGGCACCAGGCTCATGAGGTTGCCGGTGAGGATGAAGAGCCCGAGCGTCGCCAGGAGCGGCAGGTAGCGCCGACCCTCGTGGCCCATGACGTCGTCGATCATCTGCATGAACTGCTCGAGGACGACCTCCAGGAAGTTCTGGAGGCCGCGAGGGACGAGCTGCAGGTTGCGCGACGCCGCGAAGGTGATGGCCGCCAGGATCACCATCACGAGCCACGTGTACGTCACGTGATCGGGGATCCCCGGCAAGCGGAAGATCGGGGGATGCTCGAGCGCTTCCATGCTCAGCGCTCCGCGCGGGCTGCCGCGAGTCCGCGCGCGATCAGATCACACGGCAACACGGTGAACCCCATCACCAGCGGGATCGGATACGCCCAGCCGGTGGCGAAAAGTAGCGCGCAGGCAAGCGTACACGCGGCGAACCGTAGCCCCGCGCCGATGAGCCACGCGCCGGCCGACGCGCTCCCGGCCGCCATCGCTGCCGACGCGCGCGCCACCAGCCACCGGAAGTTCACGATCGCGAGGGCGCCGCCGGCGAGCACGCCCAGGCCGGCCGGCGCGCCGCCTAGCCAGCCCGCGAGCGCGGCGAGCGCGCCGACGGCGGCGCACGCACGCTTCACCGATCGAACGAGGTTGACGAATCCCGCCACGATACCGAGCACGAGCCCGAGCAGCAGGAGCCAGGGCGTCGTTCCGAGCCAGCGGTCCGCGTAATAGCCGCCGACGAGCCCTATGACCGTCGCGACGACCAGCGTCAGCCCGATCGAGGATAGTTCCCCGAGCGCTTTCCAGGTCCCCTGCTCCCCGGACGGCGCCATGTGAAGAGGGACACTAGCATATTGACTCCGGGCGGACAAGCGATCGCAAGTGGCTGATTTGACTGCGCAGGGAACAACCCGCAATGAATCAGTACGGCACAACCTACCCGAACATGCCCCCCATGCGTGTGCCCGCGACGCGGTTGATCACGGTGACGCTCACGGCAGCGACGACGATCAGGATGACGCCGAGCGCCGCCGCCTCGTTTGCGCTGCCGGCGATGTAGAAGGAAAAGATTCCGACCGTGATGGTTTCCCAGCCACCGAGGGAGAGGAAGAGCACGGCCGAAGCTTCCTGAAGCGACGTCATGAACGAGAAGAGCGAGCCCACGAGCACGCCCCGCCAGATCAGCGGGAGCGTCACGTCGCTGAAGGAGCGGAACCCTCGCGCGCCCACGCTCGCGGCCGCCTCCTCCATCGACCGGTGCACGAGCAAAAGCGACGCATAGGAGCCGCGGACGGTGTACGGCAGCCGGCGGATCGCGAGGACCATCGGCAGGATGATCCAGAGGCTTGTCAGGGGGCGGCCCACGAAGGGCAGGTCGAAGTGGAACGCGCGGATGTAGGCAATGCCGATGGCGGTCCCCGGAATCGCGAGGATCAGCGTATTGAGCCCGTCGAGGGTGTCCCGCCCGGGCAGTCGCGTGCGCGCCAGAATCCACGCGATCGGCACGCCGAGCGCGACGCACAGGACCACCGCGAGCCCCGAGTAGAGGAAGCTGTTCACGATGTACTTCGGCGTCTCGACGATGACGCGCTCGAAGTAGCCGAGCGTGTAGCGCAGGGGGAACGGTGTCAGTGACCACCCCTTGCCGACGGACGCGAGGACCACGCCGAGGTAGGGGATGAACGACAGGAGCATCACGATCGAGAGGAACGCGATCGCTGACGCCTGACCGAGCGGGGCGAGGCGCCGCCGCCCGATCTTCGAGTACGAGAGCGACGAGTAGTCCTTGATCGCGACGTACCGGCGCGCCGCCACCAGGAACACCACGGCGAGGGCCACCATGAGCGCCGAGATCACGATGCCCATCCGGAACAGCCGCCGGTCCACGAACTGGACGATGTTGAGGTACGCCTGCGAGGCGAGGAGATCGTGGACGCCGAGCACGAGCGGGGTGGCGAAGTCGGAAAACGTCCAGATGAACACCAGCAGCGCGCCGGCGACGTAGCCCGGTGTCGTGAGGGGCAGCGTGATCGTGACGAGCTTTTTCCAGCCGCGGGCGCCGACGCTCTCGGCCGCCTCCTCGAGCGCGGGGTCGATCTTGG
>QHSR01000282.1 GCA_003221635.1 Candidatus Rokuibacteriota bacterium | reverse complement strand
TCCAACCCGGGCAGGGCGAAGGCCGGCGCCGGCTTGGGCGGCTGGTAAGGCTGGACCTGCAGGCTCGCGAAGTCGGGGGCGGCCCCAGCGCCGCCGCCAGTCAGCAGCGCCAGGGCTATCCCGACGACGGTGATCCGACGCATCATGAAGCCGAAGGCTGGATCCTGGTGCAAGGCGTTCCGGGATCTACCGCCCACCGCCCTCCATCATCTTCCCGTACTTCATCATAATGTCGCCCATCGCCTTCATCATCTCACCGCGCATCTGCATCATCCGGGGCGACTCGGACTGTCCGCTCATCATCCCCATCGTGCCGCCGCTCATCATGCTACCCATCATTGGGCACATGCCGCCCTGCGGGGGCTGGTGGTGCGGATCTCCACCGGGTTGAGTCGGCGTCTGCTGAGCGAAGGCGACGCCTGCGGCCAGTACGAACACGAACACCAAAAGACTGACGACGCGCTTCATAGTGTCCTCCAGTAGAGCGCTGTTCTTGGCTGATGGTAACGCGGCAAAGGAGGCGGGCCAACATGTCGCTGGAGGGCCCAGACGACCGGCTGACCCCGCTGTGGGACCAGACCTTCGACAACTGGTCCAGATCGGAGCCGGGCCGCGAGGACACTCCCACTCGTCCTTCTTCAGGACCACGAGGCCCGACGTGACCGTCTCCATCTAGCTACCCGTTGGTAGTCAGTGCGAGCACCCGGTCGATTTGGGCCGTCACCGTCGCGACATCTCCCCGGTCACGGACGGTAGCATCGAGCGGGAACATGAACTCCGTGCAGCCATAGGCGGTCTTGCCACCCGGGAGTGGCACGGCCGCCAGAGTATGCGTGAACACGCGAACTCGGTCCTTCTCGACCTTCAAATCGAGCACTACCAGTCGGGTGCCCTTGACGAGGGTGAAGTCGCCAGAGCCCACCGTGAGTGATCTATCGCGACCAACGGTGACCTCCGCGTAGTCGGGCACGTGGAAGCGGGGCGATTTCGTATTGGCCTGGATCACGCGTAGCTTCTTAGCGGGAACGCTTTCGGCCTGAAGCACGACGACGGCCCCGGGCTTGAACACGTAGCCCTCGAGCGTCGGGTTCGCCACTTCCATGTGAGACGCTCGCAGACGCTCCTGCAAGCCGCGGAGAATTGCGTCGCCATCTCCGGCATACACGAAGCCCGGGGAGAGCCAGATGCTCAGTCCGAACGCCATCACGCAAGACATCAATGGCTTCCGCATGGTCAGAGTCCTCCTGGCTGGCGGCGGTGCCCCAGTAGGGACGCACGAGCCGGACCCCAGCCGAACCGAAATTGTTAGCGGCCGAAACTATGGGTTACAGCGGACTACGCAGCAGCGAGGAGAGACTTCGGAGGGGGCTCGGGCGTGACTGGCTCGACCGTGACCGGCGTGCTCTCGGGTTGTGGTGTCAAGGCGGCCAACGCTTCTGGAGCCATGGCCTGTACCACAGTCGGACACGCGAGCGGCGTGCACGCCAGGTGGCAGCTCGCGGCCGTCGCCGCGCAGCCACCAAAGGCGATAGCCATGGGTCCAATCAGCACCCAGGCGGCCAGCAGCAGAAGACTCAAGACGCGGCGACAACCCATCTCGTTACCAGTGTAGGGGATGCGATCCAGGCCTTCAAGGATTCGCACTGAGCGGCAGTGTCTCAGTTTGGAAGTGGAGGCATCAGGGGACCGCTGCCGGCCCGCCAACGCCTCCCTCGCGATCACACTCGGCCGAGTTGGCCGGACTTGATGGCATCGACTAGCACGTTCCACTCCGCTTTCTGGAGGACGACTGTGTTCTCGTCCTCGCCAATGCGGATGGTGTCGCCCTCGATGACGACTTCCGGGCAAGCCGCGCAGGCAGGGCAGAGCGAGATCCTTTCCATGACGTATCACCTCCTTTCCCCTCGATGTGCTGGCACACAACGCCCCGGCGCTGACTCGAGGTCTCCCAGGAATCGAGAAGGCCCCGGAGCTCACGCCGCAGGTTGTCCAGCTCGGTAACCTTTCGCTCCAAAAGGGCGCGCACATGAACGCACGGCCCTGACTTTGCGCACCGAAGCGCAACGATGCTCCCGATCTCGGTCAGGGTCAGTCCTAGACGCCGGGCTTGCGTGACGAAGTGGAGCATGCCGAGGATATCGACGGGGTACGTTCGATAACCCGATGGGGTGCGTCGGGGCGTCGGAAGAATACCCCGCGCCTCGTACAATCGTAGCGCCTTGCGGCTCACGCCGCTGCGTGCAGCCACCTCGCCGATGAGCAACCCATTTCGCTCCATGAGGACAGGATAGGCCTTACCCCATAGGGCAAGGTCAAGAGGCCGCTGAAGAGCGCCTTTTCAAGCGACCGCAGAGCCGTTTCGATAGAGCGCCTCGATCACTGCGCAGTCGGAGCGCCTACCCTGCGCGCACTTCGCCACCGTCGCCTGCAGTACCCGCTCCATCCTCCTGAGGTCTGCTATCTTGGCGCGCACATCGCTGAGATGAGCCTCCGCGACCGCCCGAACCTCGGCGCACGGCCGCTTGCGCTCGTCTGCGAGCCGTAAGAGGGTTCTGACCTCGCCAATCGAAAACCCCAGGGTGCGGGCGCGGCGGACGAAGTTCAGGCGCTTGAGATGGTCGGTCCCGTAGAGCCGGTAGCCGCCTGGGCTCCGAGCGGGAGCGGGCAACAAGCCCACCCGCTCGTAGTAGCGGATGGTCTCGATGTTGGTGCCCGTGTGCTTCGACAACCTGCCGATGGCGATCCGACCGGTCCCGTCCATGTCTTTCCCCCTCCCTGAAATAGCGCTTGAGTCTGGAGTAACTACAGACTCTATCGTAGGCTTGGCCGACACGAGCAGAGGAGCCGCTGATGCCGAACGTCAGGATCAAGACTGCCGACGAGCTTGGTGACAGCGATGTCGAGGCGCGAGCCGCGGACCGCCGAGTGGCCAGGGAAACCCCCGTGCTTCGGGCCGTCCTGCGGCTCTTCGCCGACTCTGGAGGTCCGGTGAACGTGGCGGCTGTTGCCGACAGTCTCGCAGGTGCCGATTCGGAGGCGATCGCCAAGACGCTCGCTACCTTGAGCGACGACGACCTTCTCATACTGCGCGGCGACAGCATCGAGCTTGCCTACCCGTTCTCCACGTCACCGACACCCTTCGTGGTACGTCGCTGCTGAATGACGCCGTCGCGATCACAACGCGCTGCCATCACTGCAACGCCCCGCTACGGTTTGCGGTCGGCCCAGACGGACCGGCGCCAGATGCTCACGACGTCATGGTGTGGGTGACACGATTGGTACCTGATCACGGGCGCGCGTGTACCGTCCTCTGAACGAAGCTGAATTTCTTCCGGTCGGAAGGACATCTACGGGCATGGTGGGAGAACAACCAGCACGAACACGGGGCGGGCATGACGCTTCCTGAAGCGTTCAAGGTCGGCCGCCGTGTCTTCGGCGGCCTCCTTGATGGGAGGTAGGCATGAGCCCAAGGCATGTCACGGTCTACTGGTCCTCTACCTGACAGTCGTGCCACGCGGCGAAAGAGTTTCTTTCGTCCCATGGTATCGCCTTCACGGCGAAGAACGTCGCCGAGGACGCCACGGCTCGCGATGAGTTAGTCGGGAAGACCGGACGGATGGCGGTGCCAGTCATCACGGTGGATGACGAGGTGGTCGTCGGCTTCGACCGCGGCCGTCTCCAGCGACTGCTCGGCCTATGACGGTGTCCGTCGTCCGCTGCCCCGACTGTGGCGCAGTGATCGAACTGCCGCTCGGTACCAGGCCCGGAAACCTGGTGGAGTGCCCGAACTGCGCGGGCCATGCCCTCCGCGTTCATGAGGATGCCGGTCGCTGGTCTGCAACGCTCGCCTATCGGGTGAGTTGTCCCAACTGCGATGACGTTATGACGCTCCCCGACGACGTGAAGCCTGGAGACACGATTCGATGCTGCGGCCGCCGCTACCGGCTGACGTTGGAGTACGGCGCGTTTGCCGCCGAGGAAGTGTAGGTGACCCGTGTGGCGTGATCACTGGTTCGCCGTCGGTGTGGTCGGAGCGGCGCTCTCGTGCCTCGCGTGCCCCACGCCCTTCGCTGCGCTCGCGCTCGGGGTCGTCGGTCTGGGCGCGTGGGCCGGGCACGTGGACGCCGTGGTCCCGCCGTCGATCGTCCTGTTCATCGCCATCGCGGTCTATCGCTCTCGCGCGGCGTGCAGGAGGACGCCATGAGACTCGGCGCGGTCAACGCGGGCGCCGCGGCCTGGCTTGGTGCAACCCTCTCGTCTCTCTGCTGCCTCCTCCCGCTCGCCGTCATCGTGCTCGGCCTCGGCAGCGGCGCATTCATGGCCGTCACCATGCAGTACCGCTGGATCCTGATTCCGGCCGGCGTTCTTGGTGTGGTGACCGGCTTCGTGCTCTACGTGCGCGAGCGGAGGCGCTGCAAGGCTCTGGCGTGTCGGATGGCGGGCGGTCGAGTCACCCTCGCGCTTCTGATCCTGGCGAACGTGGTCGTGGCGGCGTCGATTACGCTCGACCGCTTCCCCGAGTTCACGTCCGATCTCTTGGCCCAGCTCGTGAAGAGCGATCCGGCTCACACGGGACATGACATGGGAGGGATGCGATGAAGCGACTGCCCGCATGGTTCGCCTTGGTATCGCTCGTCCTCGTCATCCCAGTCACTGCCTTCGCGGGGACCTCGACCGTCGTGCTCTCGGTCGAAGGCATGACCTGAGGCAGCTGACCCCTTGGTGAGCTTCCGCGATAGGGAGGCACGCGTAACCTTCGATCCGGCCCAGGTGACGGTGGACCAGTTGATCGAGGCCGTGAACCGGGCCGGATTCCGGGCGGCGCTCAAGGCCGGGAGTGCGAACTAGGTATCGCCGGGCCGACGGTTCCTCCGCATATCCGGACCTGGCCGACTACTCACACAGGGAAAGCCGAACGGATGGCGCGCTACCGGGCGAACCCCACCGAGATGGCAATGACGGCATAGAGGCCGGCAGATTCAGCTCTCTAGCCGCTTCATCATCACCGCCGTTTCCACGCTCTGCGCGAGGTGCTCCAGATCGACGGGTTTGGTGACGTAGTCGAACGCCCCACGCGCCAGCGTTCGTTGAGCGAGGGCGGCGTCCGACGTGCCACTGACCATGATGACCTTCACGGCGGGCGCGACGGCCTGGATCGCAATCAGGGGTCCGCCCCCGAGAGGCCGGGCATTTCGATGTCCTCCACGACGGCCCGCAGGGCATCGGCTCCGCTCGAGACGCCCCGGACTATGTAGCCCTTGAGCGTGGCAAATTCACTCAACATCTCACGCATGTCCGAGTCGTCGTCCACGACAAGCACCCGCCCCTGTGACCCTCCGCGCGGCGCGAATCTCGGTGCGGTGCCCGGATCGGGCTCGGTAGTTGGCACTGTACCGGCGCGAGACGTATTCGACCCGGTGAGGGCCGCCAGAAGATCGGGCAGAGCCACGGGCTTCGCGAGGACCGCTCGAACGCCGAGTAAGGACGCCTGACGGTGCAGGTCGGTGTCCGTCTCACCAGTGACGACGACCACCGTGATTGCCGGATCGAACTCGACGATTCGTTTCAAAGCGTCGATCCCGCCGAGCCTCGGCATTGCGAGATCCAGGATGATCGCGTGGGGGCGCGTGCGTTTGACCTGGAGAAGCGCCTCGAGCCCGTCCTTTGCCTCAAGCACGTGAAAGCCTTGGAGGCGGATGTACTCACTTAGTACGACACGCAACTCGGGATCATCGTCGACGACGAGCACGGTCTGCGGGGCGGCGCGCTGAGAAATGGCCTGCTCCCTGGAGTTAACTGGCGCTCGACCGCACGGGGAAGTCGGCACCGATCGCCGGCATCGTCAACCGGAAGGTGGTTCCGGCGCCCTGGCGGCTCTCGACGGTGATCGTCGCGCCGGGTTGCTGCTCCACGAGCGATCGAACGATCGAGAGTCCGATCCCGGTCCCCTCCGCTTTGGTGGTGTAGAACGGCGCCCAGATTTGGGAGAGGGCGTCTGGCGGAATGCCAGGCCCCGTGTCCGTGACCTCCGCGACGATCGACGCGGCGCTAACATCGGTCTCACAGGCTTTGAGCGTCAACTGCCCGCCACCGGTGTCCACCATGGCCTGCACGGCGTTCATCGACAGGTTCACGAAGACCTGCATGAGCGCGCTTCGGTCACCGACCACTCTCTGCAGCCTGGGCGGCACTTGGACGACGATGCTGATCTCATGCTTCCGAGCCTCGTAGGCGAGCACTTCGCTCGTCGCCCTCAGTAACTCGCCCAGATCGAGCGGCGTGGGGTCCGGCTTGGCCGGCTTGGAATACGTCGAGAGGCCCTCCATGATCCGCCGCATCCGCTCCGCGGCCTCCTCGAACTGAGCGAGGGTACGAGTGAGGAGGTCGAAGGTCGGCGCCTGCCCCGGGGCCATCTTGAGCCTGAGAATTTCGATGCGACCCGCAATGACGCTCAGCGGGTTTCTGAGTTCATGGGCGACCCCCGCCGCGAGGCGCCCGAGCGCGGCCATCTTCTCGCTCCGCACCAATTCGGCCGCGGCCCTGGCGCGCTCGGCGGTTCGCTGTTCCACGGCCTCTGCCATCTCGTCAAAGGATCGAGCCAAGTGACCCAGTTCGCTATCGTCGCCGCCAAGCCCGGTTCGAGCCCCGAGGTCCCCGGCCGCCAGGCGCTCTGTGGCCGCCGTCAGGGCTTCGGTGCGACGCAGCACGAGTCGCTCCGCGAGCATGCGCGCGGCCACCAGCGCTCCCACGACGACAAGACCCAGCAAGACAAGATTGCGGACAAGCGCGCGGTTTGATCCAGCCAGCGCCACAGATCGGGGAACGCCGACCGCAAGGTAGACCTCTCCGGCGTCGGGCGCGGCCGACAAGCGCGTGAGTCCGTACAGTCGAGGCACACCGTCCAATCCCGCCCCCGCAGCGGTGCCCTCGCCGCGCCTTGCCAAGATGGCTTGTGCGAGGGGGGCGTCCGCGATCTGCTTACCGACCCACTCGTCTCCTTCAGGGTGATAGGCCAGAATGACGCCGGCCTGATCGATCACGAGCAGCGTAGAGCCTTGCGGCAACTGGGCGTCGGCGGCTAGGTGATTGAGGTTCCGGAGATCCAGTCCGATCACCACGACGGCGCTCACAGTGCCGCGGGCATCGACCGCAGGGTACGCGATGACGATGGCCGCTTTCCGGCTAATCCGGCCGATCAAATACCCACTCATAGCGACGTCGCGGGTGGTCAGCGCGCGCTGGAAGTATTCGCGATCCCGAAGGTTGATCGGCCCTGCAGGGGGTACCGCACTGCACACCACGTCGCCGGTCGGTGCCGCCACAGAAATGTTCACGTACCCGGGCGTTCGGCTGAGGAGCTCCGCCAGCAGCGGACGGCACGCGGTCGCGTCGAGCGCCCTCACGGCGGGGAGCTGCGCCAGGATGAAAGCCAACTGGCGCGCGCCTTGGAACACATCGTTTTGTTCGGAGGCCGCGATCCGGGCGATCCGGAGCGCCTCTTCCTGGGCCACGGCCACGGCGGCGCGCCGATGCTCCAGGTGGGTATACAGCGTCAGCGCGAACGCGGGAAGCACCGCCACGAGGACCAAGACCAGGAGCCGGGATCGGAGGCTCGCGAGTCGCTTCATGCCGGGTTATGAACATCGTAATCCAGGCGGTGGCAAAAGACCTAAATGCAGGCCTAACCGGGTGGTTCTAATGGGGGCGGTGGTGCGGCCTTTCCCTCTGAAACCTTGTTAGCGGTCATGGTCGGTTGAGTTCCTCCCGATACCTTGGCGCAGCCCGCCGCTACGTGGAAGACGCAAAGAGCTCCAGCTCATGGCCGTCGAGATCCTCGAAGTAGAGGGACGTGCCCGGTATCCAATCGTGGGAGATTGGCCCTCGGGTCGGCACGCCGCATTCGCGGAGGACAGTCGCCGCCCGTTCGAGATCAGACTCGTCCACCGTGAAGGCGAAGTGGTACCTCGGGAACTCACTGTCGTGCTCTTGAAGCACGACCATCCCGGCGGCACCCCCGGCTCGAAGGAACAGCCACTTTCTGCGTTCGTCTCGAAGGCCGACCGCGAGAGCGAGAACATCTCGGTAGAACGTCTCGGCTCTCTGGAGTCGTCGCACAGGAATCGCGACCTCGTAGAGACCTCGGATCAACAGCATCGCTCGCCTCCGAAGACCACACTTCGAGTCAGGCGCCTTCGGACACTACGAGCGCCGAGGGGCTGCCACCTGAACTTTGTGGCTGGTGGGAGCTGAGGTCACGTTCAATCACGACGAAGCAGTATCGGAGGGAGGCCTACCATGGCGAAGGTGCTCAGGTGCGGCGGTCATTACTTCGGCTTCGTCCTTTCCTTCAATGACCGCATGGCAGCCCGGCATCAAGTCCCGGTCCGCTTCCGAAAGCCAAACCTATCGTTACCACTGCTCGCAGGCCGTAAGGGATTTCCCGCTCAGGCGAGGTCTATGGCTGCACTACTGCCAGAGCGTGGCCGTCCGGATCCCGGATTAAAAGCCCCTTCGTGAACCCGAGCGCTCTGTCGGCTGGGGCCACAACGCCTGGCGACAGCATCGCACAGGGGCTGCCGCGGATCCCTCGCGCCACCGCCTCGGCGTCTTGGCTGACCAAAGTCGTCTGCCAGTGGGCAAGATCGTTGGCGCGAGCATCGGCCGGCACCGGCCGCCCGTCCCGCGGGGTCAAATACTCTAGGAACTCGAAGCCAGGACCGGCCTGCGCCCGGAGCGTCGTGATGCGGAGGCGCGCGCCAAAAACGTTGTTCAGGCGCTCTTGCTCGGGTCCATAGTTCTCGCTCTCGCCAACCACTCGGAGGCCGAGCGTGTCCCGGTAGCAGCGGAGGCTCTGCGCCGTGTCGCTGACGACGATCGCCGTGTGGAACCACAAGATCTCAAGCGGGTGGCCGTCCGGATCCTTGAAGTAGAACGCGCGGATCCCGCCCGCATTCGCGTTCCAGTCTGGCAGGCGCTGAGGCGCTAGCGAGGCGTGCTCGACGCGATGCTGGCGAAGCGACGCATATGCGCGATCCATGTCGCTCACGATGATCGCGATGTGCTGAAACCACCGGTCGTGGCTCCGTGAATCGACTGGGATCGGCCGTCCTCGCGGCGTGAGGTACTCCGTCAGCTCGATGGCTTCATCGCCGAGGCGCATCCGTACGACGCGCATCCGCAGTCCGAGGACCCCTTGGAAGCGCTCGTAGGCTTCTCCCCACACCTCCACATCTGAGACCTTTTCGAACCCCAGGACGTTCGAGTAGAACGCGGTCGAGCGCTCCATGTTCCCAACCGTCATCCCGACGGCGCCGACCGCCCGAATCAGCCCGGCTGGCTGCGCGTCCAGGGCCCGTTCCGGCGGAACCCCGAGGCCGACAGCCAGGAGCACCAGGACCCCCGCGAGCATCCGTTTCGCCGTCCTCACGACTCCTCCATTCTCTCCCCGGAGGCTCCGCGTTACTTGAGCCGCGCGAGCAAGTGATCCCCGACGCGGAGCGCGTTGGCCATGACCGTGAGCGCCGGGTTGACCGCTCCGCTCGAGGCGAAGAAGCTCGCGTCCACCACGTAGAGGTTGTCCACTTCGTGGGCCTTGCAGTTCGCGTCCAGCGCAGAGGTCTTCGGGTCGCGCCCGAAGCGGATCGTTCCGTTCTGGTGAGCGACGCCCGCCAGTGGAATGCGCTGGCCGAGATAAAGGCTCCGCGCGAACAGGCCTTCATGGCACTCGTGGCCATGGACGCGACACTTGGTCTGCTGCTTCATCAGATTCTTGAGCTTCTCGATCAAGCGTCCGTGCCCCTCCTCGTTGTTCGGCTGGTAGCTGAGGACGATGTTGCCGGCCCGGTCGAGGGTGACGCGGTTGTTCGGGTCGGGGAGATCCTCGGAGGTGAGCCAGAAGTCCAACGAGTGCTTGGCCATGAGCTCGAGCGTCCAGCCCGGCGCGATCGCCGGCGCGCCGGCCTTGAGCGTGTCCCCGTCGAGCTTCCCGACAAAGGAGATGTGGCCCATCGGGAACTCCCACTCCTTCGAGCCGAAGTAGAAATCGTTCAGCGCGAGCGTCTTCTGGAAGACCGTCGGGTTGGGACACTTGGAGAGGGCCATGAGCACCGAGTTGACATGGCCCATGTAGTGGCGCCCCACGACGTCCGAGCCGTTGGCCAGGCCCTGCGGGTGCTTGTCGTTGGCCGAGCGCAGCAGGAGCGCCGCCGAGTTGATGGCGCCGGCCGACACGACGACGATGTCGGCCGAATACGCCTCGGTGGCGCCCTCACGCTCGACGATCACCCGCTGCACGTCACGGCCTGAGGGACTGGTCTCGAGACGCGAGACGTACGCGCGCGTCAGCAGCGTGACGTTGGAATGCTCGAGAGCGGGGTCGACGCAGAGCACCTGGGCGTCCGCCTTCGCATAGACGAGACAGGGATGTCCGTCGCACGTCTCGCAGCGAATGCAGCGGCTGGCTCGGGGGTTCCGCTCGTCCAGCATCACCCCAAGGGGGACGTGGAACGGCTTGAGCCCCAGACGGGCGAAATCGTCGCTGAGCTGCTGAATACGCGGCTCATGACTGATCGGAGGATGCGGATAAGGAGCACTGGCCGGCGGATCCGTGGGATCCTCTTCCCGGCGGCCGTGCACCTGGTAGAGCTGCTCGGCCTGCGAGTAATACGGCTCCAAGTCCTCGTACGAGATCGGCCACGCGGGCGAGAGGCCGCCCCAATGCTTGATCTCCCAAAAGTCCTCCCGGCGGAGGCGGAACAGCGCGGCGCCGTAGAACTTGGTGTTGCCGCCCACCCAGTAGTTGGTGTGCGGGTGGAGCTCTCGACCCTCCGCGTCCCGCCAGACTTCCTTGGTGTTGTATTTCCCCTCCAGGTTGACCGCCTTCGTACTCCAGTTGTCCTTCTCTCGCGGGACGTAGTCGCCCCGCTCTAGGAGCAGGATGCGTTTACCCGAGGGGGCGAGACGATGCGCCAGCGTCCCACCCCCCGCCCCGGTCCCGATGACGATGACGTCGAAGTGTTGAACAGCCGCCATAGAAACCCTCCCCTAAGCTCCGCGAGCGGAGCGACCGATCAAACGAGCCAGCGAATCAGCCGCGCGAGACGGTTACCGCCTGCAGCCGCCCGGTCAAGCGGAGGCGCGAGGAACGCGTCCACACCGAAGCTGCGGCCGGCGTCCGTCAACAGGAAGAGAACCGGGAACATGATCAGCATCGTGTAGGTCCAGCCCCACTCGTGTGGCACGCTCAGGATGCCGATCGTGATGTCTCAGGATGCCGATCGTGATGTTGGCGGCCATACCGATCGCCACCACGGAGGCGAGCCGTGTGCCGAGCCCGAGGATCAATGTCGCGCCGATGAAGGTCTCAGTGATCAGCACCATCCATCCGAAAAAGGTCCAGTGCGGGATCATGACGTTGACCAGGAAGGCTTTGTGAGCGGCCACAGTGGGATATTGGATCTGCTGCTGCACCCAGTACCAGAGCCCTCCACCGGACTTCCGGCCAAAGTCGTCCGACGGCACCTTCCAGCCCGACTGCTGCCACCAGAGGTAGCCGTAGAGGATGCGCGCCAGCCCGAGGGGCCAGAGCGGCGCGATCGCCCGGAACCAATCAAGGCGGCCTTGCTCCCCTCTCGGCGTCTCCTGGCCGTTTCGAAGGGACTCAGTCACGGGCGTTTTGGTCTGTAGTGCTGTCGGCATCGCCTTACCTCCAGGCCTCGCGCTTCAGTGGGCGCGGGCGCCGTAGCTGCACCGGAAAATGCAGCGCTGCGGGTTGTCGTGGTGAAGCTTGGCGCAAAGGACCCTCTGCAACCCTTGAGTGGCCACGTATAGCTGCGCCGCGGCGAGCATACCGAGGAGCGGCGCGGTGAAGTAGATCCAGAGCGCCGTCCACACCTGGGCGTATATGGCCGAGCCCACGGTGCGAGCGGCGTTCATGCTCATTCCCGACAGGGGCGCCTCGAAAACGATGTAGCTCGCGACGAGCGCGCCCGCGCACAGCCCGGTGAACTGGTTGAGGCCGGGCCGGTTGGAGACGGTCAGGACCACGATCATGAGAAAGAACGAAATGAGAAACTCCGCGACGAACGCGACCCCGGCGCCGCCCAGCCCCGGGACCGTGGCCGCGTAACTCACGGTAGGATGCGCGAGCCACGCGTCGAGCACAGCCGCGCCGACACCGACTCCAACGATTGCGCCGACGAACTGAGCCGTCACGTAGAAGAACGCGTCCCAGGGTGTGACCTTGCCCAAGCGCCAGAAGGTCAGCGTAACCGACGGATTGAGATGAGCACCTGACCGTTGTCCCCAGGGCGAGTAAATGAGCCCCACGGCTGTCAGCCCCATCGCGAGCCCCATGGGAATCCGCCGCACGAAGGGGTCCGTCACCGTCTGCCGGACCGGTGAGTTCGGGTGCTCCAGCAGGGTGACGAACAGGCACGCCGAAAGCATGAAGAGCCCAAGGCCGAGGGCCTCGATCAGGTATTCGGGCCAGTGCTGGAGCACGGCGGTGAGCGCGCGCGATCGAGGTGTGACGAGGGATGCCGCCACGTCAGGATGATCGCCCACCCGTATCTCGACCTCGACTCTCATCGCTCTGACTCTAAGGTCAAACTGATTCGCGGATGACTGGGCTAGCCACCGCTCTGCTGGAGCAGCTTCGCCACCAGTCCCGTCCAGCCGGTCTGATGGCTCGCGCCGATGCCAGCGCCGTTGTCGCCGTGGAAGTATTCGTACAACCAGACAAGATCCCGCCAGTGGGGGTCGGTCTGGAACTTGGCGACGCCCCCGTGGACCGGCCGCCGCCCGTCCGGCCCTCGCAGGAAAACGCTGGTCAGGCGTCGGGAGAGCTCCGCCGCTATGTCCCAGAGGGTCGAGCGCTGACCCGATCCGGTTGGGCACTCGATCTGGAGGCTGGGGCCGTAGAAGTGGTCGAACTTCTGAAGGGCCTCGATCAGCAGATAGTTGATGGGAAACCAGATCGGTCCGCGCCAGTTGGAGTTTCCGCCGAAGAGACTCGTGCTCGATTCTGCCGGCTCGTAGTCCACGCGGTGTTCATTGCCATCGATGACGAGCCTATAGGGATGATCACGGTGGAACTGTGAGATGGATCGAATTCCGTAAGGCGAGAGGAACTCACGCTCGTCGAGCATCAGCCGCAAGACCTGGGGCAGCTTCTCGCGGCTCACGATAGACAAGAGCCGGCGCTCCCCACCCCCGGGCTGATCCATCGCCTCGAGGTGCTCGCGGAACTCCGGGCGGTTCCGGACGAACCACTCCAGGCGGCGTTTGAAACCGGGGAGCCGGTCGACAACATCCGGCTCCAGGGTCTCCACCGCGAGCAACGGAATGAGCCCGACCAGGGAACGCACTTTCATGTACTGGCGCTCGCCGCTGGGGAGATGGAGGACGTCATAGAAGAAGCCGTCCTCGTCGTCCCAGAGGCTCATCTCCGAGCCCCCCCGGTTGTCCATGGCGTGAGCGATCTGGACGAAGTGCTCGAAGAACTTGGAGGCGACGCCCTCGTAGGCGGGATTCTCCCGCGCCAGCTCCAAGGCGATCGCCAGCATGTTGAGGCTGAACATCCCCATCCAGCTCGTCCCGTCAGACTGCTCGATGTGCCCCCCGGTGGGGAGGGACGCTGACCGGTCGAAGACGCCGATATTGTCGAGCCCCAGGAAGCCCCCCTGGAAGACGTTCATACCCTCGGCGTCCTTCCGATTCACCCACCACGTGAAGTTCAAGAGGAGCTTGTGGAACACGCCCTCGAGGAATTCCCGATCGGGTCGCCCGGTCCGCTTTCCGTCGATCTTGTAGACGCGCCACGCCGCCCAGGCGTGGACCGGCGGGTTGACGTCACCGAGCGCCCACTCGTAGGCCGGGATCTGGCCGTTCGGGTGCATGTACCACTCGCGCAGGAACAGGGTCAGCTGTCCCTTCGCGAACTCCGGGTCCACCAGGGCCAGCGTGATGGTGTGGAAGGCCAGGTCCCAGGCGGCGTACCAGGGGTACTCCCACTTGTCGGGCATCGAGATGATGTCGTCGTTGTAGAGGTGTGTCCACTCGCGGTTGCGCCCGTGCTGCCGTTCCGACGGCGGTGGCGGCTGAGTGGGGTCGCCATCGATCCAGCGGCGGACATCGAAGTGGTACCACTGCTTCGACCAGAGCATCCCGGCCAGCGCCTGGCGCATCACGCCCCTGGCGTCGTCGGAGAGCTTCGCAGGGATCACAGTGGCGTGGAACTC
>QHSR01000281.1 GCA_003221635.1 Candidatus Rokuibacteriota bacterium | reverse complement strand
AGCGGCCGGGAGCGCTGACCAACGACTTCTTCGTGAACTTGCTCGACATGGGCACGGAGTGGAGGGCGGCGTCGGACGCCAAAGACGTGTTCGAAGGGCGCGATCGGAAGACAGGCGCGCTCAAGTGGACCGGCACGCGCGTCGATCTCGTGTTCGGCTCGAACTCCCAGCTCCGGGCCCTGGCGGAGGTCTACGGAAGCTCGGACGCGCAGGCGCAGTTCGTCCAGGACTTCGTGGCTGCCTGGACCAAGGTGATGAACCTCGATCGCTACGACCTCGCGTGATCTCAGAGAATAGGCCTTAGGGTCTTGTGCCGAACAGCCTCGACGTGGCATCGGGTCATCCCCGACCACGTCGAGGTTGAGCGCCCCGGAACTTCGGGTTGTCGAGTCCCAAGTGGTGAACTCCGGCCGGAGACCCCCTTGACAGGGGATGGCTGATTTGATAACTCGGCATCTACTGACGTTCGATTGACGTCGATCCGTCCGATAGCCAGAATTCGAGGTCGGCGATGCGGCGGGCCGCCCGCAAACGTAGAACACGTCAGTTGGAACAGGTATTCGAAGCGGTTCAGGGCGATCACACCCACCCGTTCGCCCATGAGATCTACAGGCGGGTGCACAAAAGGCTGCCTCGAATCAGCCTCGCCACGGTGTATCGCAACCTTCACAGTCTCGTCGAGGAGGGCAAAATCCGCACGCTCCTCCTGGATGGACAGGGAGCGCGGTACGACCCCGAGACCAGCGAGCACGATCATTTCGTCTGCGAGAGATGCGGTCGAGTGGATGACCTGTTCTTGTGGCGCGCCCGACGACGGATAGATCTGACCTCGCTCGCGAAGCACGGCTACGTCGTCATGACGCACAACTTGACGATCCATGGAATGTGTCCGGCCTGTGCCTCTCGACGTCGGCTTTCCCGGCCCTCGCGTCCGGCGGCACGCAAGCCCTGACGAGAGCCCCGTGTGGCGACAGCAGTGAGGGTGGTTTACCAGTAAAGGAGTCGACGTATGGCCTACCAAGATGACATCGCGTTGATGGCTCACCTGATGCGCCGCGCGGCCTTCGGCGCAGGCCGCGACGAGCTCGAGGCGCGCGTGGCCAAGGGGTACGAGGCGACCGTCGAGGAGTTGCTCCACCCTGAGACGCAGCCGGCCGTCGATATGTACACGCTGCTCCGCTACCAACCGGCGTCGTTACTGCCGGGCGGGCAGCCCCCGATGGGGAACGTGAACTTCATGTATCACCTCGTGAATACGAAACGTCCGCTGGAAGAGAAAATGGCGCTCTTCTGGCACCATGTGTTCGCCACCGGCAACTCCAAGGTCGACAACTACGATCAGCTCTTGGAGCAAATCGGTCTCTTCCGTCAGCAGGGCATGGGCAACTACCGCGACCTGCTCTTAACGATTGCCAGAAACCCCACGATGATCTTCTGGTTGGACAACAACCAGAACCACGGGACGGCCGTCAACGAGAACTGGGGTCGCGAGCTGCTCGAGCTGTTCAGTATGGGCGTCGGCGCCTACACGGAAAAGG
>QHSR01000280.1 GCA_003221635.1 Candidatus Rokuibacteriota bacterium | reverse complement strand
GAGATCAGAAGGCGATCGACACCCTGACGGCGACGTTCCGTCAGTCACGCTTCGACATCCGTTCTGTCCTCCGCGTGCTGTTCAACTCGAGCTTCTTCAAGGAGGCCCGCTTCAAGCACCTGAAATCCCCCGCCGAGGTGGTGGTGGGTAGCCTGCGCTTCGTGGGTGGCTACGAGCTGCCGCGGCCCGGGTACGGCGACCTGTCGATGCAGCCCGCCTACATGGGTCAGGACCTGCTCAATCCGCCGAGCGTCGAAGGGTGGCATACGGGTCCGGAGTGGATCAACAGCGGCTCTCTGATGGCTCGCATCAACTTCGTGGCAGGACTGGTCGGAGATCCGTCGCTGCCGGGCATCCGCGCCATCATCGACCGCCTGAAGACCAAGGGCACGCTGAGCCCAGAGCAGCTGGTCGATGGGTGTCTGGACCTACTGGGTCCGGTGGAAGTGAGCTCGGACACGCGGCAGGAGCTCGTCGCGCAGGCCAAGGAGTGGGGCCAGACGGGCTGGGCAAGTGAGACGAGTGCCAAGACCGCCGACAAGCGTGTTGGCGAGATGCTGCAACTGATCGTGGCGACAAGAGAGTATCAATTCGCCTAATGTCATGAGCCTTATCGGGTGAGGAGGACTACGCATGGCCGCAACGAAAAAAGATCCCGTACTGGTCACGGTGCAGCTCTCAGGCGGAAACGACTATCTCAACACGGTGATTCCGTTCAATGACCCGCTGTACCGCGACAACCGGCCAGCGGTCGGGATCCCCGACGATCAGATCCTAAAATTCGACAAGACCTATGGCTTCCATCCCGCGATGGCCCCGCTGAAGAAGGTCTGGGATCAGGGCAAGCTCGCCATCGTTCACGGCGTGGGCTACGCCAACTCGCCGCGCTCCCACTTCCGCTCCATGGACATCTGGCATACCTGCGAGCCCGAGAAGGTGGGGACCCAGGGCTGGCTGGGTCAGGTGGCGCGCGAATACGATCCCAAGAAGGAGAACGTGGTCACGGTCGTGAGCTTCGGACCGAGCCTGTTCCGGGCTCTGGTCGCACCGGGAGTTCCCGTGGCGTGTGTGGCCGGTCCGCTCGAGAAGTACGGGTTCCTGCCGAACATCCAGGAGCGGGCGCAGCGGCTGCAAGTGCTCGATCGCTTCGCGAAGATGTACGCGCCGGTCGCGGGGACCGGCGTGATGGAATACCTCGGCACCACCGGCCTGGATTCACTGAAGGGCGCGGACATCCTCAAGGTGGCGCCGCAGAAGTACGCGTCCACCGTCAAATATCCCGATACCCCGATCGCCCGCAAGCTCCGCGGGATCGCCCAGGTGCACTTCGCCGATCTGGGTAGCCGGATCTTCTACTGCGATCATGGCAGCTTCGACACCCACGCCGGCCAGAACCCGGGCCACGGAGGCCTGTGGAGCGCGGTGTGCGAGGGTCTCGAAGCCTTCACGGCAGACCTCCGCGAGCACGACCACGCCGACAATGTCATCATCCTGCTGTTCTCGGAGTTCGGGCGCCGCGTCCACGACAACGGCTCGGGGACGGACCACGGTGCAGCCGGGCCAGCCTTCATCCTCGGTGACAAGGTCAAAGGTGGTCACTACGGGGAGTATCCCTCCCTCAAGGCGGAAAAGCTGGTTCAGGGCGACCTGAACCCGAGCACGGACTTCCGTAGCATCTATTCGACGATTCTGGAGAAGTGGCTGAAGTTGGAGGCCAAACCGATCACCGGGGGCAAGTTTGAGCAACCGGCCTTCCTGAACTAACAGGAGGGTTTGCAGCTTCGGCCCTCCGTCTCGTGGCGGAGACCACGGGAAGGAGGGCGTGAGATGGGAGGGAAGCAATGCCGCTTACAACGGTGGCGCGCGGAAGAGTCTACGAGTGGAGCCACGCCGTCGGGCGTGGCGCGCAGTCGGGCACGGGGTTCAACTATCCCCAGACGATGTGCCTCGCGAAGGGCGGTGTCGCCTACGTCGCCAATCGGGGCAACGAGAACAATTTCGGGATGCGTGTCAACGAGGTGAAGATCGGCGGTCCCGGCGAAGAGGAGCTGCTCGCCGAGTTCTTCCAGTGGGGCGAAGGGGACGGCCGTTCGACCTGGCCGTTCGGCGTCGCGACCGATGGGCGGGAGCAGGTGTACGTCTCGGACGAATGGAACAACAACATCTCCGTCTTCGACAAGGCCGGCAAGTTTCTCCGGAAATGGGGGAAGTCGGGCAGCGGCGATGGCGAGCTCCTGCGCCCCGCGGGTCTGGTGTGCGAGAAAAACGGCAACCTCATCGTCGTCGACAGCGGGAACAATCGCCTCCAGGTCTTCACCGGTGAGGGTAAGTTCCTCGCGAAGTGCGGCAAGGGTGGGAGCGGAGACGGAGAGTTCAACCAGCCCTGGGGGGTCACCCTCGATCAGGCGGGCAACATCTACGTCGCGGACTGGAAGAATCACCGCGTCCAGAAGCTGTCTCCGCAGGGCAAGTTCATGATGAAGATCGGTCAATACGGGACGGTTCCCGTGTCGCCGGGGGCCTTCGCCATCACCTACATGGGGCCCTACATGGCGCCCTCGGGCACGCCTGGCTATCCCAAGGCCGGCTTGCTCAATCATCCCA
>QHSR01000279.1 GCA_003221635.1 Candidatus Rokuibacteriota bacterium | reverse complement strand
GGTCATGATGTCGACCCGCGCGAAGGAGCCAGGCCGCAGGAATCCGCGCTCGTTCGGCACCTCCGCTTCCACGAGCAGCGTGCGGTTCTGTTCCTGCACGATCGGCGAGAGGCGCACGACGCGGCCCCGGTAGACGGTGGGATCGCCTTCCACCGTCAGCGTCACCGCGTGCCCGGCCCGCACACCGGCGCCCTCACGCTCGGGCACTGACACACGCAGCCGCAGCGGGTGCGTGCGCACCAGCGTCGCGATCGGCGTGCCCGCGGTCAGATATTCGCCCACCGAGGCCTGCTTGAGGCTCACGGCGCCGTCCAGCGGCGACAGCATCACGGTGTCGGCCAGTTGCTGCCGCGCGAGGTCCAGCTCGGAACGCCGCTGCGCGATGATCGCCTGCCGGTTGCGGACCTCCTCCTGCGCGTCCTGATATCGCCCCTCGGCCACCTGCAGATTGGCCTCGACGGAATCGAGCTGCGCGCGGGCGATCAGATCCAGCTCCATGAGCTTGACGCTGCGGTCGCGCGTGAGCCGTGCATCGTCCAGCATTGCCCGGGCCTGGCGCACGATCGCGGTCTTTTCAGGGTCGATACGCTCGTCGGTGCCCGACGCCGCGAGCCCGAGCCGGACTCGCGCCTGCTGGAGCGAAGCTTCAGCCTGGTCCACCCGAAGCTTGAAGTCGCTCTGATCGAGCCGGCCGACCACCTGACCGCGTCGCACACGAGTACCGAGGTCGACCGTGATTTCCGCGAGCCGCCCGGCGACCTTGGTGCCGAGCACAACCTGCTCGTCGGCGGCCAGGGTGCCGGTTGCCGACACTGTCCGCGCCACCGTCCGCTCGGCGGCCGGCGTCACCTGCACCGCGCGCGGCGGCGGAGTCGAAGCTTTGCTCTTTGGCTCCTCGGCGCCGGCCGTGGGTCCGCCCTTGCAGCCGCTCAGAAGGAGGGTGAGACCGATCACTATGGCGGACAGTGCGGAGGCGGACATTCGCCTGATGATACCTCACAAATCTTCCGGAAACGCCGCGCGGTCATCCGTCTTGTCAAAGTCGTGTCGATCGTGTAAAGGGTAGCCGACGTGTTCAGGACCTAGACAGAGGAGTCCACACCATGTTCACTCGACGGCTCCCGACGCTCCTGCCGCTGACGCTGGTCACCATCGTGCTGATCGGAGGTTCCATCTCGCCCGCCGCCGCGCACGATGACTGTGATGACCGAGGCAACAAGGTCGAGCGGTTCGTCACCCTTCCCAAGCCCGGGCCCGGCTTTCCGGAGGGCATCGCCGCCGACGCCGATGGGAACATCTACGTCGCGACGTTCGACTTCACGCAGACCAACAACCTCTACGTCTTCCGGCGCGACGGCCGCCTGAAGACGACTATCCCGCTGCCCGGCGCCGCCCCGCTGGGCCTCGCCTTCAGCGCGGCCGGGGACCTGTACGTGGCCGACTTCGGCACCGGCAACGTGTTGAAATTCGTGCCGCCGTTCACGTCGAGCAGCACGCCGGCTGCGACCTTTCACGTCTGCGACGGTGCTGGGAGCGCCTGTGCGCTCAACGCGATCACGTTCGACGCCGCCGGGAGCCTCTACGTCTCCGACTCCTTCGGCGGCAAGGTGTCCAAGATCGTCCTGCCGGCCGGCGCCGTGTCGACGTTCTTGTCGCACGAAATGCTCAAACCGGGCAGCCACGGCTTCCCGCCGTTCGGCGCCAACGGTCTGGCCTTCAACGCCGCCGGGACGCATCTCTTCATCGCCAACACGGCAGATGACCGTATCTTGAAATTTGAGGTCGCGACCGGGAAGCTCACCACCTTCGCCGAGAGCGTCAACGGCGCCGACGGGATCGCGTTCGATCACCACGGGCGCCTCTGGGTCGCCGCCAACCAGGCCGACGAGGTCGTCGCGCTCAATAGCCGCGGGCGCGTCGTCGAGCGACGCGGGTCGTTCAAGGGCATCGACCACGACGGCGCGGTGAAGGGCCTGCTCTTCCCGGCCAGCCTCGTCATCAGCCGGGCTGATATCTACGTGACGAACCTCGCGCTGCCGCTGACCCCAGCCGAAGGCGACGAGCCCGAGGAAGACGTGACCACGTTCACGGTGTCGCGCATCGAGCTCGACTAAGGAGACAAGCATGCCGACGGTAGGAAAGGGTAAGTACACGTACGAGCTCGTCGAGCACTGGGCGTCGCTTCCACCCGGAGACACGTTCGGCAACGTGAGCGCGGTCGCGACCGACTCGCACGACCGGGTCTACGTGTTTCAGCGCAAGGACCCGCCGGTGATGGTCTTCGACCGCGACGGAACCTATCTGCGCTGCTGGGGCATCGGCGCCTTCGCCAATCCACACGGCATCTACATCGCGGACGACGTCGTGTATCTGACCGACCGGGATGACTCCGTGTGTCTCACCTACACCCTGGACGGCAAACCCCTTCAGATTTTGGGTCACCGCGGTGTCCATTCGGACACCGGCTGTGACAAGCCCGGCGACCTCGTCCCCCACGCGGCCGGCCCCTTCAACTATCCGACGGAGATGGTCCCGGCCCCATCGGGCGACCTCTACGTGACCGATGGCTACCGCAACGCCCGGGTGCACCGCTTCGCCGCCGACGGCGATCTACGCATGTCGTGGGGCCAGGGAGGCAAGACCGCGCCGAGCCACTTCCACTTGCCCCACAGCCTCATCGTCGATCGGGACAACCGTGTCTACGTCTGCGACCGGGAGAACAATCGCATCCAGGTCTTCTCCGCCGACGGGCAGTTCATCACGATGTGGACCGATTTGCGCCGCCCGCTCGACATTTCCATGGACCGCGACGGCATCCTCTATATCAGCGAAGGCGGCGTGGAAGGGCTGTCGCCCAGAATCAGCCTCATGGACCGGCAGGGCACCGTGGTCGCGCGCTGGGATTCGCTGTCGGCCCACGGGAGCTGGGTGGATGGTCGCGGCGACATCTACCTGGCGCTGGGAACGCGAAAGCGCGTGGACAAGTACGTGCGTCAGAGCTGAGCCGGCGCGACCGGGGTCATCGCCGGCACCACCTCGTCCACGAACAAGCGCATCGATCGCAGCGCCAGCGCGGTGTCCAGGCCCGGCAGCGCCATCAGCAGCATCACGCGCTGATACCCGGTCGCCTCGAGATACTGCTGGAGACTCTCGCGTACCTCGTCCGCCGTGCCGATCAGGGTCCAGCCGGTGGCGAGGTACTCCTCGAAGCGGCGCAAGCGCCGCCTCAGCAGTAGGGCAGCACGCGCTCGCCGAACAGCCGGATCGCGTCCATGATCTTCTCGTGCGGCGGCCCGCCCGAGTGGGCGTGGCGCAGGCGCAGCAGGAAGGTGCTCGCCCCCGTGGCCTTCTGCCAGCGCTGAAATTCCCGTACGCACGTCTCGGCGTCGCCGAGGATCAGGCGATCGGGCGCCAGATTTTCCAGCGTGAACGGCGTGTCGGCCGGCATGCTGCGAAACTCCGCCAGCCGGTGCTCCCAGTAGTAACGGTACGCCGCCATGACGTGCGGGCCGTACACCGCGTCGGCCTCGGCCCGCGTTCGGGCCACCCATGCATCGCGCATCTGAACGACCTCGGGCGTCCGCCCGGCCTGGCGAGCCGCATCCTTATATATGTCGGCCAGCTCCGTCGCGTTCTCCAAGCTCGTGCTGGGCGTGCCCACGAAGCCGTCGGCGAGCCGACCGGCCCGGCGCGCGGCCGCCGGCACGCTGGCGCCGAACCAGAGCGGCGGTCCCGGCCTCTGAAACGGCCGCGGCGTGATCTGCACGTCCTCGAGCGTGTAGTGCTTGCCGCGGAATGAAAACCGCTCGCCCGCCCAGCACAGGCGCAGGATCTCGACGCTCTCCTCGAAACGCGCCATGCGGTGCTCCATCGGTACGGCGAAAGCGCGGAAGTCGGCGGGCTGATAGCCGATGCCGACGCCGAGGACGACACGCCCCCTGGAGACCAGATCCAGCGTGATCGCGTCCTCGGCCACGTGCACGGGATGGTGGAGCGGTAGCAGGATGACCGAGGTGCCGACCCGGAGACGCTGCGTGCGCGCCGCCACGGCGGCGGCGACGATGAGCGGCGAGGGCAGGAAGCCGTCGCTATCCTGATGATGCTCGCCGAAAAAGCAGGAGTCGAAGCCACTCGCCTCGGCGAGCTGGGCTTCGGCGATGACGTCCTCGATACAGCGATCGAGGCGCTCGCCGCGTGGCGGACTGGCGATCGAGCTGTAGAGGCCGAATTTCATGGGTGACCTCACCGGCGAGCGCTCGCCGGTTGCCTTAGCCGCGCGGAGCGACTGCCCGCAGCGCCTGGAGGTACGCTTCTTTGTCCGGCTCGTTGAACACCAGCCGGATCTCCTGCACGCCCGCGTCGAAGAAGCGCTGCAT
>QHSR01000278.1 GCA_003221635.1 Candidatus Rokuibacteriota bacterium | reverse complement strand
GAAAGCGATTGGGCAAGGAATCCCGAACTCTTGCTCGGAGCCAAAGCCAGCTTGCTGGAGTTCTTCCATGGTTTGATAGATGTCGATCCGGTCTTCGGCGTAAACCTTACCGATCAGTTTTTCTTCCCACCCACTCGCGTTCTTCAGGGCAATTTCGAATGTGCATCGGCTCGCTCTCTTCCACTTGAGCACGATAACGCGAACTCCCTGTGATAGGTCCCACTGCCGTCGAGGAGCCTCACACATACTAAGCTGTTTAACCAGCTCCGCCGGATCAAGGACAGCCGCCAGCGTTGGAATAGCTGGATCTGAGCTGCTATCGACCAACTTGCTCATTGGTGCTCTCTCCTCCTCATCCCTTCAGGGCGCGAAGCCCTTCGGCAATCAGCGCCTCGATCCCATCCCGGAAGGTGCAAACCGGGCGGTTCGCCTCATACTTGGCAAGTGTCAGACAAGTAAAGGCTGTGTACCACGGAAGGTTTGCCGTAATCGTGAACGGATTCAAAGCCTCGTAGGTCTGTAAAAAGACTTCGGCCGCACCATCAAGCGCCTTGATGGTGCCGAGATACTTGAACCCAAGCCGCTGGAGCGCGACTAGAAACCGTGTGACATCGCGGCATGGGTCTGCGATGTCGCAGCTGTCCCAGTCGAACACAACCGTGCGGCGTTCAGCCAAGATGATCTGATTACAGTTGTAGCTGCCGTGGCTGGCGCACAGTCGCGCTGCCTTCAGGGTTACCGCTCCGTCTTCCAGAAGCCTGGCTAACCGTCCAACCATGGGTCGGAAGGGTTCGCCCAGATTGGCTATTCTTTGGGACCACCGTGCGATGGACCGGAGATGATTCGTTGCTTCAAAGACCTCTCCTGATCGAGGACCTACGGCGTGAAACTTAGCCAGCCATCGTGCACATCGCTCCGCCGCGTCGGCGCGCTCGCGTTCACTGCCCATCAGAAAAATTTGCTTGGCTCGAGGGCCCTGGACTTTCTCCTGAAGCAGAAGGTGCAGATCTGGAATGTAAGCAAGGGGCTGTGGGATTGTGAATAAACCCTCCGGCTGAAATCCCGCCCCGTTTAATCCGACCATGGCGTGATACACGTCCGAGCGATCGGCAGCGTAAACCTTTCCGATCAGGGAATCCCACCCGGTGGCAGTCAACAACGCGATGTCAAGCGTGCAGCGACTTCCCGGGTGATGCTTGAGAACCTGGAATCGAATTTCCTCGATCGCGTCACATCGGCCGCGAAGAGCCTGCCGAAGGTGCTGCCGCATCGTTGCTGAGTCCAAAACAGATGAAAGCGTGGGGATCCCCGGATCACTGATCGTTCTTGACTCAATCGATTGCAACGCTGGCTCGCTCACCACGTTTATACTCCTGCCTCCAAAGTACGGAGGCCTTCATCGAGCGTCGCCTCAGCCCGCTCGCGCCATCTTTGAGCCCGCTTATGAACATCATGCTTGGCGTGCTCCAAGCAGGCCGCCGCCCTCTGGAATGGAAGGCGGGTTGAAACGTCAAAACGGCCTGTCGCGACATATGCCTTAAGAAATATCTGCGCCGGACCATCCAGGGCTCCGATGAATCCTTGGAAGCGCAGCCCAAATCGCTGAAGCCCGACGATGAATCGAGCGACATCCCGGGCAGGGTCGGCCACGCCATAATTGTCCCAATCTGTTGCGACGGTGGAGCCCTGCCCCAGGATGACTTGATGATGAGTATAGTCACCGTGAACAGCAACCATCTCGTTTGGTTGCAGCCTCGACGAAGCGTATTCCAACCCCCTGAATAAGGCTCCGGCCTTATCAGCTAAAGATCTCTCCAGTGAGACGACGCGGAGGAACCATTGTTCAATCGCGAGCAGATGACTGCCGAGGTCGAAACTTGACCCGACCCGGGGAGCCATAGCATGAAACCTGGCCAACCATAAAGCACAACGCTCAGCGGCAGCTTTCCGTATCGACTCATCGTCTGACAGAAACGATTCTGTAGACGGTTTGCCTTCAACTCTCTCCTGCAACAAGAGCTGTAAATCGTCTATGTAAGCAACCGGTGGAGGAATTGAGAACTCTTCACCGGGAGCAAAGCCCGCCGCACTGACTACCTTCATCAACCGGTAGACCTCGGAGTGATCGGTGGAGTAGACCTTGCCAATGAGGCGAAGCGGTCCCTCCACGGTCCGCAGCGCAATCTCCACGACACACCTCTTTCCCGCATGGTGTCGCAGCGGCCGCACTTGCGTCTCTGTCAAACCGTCGATTTGCCAGGGCAGGCGTTCGCGCAGACGTCTGCATAGTTCCACCGGATTCAGCACGGCCGGAAGTGTCGAGATTGCCGGATCTTCAATGCACTCTATGAATGCCGACACTGCTTCCCTTCCTCGCTAGGAAAAAACAGGTTCATCAGGCGCTCAGCTATGCGTTCGCTCGAAAACCGCTCTTCGATCCTCGCGCGTGCGGCACGTGCGAGCCGGTCGCGCAATGAGGCGTCAGCCAGAAGCCTTTCCAGGGCGTTAGCCAAAGCCCGTGGTTCGCCGGGAGGGACGAGCAGACCATGGCGCTCGGACTCGATTAGCTCGGGAATGCCGACCACTGTAGTAGAGACTACGGGGACGCCGCTGGCCATCGCCTCGATAAGCACATTGGGAAGGCCATCGCGGTCGCCATCCGCTGCTACCACGCAAGGAAGCGCAAACACATGAGCGCGCCCATAGGCGAGCTTCACTTCTTCGTGAGTTTGAGCGCCTGACAGCGTCACGTGCTCCTCAAGCCCCAGCGCCGCTATTTTATTGTCCAGCACTTGCCGACGATGGCCGTCGCCGATGATCTGCATCCGGAAACGCTGGCCTTGCCAGCGTAGAATATCTGCGGCGAGGATCAAGTCTTCCAATCCTTTCTTTTCCACCAGCCTGGCCACGGAAAGGATCAACGGAGCCGCTAAACCCGATACACGTGGCCATTGAAAGTCGAAGCCGGAAAAGTCGAAAATGGAATCAATGCACCGGACCTTACCATTCAGGCTTGGATCAATCTGGCGTAGATGGCGCCGGTTGTATTCAGTTACCGTGACTACAGATCGAGATCGCTTCATCTCTGCTCGAAGGAGTTCCGGCTGCGTGTCAGAATAGATGTCCCGTGCATGTGCTGTGAACGTAAAGGGCACACCGGTGAGTTCGTGAGTGAACATGGCAACGGTTGCCGGAGCCGTGGCGAAGTGGGCATGGAGGTGGGCGACTGAGTCGCGTCGCAGCTGCTCTGCCAGATAACCGGCTTGAAAGAAACGTTGCAGGATATCCCGCCGGCCATAGCCCAAGGCGTGCGCCAGCGTCTTAAGATATCGACCGGGCTGCCGGCTTGCAATTCGCAGGTTGCCGAAGAAGATTTTGCTGTAACGGCCATGAAACGCCAGATAAAACACCGGTGCTCGCACATCTGCTACCTTTGCGTTTACCAGCTGCTCCGTGGGATCTTTCGCCGAGAAAATCCGCAAATCCAGCCCGCGTTCCTCCAGGCTAAGGATCTCGTTCAAGACAAAAGTCTGTGATAACCGCGGCCACGTGCTAACCACATAACCAATCGTCCGCTCTCGCTTAGGCTGAGGCTGCATAGTTTCCTGCCTGTAACAGTTCCCAAAGTCGATCCGCGGCCTGCACTGCTCCGTCCATGGGAGGTGTTCCGTTTGGCTTAGGGTAGTCGCTCCTTTCCAGGTCCTCCACTAAGCGTTCTGCCAGACTTTCCGGTGAAAGATCTGCCGGATCGAGGACGTCAATGAGGCAGCGCTGGGCAAATAACCCGGCCCGTGTCCTCTGCTCCGCACTGGGACCGCTACGTGGCACTACCAGGGCCTTCTTCTTGAAATACAGCACTTCGGACAATGTATTGTAACCGGCCATGCAGACAACCAGACCGGCGGTAGCGATGCAACTGGTACTGTCGTCCACAAACGGCAGGATCCGGATCGGCAAACCTCGAGCCTCAGCTGCCAACATACGTGCAAGGTCAGGTGGGGCATTCACACCTACCACCATGAGCGTAGCGAAATCGGCACGGGAACCGAGGATGTGAAGGGCACGAACATAGGTCTGCATCAGCAACTGTCCGTCGCCACCCCCGCCCGCCGAAACGAATACAAAGCGACCCTTGGGAAGCCGCAGTGTTTGGCGGACATCCCTGAGCGGAGTGACGGGATCCTGTTTTACTACGTAACCGCAGTAGTGGGTCCCCTTGAGAGGTTCGGGCAGGCGATACGTAGAGCACGTAGTAAACAGCTCCTTGTTCCCGTAGATCAAAATCCGATCATAGTAGCGACGCAGAACCTCGTAGGCTCCGTCGGATTCCCAGACACGCTGGGTAACGTCGGGTGCGTCCA
>QHSR01000060.1 GCA_003221635.1 Candidatus Rokuibacteriota bacterium | reverse complement strand
CCGGCGTGGGTTCACGTATCTGACCGACGTATTCGTGAATTACATCCTCCCGACGAAAAAGCCGGACCTCACGATCTTCTGGTCGAAGGAGCCAGACGCAACGAACCACGCGTACGGTCCGGGGACATATAACTCGATCGACGCCACGAAGATGAACGATGAGATCTTGGGTCGCGTCGTGGACAAAATTCGTCAGCTCGGCTGGGAGCAGACCACCGACATCATCATCACGCAGGACCACAATCACAGCACCGTCTCCGGTGATGTCGCTCATTACCCGTTGCGGGGGATTGCCGATGGCCGCGTCGGCTCGCATGATCCGTATGGGTACTCCGTCTCGGGCTTCGTGCGGACGGCCGCGTTGCTCACCCTCGATGGCCTCAAGGCCTACGATGGCGCGGGCTGTCGAAACATCCCCACCTTGTCAGGCATCCTGTTCGACGGTACCCACCTTCATCCCACCAAGAACGATGCGGATGGAACCGTGTGTGGCAAAGCGCAACTGTACACCTCCCCGAGGTACGCGGTGCCGAACCCCGTTCCCGCCGGCGGCATCGTTGTGGCTGCGAACGCGGGGAGCGACTACTTGTTCGTCCCCGATGGTGACGCGAACACCGTTAAGGCCGCTGTGGTGAGTCTCCAGAGTCGCTTGCAATTCGGCGCCGTCTTCGTGAGTGACAAGTATGGGGACATCGCGGGAACCCTGCGTATGGGGCTCATCAACACGGAAAGCCCGGCGAGCGGCCGCGGCCCAGACATCATCGTCAGCTTCAGCTTCGACGAAAACGTCGCCGTGGCAGGCCGGCCTGGAATCAGCTACGCGAGCTCGGTCAACCGAAGGGGCGACCACGGCAGCTTCTCACGTACCGACACGCATATTTCGATGATGGCCCATGGGCCCGACTTCAAATCGGGCATGTATGACACGCTTCCCACGGCGAACGTCGATATCGCGCCGACGGTCGCGCGTATTCTCGCGCTTAATATGCCGGGCAGTCAGGGACGAGCGCTTGAGGAGGCGTTGAAGGACGGGCCCCGGGTCACGGAATACGCGGTCTTGGGAAAGATCTACCGGTCCTCAAAAAAGAGCGGCTTGAAGATGAAGCTCCCCGCCGACCTCGATGGCCGCAGCATTGATCCTAACCTGACGACGTACTCCGTCGAGCTGACGACGAAGATCCTCACCCGAGGTAGCCCGAGTTACATGTATTTCGACCAGGCCAGAGCGATCCGCGAATGAACGTTCACTAACCGGAATGACACAGGTCCACGATTGTTGTCCGTCTCGACAGGGCATCGGCAAGGGGGACCGGAAGAGCCGCTCCGAATTTCCACACGAATCGGGACGCCACCCGGAGGAGTCGGTATCAGCATGACTGAAGCAGACCTGAACGAGCTCCGCGCGGCACTTCGTCGTTGTTGGTCGGTGGAGACCAGTCCGCTATGGTTGCCCGAGAATCCGGCGCGCGGCCAGTGCAACGTCACCGCGCTCGTTTTCTGGGACCACTTCGGCGGGGACATTCTCAAGACGCGGGTGGACGAGGAGTGGCACTTCTATAACCGCGTGGCTGGGACGGCGTACGACCTGAGCGCAGAGCAGTTCTCTGTGCTCCCGACCTACCTCGACATTCCGTCCAGCCGGGACGAAGCGCTGGCGGGCACAGCCCCGGAACGCTACCAAGCTCTCGCGGCGCGAGTCCGCGAGGTTCTCGCGACCGCGGTGTCTCGTCCGAGTACCTCTCCTGTGTTAAGGTTGCCGCTCACGGGGGACTGACGCATGGAAATCGCACGCCGGGAATTCCTCGCCGGCACCGCCGGCGTGATGGCCGCGATGGTGACGGGAGGATGCGCCTCGATGACCAGTCCCCAGCCGTTTCCCAAGTTCGCGTACGTCGGCTGCTACACCTCGCAGCAACGCCGGGGGCGCGGCGAGGGTATCACCGTCCACCGGATCGACGCCGCCAGCCGCGCCTGGACGCACCAGCAGCTGGTGAAGACGGCCGAGAATCCCTCGTGGCTCACGCTCGACCGCACACGGCGCTTCCTGTACGCCGCGCACGGCGATGGCGAAGTCGTCACGGCATTCCGCGTCGACGAGGCCACGGGGCAGCTGAGCCCGCTGGGCACGCAGGACGCCCGAGGCAAGAACGGCGTGCGGCTCGGCGTGGATGGCAGCGGCAAGTTCGTGGTCTGCGCCAACTACGCGTCGGGCACCGTGGCGCTGCTGCCGACCAACGTGGACGGCTCGCTCGGGCCGGTCACCGATCTGGCGGCGCTGCCGGGCAAGCCGGGGCCGCATCGCACGGAACAGGCCAGCTCGCATCCGCACGACATCGTGTTCGACCGCCGCGCCCGCTTCATCCTCGTGCCCGACAAGGGCCTCGACGCGACGTTCGTCTTCTCGATCGACGCCGCCAGCGGCAGACTGATGCCGGCCGCTCCGCCGTCCGTGGCGAGCCGTCCGGGCGCTGGGCCGCGCCACGCCGACTTCCATCCCACGAAGCCCTACGCGTACGTCTTGAACGAGCTCGATTCCACGATCACGACGTACCGCTTCGACGGCGAGCGCGGCGCGCTCACGCCGCTCCAGGTCATCACGACGTTGCCGTCGAGCTTCACGGGCCACAACACGACATCCGAGATCGTCGTGGCGGCGTCGGGACGCTTCCTCTATGCATCCAATCGCGGGCACGACAGCCTCGTCATCTTCGCGATCGACGACGCGGCTGGCACACTGAGTCCCGTCGGCTGGGAGCCCACGCAGGGCAAGACGCCTCGATTTTTCGCCATCGAGCCGTCGGGCGCGGTGCTCTACGCTGCGAACATGGACAGCGACACGATCGTGGCGTTCCGCGTCGACGGGGGCAGCGGCACACTCACGCCGACCGGCCAGATCATCAAGACGGGTAGCCCGTCGAGCATCGTCTTCCGGTAGACGATGCTCGCGCCACCTCGCCTGGCCTGACGGGGCGGCGCCAGAGGACGCGCCGCGCCCTGCTCGTCACCGCAAGAAATCGCCTTGCCAGCGTGTGTAGTCGTTCTGCTTCAGGGCGATCGCCAGCAGCTCTTCCGAGGCGACGCGGTCTTTGAGGCCGCCCGGCGCGCCTCCCTCGCGGAGATACTTGAGCGTGTCGTACACCGCCTTGGCCGCAGCGTAGAAGGGGTGATGTCCCTGCAAGGCGATCCGCACTCCCTGG
The DNA here is from genome assembly GCA_003221635.1 of Candidatus Rokuibacteriota bacterium. Classification (GTDB taxonomy): domain Bacteria; phylum Methylomirabilota; class Methylomirabilia; order Rokubacteriales; family CSP1-6; genus AR31. The sequence goes on along the minus strand of QHSR01000060.1, from coordinate 23,316 downwards.
CTCGCCAGGAAATTGCGGTCGGACAGCGCCGGGGGCGCTCCACCCAGCATCAGGGGCAGTCTGGTGACCCGATGCATCGCCTCGACCTCCTCGCGGCTGCTGGCGCCCGCCAGAAAGATCGCGTCGATCCCGGTCTCCTGGTACGCCTTGACACGCTTTTCCGCTTCGGCGACGCCCCCATGGCGCAACGCACCCGTGCGGCCGATGACGACCAGCGCGGGATCCTGGCGCGCCGCCACGGCGCCGCGCAATTTTCCCAGCATTTCCTCGACGGATACCAACCCGTCTCCCCGACGACCAAAGGGCGTCGGCAGCACCGTATCCTCGATGGTGAGCGCGGCGACGCCCGATGTCTCGAGCTCTTCCACCGTGCGCATGACGTTCAGCGCGTTGCCGTAGCCATGGTCGGCGTCCACCATGAGGGGCAAATCGCTCCCGCGCGTGATGCGTCGGATCTGCTCGGCAAACTCGGTCAAGGTCAGGACGACGAGATCCGGCGCTCCCAGAACGGTCCCCGCGGCAATCGAGCCGGCGAACATTCCCACCTCGAACCCCAGTGACTGCGCCATGCGCGCCGACATCGCGTCGAATACCGACGCGGGGTGAATGCAGACCGTGCCTTCCAGCACTCGGCGATACTGTTTCCGGCGTTCAGCGAGCAGCATCATGCTCCTTTCGTCCCGTCGATCGTCATGCCAGGGCAAGCGACTCGGCGTCCGGCGCCGGAGCGACCTCGAACGCGTTCAGGATGCCGGCGACGATGCCGTAGTGGCCGATGAGACACGTGAGCTCCACGAGCCAGGGCACGCCGTGCTGACTCTGGAGCCGGTCGAACAGCGGCTGGGCGACGCGGTTACTTCTCAGAAGCTGACGGGCGTAGTCGACGACGTCACGCTCGCCGGCCGGCAAGCTCGTAAGGTCTCTGCGGTCGCGCACCGCGGTGACGGTCGCGGCGCTGATTCCCGCCTTCCGGGCCGCGGGCGCATGGGCCGCCCAGACGTAGGGGCAGTCCTTCTCGCGGGCGGTGGCGACGATGGCCAGCTCGCGCGACTCGGGCTTCACATGAGAGTTGAACCGCAGGTAGCTGCCCACATCGAGGTGTCGCCGGCAGAGCACCGGACTATGCATCAAGATGCTGAAGGGCCCGCGCACGCTGCCGCGGCCTTCGGCGACTGCGTCGAAGATGATTCGATGCGCCTCGGGGACCTGGTCTCGCCGCGTAATGGGTGTGATACGGGGCGTGGAGAGCGGAGGGCGGACCTTCGTGGGCGGCGTCGACACAGGGCTGGGAGCCTCGGACAGCACCTCTACGGGAGCATCGGGCGTGACCTCGAAGGCGTTCAGGACGCCCGCGAGGGCGCCATACCGGCCGATCCAGCCCGTCAGCTCCACCAACCACTGGGGATCGTGGGCCTTCAGCAGTTGATCGAACACCTCGCCCTCGACGCGATTGTTCTGGAGCAGATGCCGGACGTAGAGCACCACGGCCTGCTCCGGGCCGGGTAGTCCGGCGACGGGCCGCCGATCGCGAACCGCGTCGATGGTCTCCGCGGCCAAGCCAGCCTTCCTGGCCAGCGGCACGTGGGCGTTCCAGATGTAGCCGCAATCCTTCTCACGGGCCGTCGCGCAGACGGCAAGCTCGGCGTGTCGCGGTTCGACGATGCTCTCCCGGTGGAGGTACTCGCTGATCTCGTTCCAGGGCCGGGCCAGGCCAGGGCTGTGCAGCACGACCGTGGAGGGGCCGCTGATCCGACCTCGAAGGGCCGCCAGCTTGTCGAAGAGAATGTGGTGCTCGGGAGCGACATCTTCCTTGTTGACGATGAGCTTCACGCGCGCCATCGGCTTGTCCTTTCCGGCGACCGAGATGGCCCCAGACCCAGCGCTCGAGCGAACGGGCAGAGCTTAGCGGGAGCCGCGGGCAGCGTCAACGCGGCGTGGTCGTACAATGGCGCCAATCCGTACGGCGGGAGGGTTTCATGGACGCGACGACCGAATACCTGAGTGACTACGCGCACCGACTGAGCTACGCCGATCTTTCCCCGGAGGCGGTCCACCAGGTGAAGCGGACACTGGTCGACACCCTCGGGTGCGCGGCCGGTGCCTTCGATGGCGAGCCGGCGGCCATCGCGCTGCGCATCGCGTCGCGAGTCCAGGGAGACCCTCCCGCTCGCATCCTGGGCTCTTCCCAGACGACGTCCACGGACTTTGCGGCGTTCACGAACACGGTTCTCGTCCGCTATCTGGACTGTAACGACACCTACGCCGCACGGGGCACGGGCCACCCGAGTGACATGATTCCCGCGGTGCTGGCCGTGGCCGACAGCCACGGGGCGGACGGACGGGCGGTCATCACGGCGATCGCCGCCGCGTACGAAGCGTTCTGCCGCCTCGCGGACAGGATCCCCCTGAAGGGCTGGGACCAGGGGATGTTTGCCGCGATCGGGGCGGCCTGCGGCGCCGGCAAGATCCTGGGGCTCGACCAGGCGGCCATCGGGAACGCCATCTCCATCGCGATCACGTCGGGTGTGCCGCTCGGAGTCACGCGAATCGGAGAGCTCTCGATGTGGAAGGGCTGCGCGACGGCGGGCGCGATCCGAACGGGCGTGTTCGCGGCAGAGCTGGCGGCCGAGGGGATGACGGGTCCTGGCCACCCCTTCGAGGGACGCGACGGACTCTGGCAGCACCTCGCGACGGAGACCCCGAAGTGGGAGCGCTTCGGGGGCGGAGGCGAACCGTTCAGCATCACCGGCACCAGCTTCAAGGCGTACCCATCGGTCATCCACACTCAGGGGCCCATCGGGCTGGTGCTGGAGCTACGGCAACAGGTCGGCATCGCCCACATCGAGTCGGTGCGCGTCGCGACGTATGCGGAGGCGGTGCGGCGCACGGCCGCGGAGGCGGAGAAATGGGATCCCGCAACGCGGGAGACGGCCGACCACAGCATTCCGTACCTGGTGGCGGCCGCGCTTGCCGACGGCGGCGTCACGCCGGCGACCTTCGCGCCGGCGCGGATCCAGGATCCCGCGCTACGGCCGCTCATGAAGAAGCTGACCGTCGTCGAGGAGCCGGAGTTCACGCGCCGCTACCCGGCAGAATCCTGCACGCGCGTCGAGGTGACGACCACGGACGGGCGCCGGGTCGTGGCGGAGACGAGCCACCCGAAGGGGCACCGTCGGAACCCGCTGACGGATGGCGAGGTCGAGCGCAAGTTCCGAGGCCTGGCCTCCGGGGCGCTGGGAGTCAGAGGGTGCGATCGGGTGCTGGCGGAGGTGTGGAATCTGGAGAAGGCGGCGACGCCGGACGGACTGTTCGAGAGCCTCGAGCGCGCGACGACTGCGTAAGGCGCCGCCGGTCCGAACAATTCGTGACTGAGCCGTTGGGCACGTCATTCAAACCTCCTCGATCTGCGTTACGCGCATCGTAGACGAAACCTCATGCAACCCGAACATCAAACGTCGGGTTTTTCCGCAGCCTGCTAGTGGTTCGCGAGTGGCTCCGCGTCGATCAGGATGAACAGCATCCGGCAGATCGTGTCGGTGCGGTTCGACCAGGCGTGGTAGGTGCCGCGCTGGATCAGCACGTCGCCCGGCCGCATAAGGGTCTCGTCCTCGTCCAGGACCGCCCAGACTTCGCCCTCGAGGCAGATGGCGTAATCCACGGTGTCGGTCGCGTGGAAGCCTGGATGCTTCGCCGAGCGGTCGGGCGTGGTCTTGCAGCTCCGCCGGCGTAGCTCTTCGGGGTCGTAGGCCCGCAGCTCGTCGGGGATGATGTCGGTGACGCGGATGACGCTGCCGCCACGGTGCGCAGGCGGCGTCCGGAGAATGATGCCGTCCGGCACGGGATCGGCGGATCCCGTGTTCGACGCCGGCGCTGAGTCCGTCGTCCACAGACCCGCGCGCACGGGCGCGCCGGGCGCAACGGCGGCCGTCGGGAGCAGCGTGTCCGAGACGATGCAGGAGCGCCCCGCACCGTTCACTCCGGTCACGATCCGGCGGACCTTTCCCGGCATGTCCTTCTCCTATGTCGTCGAGCCAGCCACCGCGTCGGGGCGCCACATGCCCACGGTGCCGCTCGGTAGCGTGGCCGCCCGCGTGTGCAAGACGTCGATCGCGTAGCCCACAGTCGAGGCGCTCCCCCAGCCACCCAGGCATTGCAGTCCGCGCGTGCAGGGCAAGTCCCTCCCTCTCGTTCCGCGCTCGGATGGCCGCCGCGGGATCTTCAGCCCGGTCGGGCGACGGCGGGACCTCCGGGATCACCCAGCCGTTGGGCCGCCGGAACTGAAGCTCGCCGTCCGGCTGGCGTTCGACCTGGTAGCCCTCTTCGTGGACTGCTCGATGGTGCCGGCGACAGAGCAGAGCCAGGTTGGAGAGCGTCGTCGGGCCGCCCTGGGCCCAGTGACGAACGTGGTGGCCCTGGCCGAAGCGGACGCCGCAGCCGGGGAAGCGGCAGCCGCGGTCCCGGTGGTGCAGCGCGCGCCGTAACGCCGGCGGAATCGTGCGGGTCCGGGCGCCGACCTCCAGCAGGCGCCCGTCGGCGTCGTGGCGCATCACGACGCGGCTCGCGTCGCAGGACAGGCGCTGCGACGTTCCGGCCGGAACGCGCGCCCCGTCCTCGAGGACGGACTGGCCATCTTGGTCGGCATCGGCCAGGACGGCGGCGTCGACATGGACCACCACCTGGTAGCGCTCGCCCGGGGCGCCGGGATCGATGCCGTGGTGGAGCGCCGTCTCGGCGAGCACCGCGAGCGCGTCGGCCTGCTGCTGCGCCATCGTCGGGGGGTCAGCGTCCGGCGCCTGCTCGCGCCGCCGCTGGTAGAGGGTCTCGCGCGCCGCCTCCAGCGCCTTCAGGAGCAGGGCGCCCACCTCCGGGGCCAGTCGCCCGCAGATCCTCACCGTACCGTCTTCGTCGTGATACACATGCAGCGCACGACGCGCGTGCTGCCGAGCGGCTTCCTCAGCCTCGGCCTTGCGATCCACTCGCCGCCAGCCACGGATGATCCGCTCGACGTGCTCGGCGGTGCCGGCGCGGCCCACCGCCAGCAGGCGCTCCTCGGTTTCCGGGGTCGCCACGCGGGTCAGCTCGCGGACCTTGGCATAGGACAGTTCGCCGCGGGCGAGCGCCTGCGACAGCCGAGGCAGCGTGCCGAGGGCGCGGGCCACCCGGACGTGCTCCCGGGCCGCGCCCGGCGCGAATCCCACGCGCCAAGACAGCCAGCCGGCGCAGGAGCGGAAGCCGTTGCCCCAGCCGCCGCGGGCGTCGAACTCGCGGATGAGATCGAGGAGCCGGGCGGTGGCCGCATCAAGATGCGCCGACAGCACGGCGATCTCGTCACCGAGCCGCTCGAGGTCGGTCTGCGCTTCGGCCGCGGAGATGTTCATGGCGAGCCTCCTTCTGCCGGGGCGACTCTACACCCCCGTTTCGGACGCACCTGGGAGGCTCACTGGGCAGCGATCGCCGCCCGATCGAGGTTTTCTCGAGAGACGGACACACGGTCGAACCTCGGCGCTTCCCTGGGCCGCTGGCGCGCGGTTTGCCACGTGCGGCCGGCACGCGGCGACCGCACGCCGAGAAAGCTGTCAAGCAAAAATCGCAGGCGTGTGTCCTAGCAGGTGCCGTCAGGGGATCTCGACGTCGAACAGCGGGGCGTATTGCTGCGCGCCCAAGAGATCGCTCTCCCCCATGCTGCCGCTCGGCCTCAGCCGGCGGATCGTGAACTTGATCGCATTGGCCGGCTCGAACACGACGAAGTCGGTCACGCGGCTCTCCTCGACGCCGAACAGGCGCGCGACCGCGCCGCGGTTGAGCGCGCCGCTGTCGCGCACGCGCTCGAAGCTCGCCTTCTCGAGTGGGGTCGTACCGAGGTGGCCGGTCGGGGTGATGATCCGGACGGTCTTCATGCGCCGGTCCCCCTGGTTTCTCCCCAGACGACGTAGCGCCGGCGCGGCCGCGACTGCTGCCCTTCCTCGAGCATTCGCTGCGCCTGGGCCGCCACGAGATCGAGTAGCGGATCGCTGGCCACGTTCACCAGGCCGTGCGTCTTCAGGAGCATCTCGATCTGCTCTCGCGACCGGCCTCCGAGGAACGGGAGCTGGGCGCCGACCGCGGCGTACTCCTGGCTGGTGCGGGCATTCTCCTGTGACGGCGGCGCGGCGCTGGGGTCGAGCTGACTGTCGATGACCACGAGGCGTCCTCCCGGGCGGAGAACCCGGATCCACTCGTCGATCGCCGCGTCCGGGTGTGGAAGCGTCCAGAGCACATGACGGCTGATGGCGAGGTCGAAGCTGCCCGGCGCGAACGGCAGCTGCTCGGCGTCGGCCTCCTCGAGCCGGACCGAGACACCACGCTCCGCCGCCTTGCGCCGCGCCTCGGCGATCATGGCGGGCGCGAAGTCGACGCCGGTGACGCGATGACCGCGGGCCGCGAGCTCGAAGGTGAGGAAGCCGGTGCCGCAACCCGCGTCGAACGCGTCGACCTTGCCGCGAGCGGCGAGGACGAGATCGAGGATGCGATCCCACGCGGCGCGCTCGGCGGGCGTGCGGACGCTGTGGCCGAAGTCCTCGTCGAAGGTCGGCGCCCGCCGATCCCAGTGAGCGGCGACCTGTTGCTTGACGACGTCAGTCTGGCCGGACTGACGGCCGCCGCCCACGGCTTACACCTTCTCGATCACTTCGATCTGCACCCCGTCGGGGGCCTCCAGGAAGCAGACCCGCCGACCGTTGTTGGGCGGCAGCTCCTCGAGGACGCGCACGCCGTTGGACCGGAGCCGGGCCAGCGTCGCCGTGTAGTCGTCGGTGTCGACGGCGATGTGCTCGATCCCGTAGTGCTGCTCGCGCTTCTGCGTGTCGATCAACGGGGTGATGTTGAGCTGCAGCCCGTGAAGGCTCACGCGGTAGCCGCGAGCGCCCTGGTCGGCGATCAGCGTCGCGCCAAGATTGTCGACGTAGAACTGCATCGTCTTCTTGGGATCCCGGGTCTTCACGTGGACGTGATGCGTGCCGAAGGCCATGGGCCCTCCTAGTGGGCTGCCGTCGTGGCCGGAGCCTGGCCGAAGACTTCTTTGATGGCATCCCGGATCTTGTGGATCTCTTTGAGCGCCGGCAGGAAGTCCACCGCGCCCGGCGCCTTGCGGTCGTAGAGCTTCTTGCCGTCGAGGTACACTTCAAACCGGCCGCTGTCGGATGGGGTCAACGTGATCGCTGTTTCGCGGTAGTTGATCGAGGACAACTCGGCCGCCACACTGACGGCCACGGGGAGGTACCCTCAAACGACGCAGTAGACGATCTCGACGTGCACCTTGCCTTCGGCCATGTCACCCTCCTTGGAGTTCGTTGCCAGGGATGTTATCCGTATCTCGTCCACGACGCAATCGCTGAGACCACGCCGCCGTGCGACGGCAAGGAGCCTGACCGATGACGCCGAGCAGTAGCCGCCTCTGGCAAAGATGGTGCCGCAGCGTCGAGCTCGGCGTGGAGGGCGACGGAACCGGCCGGGCGTGGCCCGACGGTGAGGTGCTGCTGGCATCTGTGACCCGGCCCGACGCCACCTCCTGGTTGCTCACGATTCCTCAGGCCGCTCTCAGCGGTGAGGGGCTGACCGACTTCCTTGGACGGGTGGCTCCGTTCGGCTGCCCGGTGCCAGGGTCGCTGATCCGGGCGTATAGCCTGCCGGATGCGCCGTTCCCGTCGATTCTCCTCAAGGAGCACAACGCCGCCCCCGATGGCATCGGCGAGGCGTACAACCGATTCCTCTCCCACGCTCGGCACCCCTGGCTTGCGGCTCTCGCTGAAACCGGCCCGGGGTTGTGCCCGGTCCTCGCGTGGCAATCGGCGCCGGTCCGGCGGTTTCTCGCTCCCGACGAACGGGCCAGGGCGCTGGCCGAGGCAGGCGTGGCCCTGCCCTGCGTGGCCGATGGGTATCTGGGGCTCGGACTGCTCCTACTGGCCCACCCGGATCTCGCGGCCTCCTGGCAGACCATGATGTCGCTGGGCGGCGTCACCAAGGCTCGCAAGATCACCGGGCGGGAGTTCCCGGTCTGGGTGGACCTGCCGGCTCATCAGCCGGCCCTGCTCTCAAGTCCAGTGCTGGCCAGGGTGGAGGGGCTCTTCGCAGAGGCGTGACGCCGGGACGTTAGGAGAACCCCACGATCGAGGCCAGCGCTTCCAGTTGCTCGACGTGGCGGCAAACCGGGTTGAGCAGGAGATGGTTCGCGCCCATTGCCACCAGCTGTTCCAGCCGCTCGCGTACCTGTTCCGGCGTGCCGTGGACACCGGAGGCATCGGTCCCACCGGGGTTGTGATACACCGTGGTGAACCAGCGGTGGAGCTCGGCTCGTGCCACATCAGGGCGCTCGTGCACGGAGAGAAACACCCGCTTCGAGATGGGGAATTTGGCCGGGTTGCGAGAAGCCTTCTCCAGTGCCACGCGCAATGCGGGGACATGTCGGGAAAATTCGGCCGTGCTCGAGCCGCCTGAGCCCATCCATCCGTCGGCAACGGCCGCGGCGCGCCGGATCGCATCGGGGTGTCCACCGCCCAGCCAGATCGGCGGATGCGGCTTCTGGACGGGCTTGGGCGCCATGGTGCCGCCGTCGAGCTGAAAAATGCTGCCGCGGTAGTCGACCTTCGATTCCGTCCACAGCGCCTTGATGAGCTCGACCCCTTCGCGAAAGCGCCGCACGCGGCGCTCGCGGGGTACCTGGAACTGTGAGTAGTGGTGGTCCCGGCCCAGTCCAACACCGAGGATCGCGCGGCCATTGCTCGCGTAGTCGAGCGTGGCGATCTCATGAGCGACGTGGATCGGATTGCGGACCGGCAGGACGACCACGGCGACACCGACGCGGATCCGCGTGGTGACCGCGGCCGCATAGGTCAGGATCACCATGGGATCGAAGCAGAAGACGTGGTCCAGCGTATTTTCCGTCACCCACAGGTCCCGGAACCCCAGAGCGTCGGCGCGCTGGGCGACCTGGCGCACGGCCAACATGTCGATCGTGTCGGGGGAGCGGTGGGGCAGAGACATGCCGAAGGCGGTGCTATCTTTCAGGGCCATTTACCAGAGCTCCTTGGTAGCGAGGCGGGCCATGGCGTCCTCCTGAGAGGCCTCACCATAGCACGCGAGTTTCCGTTACCGCGCGACCTCCAGCGCAACCTCGCCGAGGCCCTCGACGACGAAGCGCACGCGGTCACCCGGCGCCGGGAACCTGGTGGTGATGCTGCTTCCGGTCATCACGACCATGCCGCGCTCGAGCACGCGGTCGCGGTGGTTGAGGAGATTCGCGAGCCACGCCACGGCGTCGAAGGGATGGCCCATCGCGTCGCCGGTCTTGCCCTGGCCGCCGGGCTGGTCGTTCACCCAGCAGCGCGTCACCGCGCGCTCGAGGTCGACGCCACGCCACTCCGTGATCGGCGCGCCGAGCACCACGCCGCCGTTCCACGTGTTCTGCGCGACAAGGGTGAAGGCGTCGAGCGTCGTGTAGTCGGCGTCGCCGTCCTCGACCAGCTCGAACGCCGGCAGGCAGGCGGCGACCCGGCCGGCCACGGACGCGCGCGTCCAGGGTCCATCGCCCGCCGGCAAGTCGTCGCCGAGCCGTACCGCCACCTCGAACTCCACGCCCAGGTGGTGATAGGCCGCGAGATCAACGCGCGCTGGCGAGGAGTGAACGACCTTCGAGAAGATGGCGCCGGCGGCGGGCTGATCTACCCCGGTCATCCGTTGCATCGCCCTGGAGGTGAGGGCGATCTTCCAGCCGGCGATCTCGCCCCGCCCGGCTTTGGCCATGATTCGATGCAGCGCGTCCTGGATCCGATAGGCGTCGTCGAGCGGGGCTGCCCTGAGCGTGGCGTCGAGCGGGCCGTAGCGGACGCGCATCCGGTGCATCTCGAACGAGGCGCGAGCCGCGGCGTCGATGGTTTCGGGCGGCAGCATGCGCCTACTCTAGCCTGAACTGCCGAGCAGCGCTCACCCCGTCGGCGGGACGACGAGGACGCGGGTGCGACGCACTTCGAGGCCTTCCGTGGAGCCCTGGTCGGGTCGCGCGACGACCAGCCGCAGCCGCCGACGCGCCGTGACGATGACCGGCTCGATGTGCGTGGGCAGCACGAGCCAGGCGCGGTCGCCCGGCCTGAGCGCGCGGCTCACGGACAGCGCGACCAGCGCCCTGATTGGCCCCCAGCGTCGTCGCACCGGGCTTGCGAGCGCCGCGAGCCCGACCAGCATCGGCGCGGCGACCGCCGGCGTGACGGGTGTCATTTTTGCCGGCAGCAGCGCGAGGAGCCACCAGACGACGAGCCAGGCCGCGAGCGCGTCGAGCCACCGGAGCCATCGCACGCGAGTGGCCCAGCGCTGGACGCCGGGGGGGAGCGATCGGACGGAGCTGCGCATCGCCTCTCACCGTATCACCTCAGGCCGGGCGCCACGCCGATGGGCGCGCGGATCGGGCACTACGCCCGATCGTTACGTCAGCCCGCGGACGCCGGACAGAAATCCCTCGCGTACTGCTCACCTCGTGAGCATCGGCGGCTACCCCCGCGCGATCCCGTGAATCGTGGCCGGGCGGGTTTGCATCCACAGAACAAGGAGAAGCTGAGCCCCATGTGGATCGTTCGGTTGGCACTCCGCCGCCCTTACACCTTCGTCGTCATGGGGCTCGCCATCGTGCTGCTCGGCGTGTTCGCGATCGTCACCACGCCGACGGACATCTTCCCGGAGATCGATATTCCAGTCGTGTCGGTGATCTGGAACTACGGCGGTCTGTCCACGGAAGAGATGGCCGCGCGTATCACGACCTACTCCGAGTACACGATCTCGTCCGTCGTCAGCGACGTGCGGAGCATCGAGTCCCAAACCTATCCCGGCGTCAGCGTCATCAAGATCTACTTCCAGCCGAACGTGAACGTGGAAGCGGCCCTGGCGCAGGTGACGGCCGTGTCGCAGACCATCCTGCGCGTCATGCCGCCGGGCGCGGTCCCGCCCTTCATCGTCCAGTACAACGCCTCGAGCGTGCCGATCATCCAGCTCGCCCTCGGCGGCAGGACGCTCTCCGAAGCCCAGCTGTACGACTACGGGATCTACCGCATCCGTCAGCAGATCGCGCCGATCCAGGGCATCACTCTCCCGTTGCCGTATGGTGGCAAGCCGCGTCAGGTCATGGTCGATCTCGATCCGCAGGCGCTGCTCGCGAAGTCGATCTCGGCGGCGGACGTCAGCAGCGCCGTGAACCTACAAAATCTGACCCTGCCGTCGGGCACCGTGAAGCTCGGGCCGCGCGAATACCGTGTCAGCCTCAACAGCAGCCCCGACGCCGTGGCCGCGCTCAACGAGCTGCCCGTCAAGGTGGTCAACGGCGCCACCGTCTTCGTGCGCGACGTGGCGCACGTGCGTGATGGCTTCGCGGTCCAGACCAACATCGTGCGCCAGAACGGCCGCCGCTCCGTGCTCCTCACCGTGATCAAGAAGGGGGGCGCCTCGACGCTCACGATCGTCAAGCAGCTCAAGGACCTGCTCCCGACGATCCGGGCGTCGGCGCCCCCCGGGCTCGAGGTCAAGGAGCTCTTCGATCAGTCGCTCTTCGTGCGTGCCGCCATCACCGGCGTGCTGACCGAGGGCGCGATCGCGGCGTGCTTGACCGGAGTCATGATCCTGCTCTTCCTCGGGAGCTGGCGCAGCACGCTCGTCGTGCTCACACCCTCAACGTCATGACGCTCGGCGGGCTCGCGCTGGCGGTCGGCATCCTCGTCGACGACGCCACCGTGGAGATCGAGAACATCCACCGGAACCTCGGCCTGGGCAAGCGCCTCGTGCAGGCCATTCTCGACGGCGCCCAGCAGATCGCCACGCCCGCGTTCGTCTCGACCCTGTCGATCTGCATCGTCTTCGTGCCGGTGGTGTTCCTCACCGGCCCCGCGAGGTACCTCTTCACGCCGCTGGCCATGGCCGTCGTGTTCGCCATGCTGGCGTCGTATCTGTTGTCGCGCACGATCGTCCCGACGCTCGTGCGTTACCTGCTCGCGACCGAGGCCCACGGCCGCGCCGAGGCTGGCGCCGAGCCGAGTCTGTTCGCTCGAATCCACGACGGGTTTCAGCGCCGGTTCGAGCGGCTGCGCGTGACCTACGTCCACGCCCTCGAGACCGCGCTCGCCCGGCGCGGACGCATGCTCGGCGCCTTCGTCGTGGTCGCGGTGAGCGGCCTCGCGCTTGTCCCCTTCGTCGGTCGCGACTTCTTCCCCGAGGTGGACACCGGGCAGTTCCGCCTTCACGTGCGGGCGCCGGCCGGCACCCGCATCGAGGAGACCGAGCAGGTATTCGCGGACGTGGAAGCGGCGATTCGCCGCCTCATCCCGAACGACGAGATCCAGCTCGTGATCGACAACATCGGCCAGCCGCAGCCGGTCAATCTCGGCTTCACCGACAGCGTCACCATCGGGCCCGCGGACGGGGAGATTCTCGTTTCGCTGAATCCCGATCGTCATCACCCGACCGCGCGCTGGAGGAAGACCCTCCGGGAGACGCTCCCGCGCGAGTTCCCAGGCGTCACGTTCTTCTTCCAGCCCGCCGACATCGTGAGTCAGATCTTGAACTTCGGGCTGCCGGCGCCGATCGACGTGCAGGTCACGGGGTACAACCAGCTGGCGACCCACGGGATCGCCCTCGAGGTCGCCGCCCGGATGGCGCGCATTCCGGGCGCCGTCGACGTCCACCTGCACCAGGTGATCAATACCCCGTCCCTCCTCGTCAATGTCGATCGCTCGCGCGCCGTCCAGCTGGGCCTCACCCAGCGCGACGTGGCCAACAACGTCCTCGTCTCGCTCAGCTCGAGCGCGGTCGTCACCCCGAACTACTGGTCCGATCCCCGCACCGGCATCACGTATGAACACCGCGGTCACCCCGAGTGGGGCCGGCCAGCCACAGCTCCTCAGCAATCTGGCTACCCTCGAACGACGGGAGGCCCCCGCGGTCATCAGCCACTCGAACGTGCAGCCGGTCTTCGACATCTACGCCAACGTGCAGGACCGGGACCTGGGCAGCGTGGCGACCGCGGTGTACGGGATCGCGGCGGAGCTCAGGCCCAAGCTACCGCCCGGGCACACGATCGCGGTGCGCGGTCAGGTCGAGAGCATGAGCTCCGCCTTCACCCGGCTGGGCCTCGGCCTGATCTTCGCCGTCGCTCTCGTCTACCTGCTCATGGTCGTCAACTTCCAATCCTGGCTCGATCCCTTCATCATCATCAGCGCGCTGCCGGCTGGCTTCTGCGGCATCGTGTGGATGCTCTTCGTCACCCAGACGACGTTCAGCGTGCCCGCCCTCATGGGCGCCATCATGAGCGTCGGCGTCGCCACCGCGAACAGCATCCTCATGGTCACGTTCGCGAACGACCAGATGCTCGAAGGCCGCGACTCGCGGAGCGCCGCCCTCGCGGCCGGCGCCACCCGGCTGCGCCCGGTGCTGATGACCGCCCTCGCCATGATCATCGGCATGCTGCCCATGTCCCTCGGTCTCGGCGAGGGCGGCGAGCAGAACGCGCCCCTGGGGCGGGCGGTGATCGGCGGCCTCGCGGTGGCCACGGTCGCCACGCTCTTCCTCGTCCCCCTCGTCTACAGCGTTCTCCGCCGGCGCCCGCCGCGGCAGGACTTCCTCACCGATCCCGCGTCGCCCGATGGCGACGCAACCCCAACCCAGGAGTGAGCGATGCCCAAGTCACGAACGACGTGGAGTCTCCTCATCGGCGTGGCCCTGCTGGTCGCGCTGCTCGTCATCGGCGTGGTGCCGCGCCTGCGGCAGAGCGCTGAGCTCGTCGCGGCCGCCACGGCGCCGGCAGCCGGGCTCGTGCCCGTGAGCGTCGTGCCGCCTCGGCGCGCCGACGGGCCGATCGACCTCGTCCTGCCCAGCAACATCCAGGCGATCGAAGAGACGGCCATCTACGCCCGCACGAGCGGCTACGTCCGCGAGCGCTACGTCGACATCGGCGAGCGCGTGGCGGCAGGGAAGGTCCTGGCCCAGATCGACACGCCGGAGCTGGACCAGGAGTTGAGCCAGGCCCGCGCCGCCCTGGCCCAGACGCGCTCGGGCCTCGCACAAGCCCAGGCGAGCTTCACGCAGGCCCAGGCGACCCTCCAGCAGGCCCGCGCGAGCGTCGATCAATCGACGGCCAACGAAGGCTTCGCCAGCGCCACCGCGGAGCGCTTCAGCCGACTCGAGCGCGACGAGCTCGTCGCGCATCAGGATGCGGACGAGAAGCGAGCGGCGCTCGCGGCCGCCCGGGCGGCCACGGCGGCAACCCAGGCGAACGTCGACGCGATGCAGGCCAACGTCGGCGCCCTGGAGGCCAGCGTGGGGGCGGCCCGGGCGAACGTCGCGGCGAACGAGGCCAACGTGCAGCGGCTGATGGCGCTCCAGTCCTTCCAGAAGCTGGAGGCGCCGTTCGCGGGGATCATCACGGCGCGGGGCATCGACCGCGGCGCGCTGATCACCTCCGGCAGCGGCACCGGCGCGAGCCCGCTGTTCCGGATCGCGCGGGTCGAGAACCTCCGCGTCTTCGTCAATGTCCCGCAGACGTTCGTCCGCTCCATCGTGCCGGGCCAGGAGGCCGGGATCCTGGTGCCCGAGTACCCGCAGCGGCCGTTCGTCGGGAAGATCGCGAGTACCGCGGGCGCCCTCGATCCCACGTCGCGCACCCTTCTCACGGAAGTGCGGCTGCGCAACGCGGACGGGGCGCTCATGCCCGGGATGTACGCCCAGGTCAAGTTCAGCCTCGTGCCGGCGGACGCCCTGTGGGTCGTCCCCGCGACCACGCTCATCGCGCGGGCCGCCGGGTCTCAAGTCATCACCGTGGGCGGCGACGGCATCGTGCACTATCTGGGCGTTCAGCTGGGCCGCGACTTCGGGCAGTCGGTCGAGATCATCTCGGGTCTCACCGGGAAGGAACGGCTCGTGGTCAGTCCCCCGGACGGGCTGAAGGACGGTGACCGCGTCGCCGCCGAGGAAAGTACCTCGAGGTAAAGCGCTCCGGCATGCTCTCGCTCATCACCCCGCCGGACTGTCTGGCCACGTACACCGCCGCCGCGATCGCCAAGGCCGATTTTTGGAAGACGGGCTGGACGGGGATGCGTCTCGGCATCGTGGCCTACGTCGTCCCGTTCGTCTTCGTCTTCCATTCGGCGCTGATCGGCCGCGGGACGCTCGGGGAGATCGTGGTCACGATGCTGACGGCGTCGATCGGGGTGGTGCTGCTCGGCATCGGGTGCGTGGGCTACTTCTTCCGGCCGCTGTCATGGTCGAAGCGCGCGTGGGCATTTGCGGCCACCGCTCTGCTGATGATGCCGCCGCAGGCCTGGCTGCCGGAGCTGGCGGCCGATGCGATGGGGCTCGCGGCTCGCCGGCGCGTCAGCCCGACCTCACCGGGATGCTCCCTTCAGCCTGAGATCCTCGTAGGGCGAGATGAACGGGTGCCCCGTGATGGAAGGCACCTCCGCCAACCGAGGACCGACGCCGATCAATCCTGCCTGCTCCACGATCGGCGCGAACATCGCGCGCTCGTACATGAGCTGCTGGATCTTGTGGAGCAGCGCCTCGCGTCGCTTCGTGTCCATCTCGACCGCCTGGTCCTGGAAGAGCGCGTCGATGTCCCCGTAGCCGCCGTAGGAGCGAATGCCGCCCGAGATCACGAACGCCTCGATGCGCGTTGCGGCGTTTCCGGCGGCTCCACTGCCGACGCGGACCAGGTGCTTGAATTGCTTCTCCTGGTCCGCCTTGTAGAAGGCCGCGCGCTCGAGCGGGCGCAGCCGCGCGCGGATGCCGATGGCCTGAAGGCCGTTGATGACGCTCTCGGCCTCGGGCGAGAACACGACGTCGGTCCCGACCTCGACCGCATCGAAGCCTTTCGGATAGCCCGCCTCGGCCAGGAGCCGCTTCGCCCGCGCCGGATCGTAGGGGTACGGCGGCGGCGCCCAGTAGAACTCGAAATCGCGAGGGATGATGCTCGGCGCCGGCCGGCCGTATCCGAGATACTCCGCGTCGCTGAAGGCCTTGCGATCGATCGCGAGGTTGGCGGCGAGCCGGACGCGGCGGTCCGCCCACGGCGACTTCGGGTCCCACTGCTGGGTGAAGACGACCCACTGGCTGACCGTCGGGAGTACCACCTTGAGCGTGAGGCCGGGCGTCCGCCTCACCTCCTCGGCGTCCGGCCCTCTGAGCCCGTACGCGATGTCGGTCTCGCCGCGCTTGACCGTCACCATGCGCGTCGACTCGTCCGGCACCGACCTGAACACGAGGCGCTTCACCGCCGGCGTTTTCCGCCAGTAACCCTCGTAGGCCTCGACGACCAGCTCGATGCCCGGGTTGAACGATACGAAGCGGTACGGCCCCGCCCCGACCGGCGCCTTCTTGAAGGCGTCGTCACCGACGCGCTCCATGTATTTCTTGGGAACGATCCAGGCGGCGCTGGTCGCCGGCGTCGCGTAGAACGTCATGAAGTCGGGCCACGGCTGCTTCATCCGGAAGCGAATGCGCTGCGCGTCGACAATCTCGACGGCGGCGACGCGCGCCTTCAGCGTGGTGGCGCCACCGCCCTTGTAGCGGTCGAACGAGAACTTCACGTCCTCGGCGGTCAGGGGATCGCCGTTGTGGAACCGTACGCCCTTCCGGAGCACGAACTCGTACATGAGCCCGTCCTTCGACGCGGTCCACGACTCCGCCAGGCCCGGCGCCCACGCGTTGCCCGGCATCGGTTTGACGAGCGCGTCGTGGAGCGCGTAGAGCGTGAGGAACGGCGTGATCACGCCCGGCGTCTCGGCGGGATCGAACCACGTGGGCGCCAGCGTGACGGTGACGGCAAAGGTGACCTGTCCTTCCGAGCGGCCCACGGGCGCTTCCGAGCGGCCCACGGGCGCTTCCGAGCGCCCCTCTGGGGCGGCGGCCGGCCCGGGGCCCGGCGGTACCAGCGCAATGGTCAGGACGAGGGCAACCGCTGACGCCAGTGATGAGCGGCGAGCCATAGGTGTCCTCCCTCCCCGATCGGTCGTGGGCAGGATCGTACACCGTTACGCAGCCTGACTGAATCCTCTCTCGGTGGTATTGTGCCCGGGGTTCATCACTCAATAACAAGAAAGGAAGCCGAGCATGACCCGTGTCGCGATCCTGGACGACTATCAAGGCGTTGCCCGTCGCATGGCCGACTGGACGAGTCTTCCCGCGGGCACCGAGCTGGTCATCTTCGCCGACCACCTGAATGACGCCGGCGCGGTGGCCGCCCGACTCGCCGACTTCGACGCGGTGGTGGCCATGCGCGAGCGGACCGCGTTTCCGCGCGCGCTCCTCGAGAAGCTACCGCGGCTCAGGCTTCTGGTGACGACGGGGATGCGCAACGCGTCCATCGACGTGGGCGCGGCCGTGGAGCGCGGGGTCATCGTCTGCGGGACGGCGGGGCTTCCGTATCCGACGGCCGAGCTGACATGGGGACTCATCCTCGCCCTCGTTCGCCGCATCCCGACCGAAGATCGCGCCACGCGCGAGGGCCGGTGGCAGGTCAGCTGCGGGCTCGGCCTGAAGGGCAAGACTCTCGGCGTCATCGGGCTCGGCGGGCTGGGCTCGCGCGTGGCCAAGGTCGGCCGCGCGTTCGAGATGGACGTGATCGCCTGGAGCCAGAACCTCACGGCCGCGCGCGCCGCCGAGGTGGGGGCCACGCTCGTCGCCAAGGACGATTTGCTGGCTCGCGCGGACGTGGTGAGCATTCATCTCGTGCTCGGCGATCGCACGCGTCGGCTCATCGGAGCGCGCGAGCTGTCCCGCATGAAGCGGACGGCCTACCTGGTCAATACCTCGCGCGGCCCCATCGTCGACGAAGCCGCGCTCGTCGCCGCGGTCCGTCAGGGAACGATCGCGGGCGCGGGCCTCGACGTGTACGACGAGGAGCCGTTACCTCTCGACCATCCCCTGCGCAACCTCCCGAACACGGTGATCACGCCGCATCTCGGCTACGTGACCGAGGAGGGATATCGGATCTTCTACGGCCAGGCGCTGGAGGACGTGAAGGCCTGGCTGGCCGGCAAGCCGGTCCGGGAGCTCCGCCCCTGAGCGGACCGAGCCAATGCCCCTACCGGCAGTGCGGCGACCTTACGCCTTCCTCAGGGTCAGCTGAATGAGCGTGTCGGCCCTGTCCTGCCGGTCGAGGTCGCGGCAGGTCGCGATGATGTCCTCGAACTGCGCCGCCGGTATCGGGATCCCGGGGATGACCTCGCGAATACGGCGCGCTTCCTCGTCGAAGTCCCACATGAACTCGCGCCCGGTGGACTGCTTCGTGTAGCTCCGGCCGTCCCTGGTGTGAATCGTGATCCGCGGGCCGAAGAGCGTCATCTCGTGCGACGGGATGAGGGTCACCCGCTTCATCAGATCGAGCACCTCGGGCGGGTCGTCGGCGCCAGACGGGTCGACCTGGCTCCGCAGCACCGGGAAGCCGCGCCTCACGACGCCGTACGCCGTGTAGTACGGCGTGCTCCCGGGCCGCGGCTCCGCGTCTTCCCGCCGGCTCGGAAAGGCCGGGCTGGGATACTGAGTCTCGAGCCAGTTCACCACTGCCTCGACGCGATCAACGTCCTTGTAGGCGATGTTGTGCTCTTCGCAGAGCTTCGCGGTGACGTCGACATGCGCGATGTTGTAGCCGGCCGTCGAATAGATGCGGTAGAGCGTCTCGAGGAACATCCAGTCCTTCCCCAGAGCCGCGGTGATCCTGTCGAGGCTGGTCTGAGTATCGCCGACGAAGCTGTAGGTGAGGCGGCCCTGGTTGTTGCCCGCATAGGCGTGATAGAAGCCGGCATCGCCCTCGAGGACGGTCTCGCCGCCAACGTGCCCTTGCCTCGCCAGCGCGACCGCCAGCATGGCGTTGCGCACCGCGCCGCCCTCGCGCAGGGCGCGGCCGCCGCTCCGCGGTCCTTCCAGGTTGCCGGCGGCCAGGCTCGCGCAGAGCGCGATGGTGCTGTTCACCTGATCCTCCGTGAAGCGCATCATCTTCGCGGCGGCGACGGCCGGGCCAAAGATGCCGAACACCACACCGGCGTGGAAGCCGCGCGCCATCACCGTCGGAATGAAGTCCGCGGCCAGCCGCTCCATGACCTCGTAGCCCGCCGCGATGCCGGTGATGAAGTCCCGTCCCGAGGCCCCCGCCGTTTCGGCCGCGACGAAGCCGCCGGGGATGATGCTGGTGCCCGGATGCGTCAGCATGCGGAAGGTGTCCCACTTCCCGCCGGCCATCGCCATCTCCGCGTTGGCGAACGCGGCGCCGCCCTTCGTCACCCTGGCGCCGCTCACCATGATGGTGGCGCCGTCGCGCACGCCGGCTTCTTCTTCCGTGATGAGCTTCACGGCCTGCCGGCCGCCAGGTGCCTCGGAGCCGAGGAGGACCGAGGCGAGGCCATGGAGCGTCACCCCCTTGGCGCGATCGACCACCGCGGCAGGCAGATCTTGATGGCGCAGACCCACGACCCACTGCGCAAGCTGCCGGCTGAGAGATGCCATCGGTTCCTTCCCCTTCCTTCATGAAGGGCGCTCGGGATGTCGCGGAGCGGTCGCTGCGAACCGCCCGGGCGGCCCGTCTGGCTGGCAGGCCAGGCCGACCCGGGCGAGATCGACAGTGGAAGACTACCGCAGGGGCGAGAAGGACGCCGGGATCAGCAGCTTGTTTTCCTGCCGGATCGGTCGCACCCCGGACTGCGGCGGCCACTGGCCACCCTTCCGGGATTCGTCCCGGATGCGCGTGCGATCGTTGGAGTCCTTGTAGACCCAGACGTGCACGAACTTGTTCAGGGCCCCGAGCTCGCTGGTCCAGCAGGCGGCCAGCGGCGAGAGCTTCTCACGGCCGGGAACGGCCTTGCCCCACGCCTCCAGCACCGCCGGAAGGTCGCCCGGTGCGTACGTGTAGATCCGCATCTCGTAGAAATTCCCGGTGCCGAAGTCGCGGCTGCCGAGCGGTTGCATGAACGGAGCGGGGATCATGATGTCGGACTGCTGCTCGACGATCAGATCCCGCCCGCCGGGCAGTTGCTGCAGCGAGGTGTCCTTCGCCATCGCGTCGCGCACCGCCGTCCGATGCTGCAAGTCCTCGTACGGCCAGGCGTGGATGACCTGATTGAGCGGGCCGAAGTCGGTGTGCCAGAAGGCACCGAGCTTCGAGTGCTTTTCCCGCAGCGACTTGCGCTTGGCAAAGCGGTCCTCGAATTCGGCCACGGCCCCGGTGCGCAGCGTGTAGGTTCGAACTTCGTAAATCATGGCTCCCTCCTTATACCCGCTACCTACCCGCGAACGTGTTGCTCTGTCAAGGCCGTACTGTGCGGGGCCCTACTGTGCGGGCGGCGAGGATCAGGGCCGCGACGCGCCGTCAGCCGGCCAGCGACTCGATCGCCCGCACCTCGTCGGCGGCGAGCGACAGGTCGCGGCTGGCCAGGTCCTGCTTCATGTGCTCGGCGTTGGAGGTGCCGGTCAGCGGCAGCATCCCGACCGCGTGGGCGAAACGGAACACGACCTGGGCCGGTGTCGCGCCGAGGCGCGCCGCGATGCCGGTGACCAGCCGATGGCGCAGCACTTCCGGGTTGGCCGTGAGCAGTGAGAAGCCCTGGTAGACGATCCGGCGCGCCGCGCAGAAGGATCGAACTTCGCGATCCCAGCCGAGGCGGGCGAAGCAGCGGTTCTGGACAAACGCGGGAGTCTCAGCGCCCGTGGCCGCCATGTGCTCGAGGTGCCACAGAGCGACGTTGCTCACGCCGAGGAGCCGCGTGTGGCCGGCATCGCGCTCCTTCCCCATCGCGGCCCAGACCTCGGCATCGTCGTCGGTCCAGCCGCGGCCGGAGGCGGGCCCGTGCAGCACGTAGCTGTCGACGTGGTCGGTCCCGAGGTGCTCGAGCGAGCTGGCCATCGATTGGGCGACCTGCGTGGAAAGCTCGGCCGCAGGGTCGTAGGGCAGCCGGTGATCCTGGCCGCCCTGGTACGTGAACTTCGTCTGGAGGAAAAGGTCCGCGCGCATGACCACGCCCGCGCGGTAGGCGGCGGCGAGGCCCTGGCCGACTCCGGCCTCGAAGTAGTGCCGCCGCTGGTTCGCGGTGTCGATGGCCCGAAAGCCCATCCGGAGCGCCAGCTCGGTGAGGGCCGGCGTCCGGTCTTCCTTCCAGGCGGTGCCGTAGAGGAAATCGGGAGTGGGTGGCGTGGGCCTCAGTCTACCTGCTGCCAGTCGAAATCGGCTACGATGCACCCCGCTGAGGGCGGGCCGCCGAACACAGGTCCCCGACCGAAGGAGGCAGAGCATGATTCTCGAGCGCTTCAAGGTTCCCGCGAAAGACCAGGTCTTCGTCTCTGAAGCGGCACTGCGACGCACGGTGACACAGATCTTCGAGAAGCTGGGGCTGAGCCCCGAAGACTCCGCGGAAGGCGCGGACGTGCTGACGATGACGGACCTCCGTGGGGTCGAGACGCATGGCGTGTCGAATATGCTGCGCGCGTACGTCCCCCCGGCCCGGCTGGCGGGTGGTGCGTGAGACGCCCGGCACGGCCGTGATCGATGCCGAGCGACGGCTCGGCATCATGGTCGGGCCGAAGGCGATGCGGCTGGCCGTCGACAAGGCCCGGAACGTCGGCGTCGGTGTCGTGACCGTTTACAACAGCGGACATTTTGGGGCGATCGGCCACTACGCCATGCAGGCCGCGCTCCAGGGCATGGTGGGAGTCTGCTTCACTGGAGCCGGGCTGAGTGTGGTTCCCACATTCGCGTCGAAGCCGCTCCTGGGCACCAATCCGATCGCGATCGCGGCGCCCGCGCGCCACGAGGCGCCGATGCTCTTCGACGCCGCGACGTCGGCGATCGCGGGCAACAAGATCCGCCTGGCCATCCGGGTCGGCTCGCCGCTTCTGCCGGGCTGGATCACCGACAAGGACGGGAACCCGATCATGGAGGAGAAACCCGTCTTCAATCGCGACGAGTATCACCAGGCGCCACTCGGTGGGACCCGGGAGCAAGGCTCCCACAAGGGCTACGGCTTGGCTCTCATGGCCGGGGTTTTGTCCACGGTGCTCTCCGGCGCCCTGCCCACGATGCTGGCGCCCGCAAGTGGGTCCAAGAATCATTTTGCGGCGTACAACGTCGAGGCCTTCACCGACGTGGAGCAGTTCAAGGACACCATGGACGAGATGCTCAAGACCCTGAGGACGGCGCAGCCCGTGCCGGGACAGGACCGCGTCCTCTATCCCGGGCTGTCAGAGTCCGAAGAAATCCACACTCGCCGCGCCAACGGGATCCCACTGCACAAGGAGGTGCTCCAGTGGTTCGCCGAGTGCACGAGCGAGCTGGGCATCGCACCTCTGGCCACGATGCGCTGAAGAGATCGAGAGTCACCGGCCACACGGGGGAGGATTCGACATGGCGAAGGGCACGCTGATCGCGGCGATGAACATGGGGCAGGCGGCCGAGGACGAGTTCAATGACTGGTACGACACCGAGCACCTGCCCGAACGGCAGCGCGTACCGGGCTTTCTGGTGTGCCAGCGCTGGATCGGGGCGCCGGACCGCAAGGTCTCGGTCGCGACCTACGATCTCGACGACGTCAAAGTGTTGAAGAGCCCGCCCTATCTGGCGATCGGCGGCGAGAATCTGTCGCCGTGGTCGAAGCGCGTCACCGGCCGGGTCGAGCGCCTGATGCGCTTCGAGGGCGATCAGATCCTGCCCGGAGACCAGCTCCCGCCCGACAATGCCGGAGGGCTGTTGCTGAACGCGATGAACATCGCTCCCGAATTCGAGGTCGAGTTCAACGAGTGGTACGACAAGGAGCACATCCCGGCGCTCAGCGCTGTCCCGGGCGTGCTGTGCGCTCGTCGCTTCCGGGGCAGCAGCGGCAATCGCAAATACGTGGCGCTCTACCACCTCGCCTCGCCCGAGGTGCAGGAGTCAGCCGAGTGGAAGCAGGCGCGGCAAAGCGACTGGACGAGCCGCCTGCAGCCGCATTTCCGCGATCACCTGCGCCTGGTCTGCCGTCGCTACGTCCGCGGCCGCTAGCCGTGCTTCTTGTCCGTGCCGCACAGGGTTGCCACTCTGACCACCGGGGCTCTGGCTAATGATCGGATATGCCGAGGTTTTGGGGCTTGGCGGGTGTGGCACCGCCCATGCTGCTGTAGCATGTAGTCAGCGCGGATAGGAGGAGCCAACGCCATGAGACTCGTGCTCTGGGGTCTGACCGCAGTCGTCCTCACGCTGTCGCCCGCGATGTCGCTGGCGCAGTCAACGCCCACCGATGCCCGCAAGGCCGCGAAGGTCCACGAGCCGACGAAGCCGGCCGAAGACGGCGTCGG
>QHSR01000177.1:4516-8468 GCA_003221635.1 Candidatus Rokuibacteriota bacterium | reverse complement strand
GTCCACATGCTGCTCGCGCTTCCAACCACGCGCGGACAGGCAGGCCCGGTAGAGTCGCTCGTAGACGATGCCGTAGCCGGCAGCGGACGGTGTTGGCGCGGACTCCTTCGGCGTGGGTGCCGTTCGCCGGGCTTGCTCGCCATTGGGACCGGATGAAGGCACAGATCGAGACGAGTTTGGTGGACGTGCACACGGGCCAGGTCATGGTCGTCACCGCAGATCGTCGGGAGGCGCCGAACTCAGACTTCCAGAGCGCCGAGTCGTACGTGAAGGACTCGTTTGAGGCGATGGCGCGCGACTTCGTCCGATTCCTCGAGCGCCTCGCGAAGGGTGAGGCCGTCCGAGCCGACTAGGGGCTAGCACCTACGCCCCCGACAAACCTCTACGCGGCGCCGACGAACTGCAGGAACGCTGACGCGATCTCGGCGGCGATGTCGGAGCCGGCGCGCTTGGGCGCACGGAACACATCGTGGGCGGCACCGTCCACGGCGACCAGCGTAGTCCGTGCCGGAATCAGGCTCCGCGCCGCCGCCATCTCCTCGAGCGTGCCGAACGGATCGCGTGATCCGTGGGCGAAGAGCGTGGGCGTCTTGAGGTTCGGGAGGTGCGCCGTCCGGAGCTTGACCGGCCGGCGCGGCGGGTGAAGCGGATACGAGAGGAGCAGGAGCGCGTCGGCGAGACCGGGCGCACCCGCCAAGAGCATGCTCGCCTGGCGGCCCCCGTACGACTGCCCGCCAAGGAAGACGCGGCCTGTCACGGCCGCCCGCATCGACGCGACCGCGCTGCGCAGCCCCTCGCGGTCCGTGGCCGCTCCGGCCGGCCGGGGCGGAGCCGTGGCGCTCGCCTGACGGTAGGGGAGATCGTACCGGAGGACCGTGACACCCCGGTCGGCGAACGCCTCGGCGAGCGCGACGAGGAGCGGGGCCCGGGCGCTTCCGCCGGCGCCGTGGGTCAGGACGAGCCCGGCCCCCGACGGCGACCGCGGCCGATGGAAATCTTCGCTCACGCCCACGAACCCGGCCACTCGCTACGAGATGCGCCGGTAGATCACATGCCGGCGATTCGTGGTGTACGGGCGAACGTGCGCCGCCCAACGCCCTGCCTCGACGGCTTTTGCCCAGGCATCGCTGGTGAGAACGGCCGGGCTCTCGATCTCGTAGAGCGCGTTGTAGGCGGGCTCGCTCTCGATCACGATCGTCTTGCGCTCACCACCGATCATCATCGTCACGGGCTCGCTCTTGAAGCGAGCGACCGCGATGACGCCCGGCACCCCGAGGAGCGCCGGCACGTGCTCCTTGTCGTAGACCTCGTTGAAGAGCGCGTCCTTGTCGGGCGGGACGCTCATGGCCGCGCTGAAGAGATATCGGGTCTGGATCGGCATGGCAGTCTCCTTTGGAGATGATCGAGCCCTCTCATCCTAGCTCACGCGTGGTCTTGTGGCATCTCGGCCCGTTGCTACTCCTGGCGGTGGGCGGTGCGGCCGGCGCCGCGCGCCGAGCTCACGAGGACTTCGCCGGGAGTCGCGCCGCCAAGGTTTGCCGCCGGCGCCGGGCCGCGATGCTACGATGAAAATGGGAGGGGATCATGACGGTCGGTGGCATCATTTTTCTCCTCGTCCTCGTCGGTCTCGTCGTCGCCATTGTCGTCACGTACAACAAGCTCATCGGGTTACGCCAGCGGTCCGAGGAGGCGTGGTCGGACATCGACGTCCAGCTCAAGCGCCGCACCGATCTGGTGCCCAACCTGATCGAGACCGTCAAGGGCTACGCCGCGCACGAGCGGAGCACGCTCGACCAGGTCGTCCGCGCCCGCGGCGCGGCGATGGCAGCGCAGACACCGGAGACGCGGGCCCAGGCCGAGAACCAGCTGTCGGGGGCGTTGCGCCAGCTGTTCGCGCTCGCGGAGTCGTATCCTGACCTCAAGGCGAACCAGAGCTTCCGCGAGCTCCAGGCCTCGCTCGGCGAGGTCGAGGAAACGATCCAGAGCTCGCGCCGCTACTACAACGCCGTCGTCCGCGATCTCAACACGACGATCGAAAGCTTTCCGTCCAACCAGATCGCGCTGTTCTTCCGCTTCGTCAAGCGGACATACTTCGAGCTCGAGCGCCCCGAAGACCGTCAGGTTCCGCGCGCCTCGTTCGGGAGCTGATCGCATCGGCCGGATCCTCGCCGCGCTGGCGCTCGCGCTGGCGGCCGCGTCTCCGGCCTCGGCGCAACCGCGCGGGTCGTTCTCGATCCCGAGCTTCGTCGCGAGCCTCGTGGTCGACGCCGACGGCAGCCTGGTCGTCCGCGAGGACATCACCTTCGAGTTCCGCGGGACGCACCAGGGGATTGTTCGTCGGATCCCCTTGCGTTACACGCGCGACGGGCTCGAGTTCCCACTGCACCTGAGCGGTCTCGGCGTCTACGACGAGGCGAGCCAGCCACTGCGGACCGAGCTGTCGTACCCGGCCCGCTACGTCGCCATCAAGGCCTGGGTGCCGGGAGCCGTCGACACGACGAAGACCGTCAGCGTCGTTTACTACGTGCGGCGCGGGATCATGAAGTACGACGATCACGACGAGCTGTACTGGAACGCCACGGGCAACGAGTGGAACGTCCCGATCGGCCATGCCGAGGTGTTCGTGACCGTCCCCCCGGGCGTCGCCGACGCCGAGATGCGAACGTTCGCCTACACCGGAGGGCTGGGGGCGCCGGGCCAGGACTACGCGGTCGATCGTGTCCAGACCTACTGGAGGCTGCGCACGACCCGCGCCCTGCGGCCGCGCGAAGGTCTGACCGTGGTCGTCGGCTGGCCGCCGGGCCGCGTGGCCCACCCGTCCGAGCTTCGGCAAGCCCTGTGGCTCGTGACCGACCACTGGCCGCTCGCGCTTCCCGCGCTGGCCCTCGTCTGGGGCGCGTTCGTCTGGTGGGCGTTCGGGCGCGATCCGGCGTCGAACCGCTCGGTGAGGCCGGAGTACGAGCCGCCCGGCGACCTGATTCCGGCGCAGGCGGGCGCGCTCGTTGACGAACGGGCGCATCCGCGCGACGTCATCGCGACGGTGGTGGACCTGGCGGTGCGCGGCTACCTCGAGATCGAGCCGATCACCACGGCCTTCGGCGACCAGGATTTCATGTTCAAGCGATTGAAACCAGTCGCGGGCGATCCCGACTTGAGGCCGTTCGAGCTCTACGTGCTCGCCAAGATCTTCGGCGCCGACTGGGTCATCAACATGCGGCTCCTCTCCGAGGTGCGGCGCGACTACGAGAACGTCTTTCCCCCGATTCGCGACCGGCTCTACCGCCTGATGGTGGAGGACGGGCTGTTCCCCGCGTCGCCGGGGAGCGTGCGATCCGGGTGGATGGTCGCGGGCCTGCTCACCGCCATCGGGGGTTTCTTCCTGCCGCAGCTCGGACCGTCCTGGCTCGGTCTTTACGAGCCGTGGCTGCGCATCGGGATCGTCGGCAGCGGGCTGGTCTTCATCGCCTGGGGCTGGGTCATGCCGCGCAAGACCTGGGCCGGGGTGCAGGTCCTGGCGAAGGTGCGCGGGTTCCAGGAGTTCCTCGAGCGGGCCGAGAAGGACCGGCTCGAGCGGTTGCCGCCCGACACGCTCCATCGGTGGTTGCCGTGGGCGATCGCGCTCGGTGTCACCGAGCGCTGGATCTTCAACTTCCAGGGCATCAAGGTCGCGGCGCCGCCCTGGTACCACAGTCGCGGTGACTTCTCGCTGCCGACCTTCGAGCGCGATCTGGGCGCCTTCGCCCGCCGGACGGAAGAGGCGATTCTCACCACCCGCCGCGGCTACAGCGACGGCGGCGGCCCTGGCAGCGGGGCCTTTTCCCGCGGCTCGTCCGGCGGGGGCATGGGCGGGGGCGGCGGCGGGACGTTCTGATTATTTCGGGAAGAGGAGCTGGGCCTGAACGCGCAGGGTCCAGTCGGGGCCGCTGTCCGGTCGCACCGCATTGCAGAAGGC
>QHSR01000177.1:0-4507 GCA_003221635.1 Candidatus Rokuibacteriota bacterium | reverse complement strand
GCCCGTCGCGGCGGTACGTGATGAGCGCAATGTATCGGGAATCAGCGGGCTTCGCGTTGGCCATGACTGTCTCCCGCGCGTCTGAGCGCCTCCCGCGCCGCGCCCTGGACGGCATGCCACGCCGTGCGTGGTCAAGGCTTAAACACCAACTGAAGCCTTCATCCAATCTTCAGGATTTCTTCAGGTCCGGTCAGTACAGTTTCCAGGAAGGGACGTTTTCTCTCACGGGCATCGAGTCATCCTCGGCGCCCGGAACTCTCTAAAGGGCTGTTTGTTTCCTATTCAGGGTCCGACGCGTCACTAACCACCCCGAAGCAGGAGGGGCACATGCGCAAAGGTATCCTCTCGGCAATTGTCTCGCTCGCGGTCGTCCTGATCCTCGGCAGTGTCCAGCCCGCCGTCGCCCAGTTCTACACCCAGCACAACCTTGTATCCGACGGGGCCGTGCCGGCGGACCTCGTCGACACCGACGTGGTCAATGCCTGGGGGTTGGTTTCCGGCCCGACCACGCCGTGGTGGATCGCCGACAATGGGACAGGCCGCACCACGCTGTACAACGTCGGTACCGGCGCCATCCAGGCCACTTTCACGGTTCCAGGCGCTGGGGGCCACCAGGGCACCCCTACTGGCGTCGTGTTCAACGGCGGCACCGGCTTTGTCGTGACCAACAGTGCCGGCACGAGCCCGGCCCGCTTCATCTTCGTCGCCGAGGACGGCACAATCTCCGGATTCAGGGGGGCTCCCATAGTCATCGCCATGGACAACTCGGCGAGCGGCGCGGTGTACAAGGGGCTCGCGATCGCGAGCACGACGACCGGCGACTTCCTCTACGCCACGAACTTCCACGCAGGCACCGTCGATGTGTTCAACAGCACCTTCCACCCCGTCACCATGCTACCCGGCGCGTTTACCGACCCCGATCTCCCCGCAGGCTACGCACCCTTTGGCATCCGGAACATCGGCGGCACCATCTACGTGACCTACGCGCTGCAGGACGCCGCCAAACACGACGATGTCCGCGGAGAGGGTCATGGGTTCGTGGACGCGTTCGACACCGCCGGACATCTGCTCCGACGTGTCGCGTCCAAGGGCCAGCTCAACTCGCCGTGGGGGCTCGCCCTCGCGCCGGGCGACTTCGGCTTCTTTAGCGGCGACCTGCTCGTCGGCAACTTCGGCAACGGCCGCATCCACGCCTTCGACCCGGCGAAACTCAACGGGCAGGGCGAGTTCCAGCACCGCGGCCCGCTCCACTCCGCCGACGGGCCACCGATTGCCATCGACGGCCTCTGGGCGATCGCCTTCGGCAGCGGCGCACCAAACAACGGGCCGATGAATACCCTCTTCTTCACCGCCGGGCCCTTCGACGAGAGCCACGGCCTCTTCGGCTCGCTCGTGGTGGCGCCCAACGGCAACTAGCGGCGCGGCCAACTGCGCATAGCCTTCCTTGCGGCGGACGTCAACCCGTCGCCAACCGTCGAAGGCGGCCAAGATCGGCTGTGCACCTCGGTTGGGGACGACTGCCGGGGAGTCTAGCCGAACGCCAGGACGCGCACCAGCACCGCGCCGCACGAGCAGGGTTCAGTCACGGCCCAGTTGAACGAAGACGTGCTCCACAGTTGGGCGCTCGCGGAACTCAATGCTCATCGTCGGCTCCCTACTGCAAGATAGAGTTCGTGCCGTCGCCAGCCGGGTGGTTCAGGTCGAGGTGGCTCCTCTATCGAAGCCGCGCGACGATATCGGCCGGGAGTCCGCTATGCTCCGTGTCGTGCCATTGAATCAGCCGGGAAAGATTCGCTTCGGCCTGCGCGGCCGACAGCACGCCCATCATGATTTGAGTTCTCGTTTCGCGAAGGACCTCGCGCTCACGGCTCAGGCGGTGCAGCGTCGCCGATATGTCACTAAGCCACTGCTCCACCTTCGCCTGGAGTTCCGGATTGTCCACGTCAGCCCTCCCTTGAGCGATTTAACGCCTTCGTTATCCGAAGGTAGGGCAAATCTCATACCCGAACGAATCTCCATACATATCAGTCCTTTCTGGAATTGCGCCCCACCCCGACTCCGGTAAGTTTCCACCCGCCTAGATCAACTGGTGATCACGAGCTCTAATTGGGGGCGGCTGCACGTTCTCCAGACGGGCGATCGTCCTCGACGGCGGTGTCCAGCTCGCCGCAGCGAAGGGTTACTGTCGTGCGTCGGGGAAGCGGGACAGGAGATCGGCGAGTTCCGCGGCGGGCGCGAGATGCCCGGGCGTAATGGGAGCGCCTCGATCGACGGCGCGCTGCGACCGGCGCAACGCCTCGACGAGGGTCGCGACGGCCTCGCTCTGCGTCATCCCTTTCGCGCGCATCAGAATCTCCACGGCCTTGGCGTTGGCGTCGAGCTCGCGCTGCTCCTGGGCGCGTTGCCATTGAGATTGCGAGGCGATGGTCGACGCCGGCTCGTGACCGAGGACGTAATGGCCGAGCTCGTGCGCGATCAGTTTCGTCAGGCCCGGCGAGCCCAGCATCCGCACATTGACGAGGACATTGCCCTGGCGGTAGACGGCGCCGATGTTCTGATTCGTGGGCAGCTGAATCGAAATGCGCAGACGGGGGAGGGCATAGAGGAGGGTGGTGCGGTCGGCGAACCGTTGAAGCTCGTCAACCTGCTCCTGTTGCTGAGGCGTGAGCGACACGCATCCGGCCAGGACGAGCGCGAGCAGGAGCAGCCCGGCCACGAGTCCCCCTACAATGCTTCGAGCTGCCGGCGAAGCCAGACGTCAGCCCCAGCGTAGATCGCGTCGATCATCATATGCAATCGCCGGCGCGCGAGATGGCGATGCAGCGCTTCAAGCCTCGCGGCCCGAGCACATGCTCCTCCTCGTGTTCTGTCAGCGCCTCCAGCTTCAGAGGCGCGAGGAGCTCTCGGTCTCGATCATCCCGCGCCGCCATCACACCCCGTCTTTCGGCTTAAGGGTCGCCGCCACCTCTTTCGCTGCGCGATGCGGGCTGTTTGCGCAACCCGTTCGAGGGCGCTCTCGATCGACGTTTCTTGGTCGAACGGCTCCGCATCAAAGGGCCCCATGCAGCCAAGCCGACCAGGGATCTCTCGGCTCGCCATCACGCCACCGCCTTCCCATGCATCGCGCGAGCGTGCATTGCGGCACATCCCACCGCTGTGGCCAGCTCGTCGAGGAGCTCCGCATCGCCCACGAGGACATCGGCGTCCGCGCTGAGGCCGCGCTGGGCCAGCATGGAGAGCCGCGAGAGCGTCTCCAGCGCATGCAGCACGGTGGTGAGACCACCGGCGTCATGGCCGTTGAAGGCTTCGTAGCGAAAGAGCTCCGGAGGAAAGGGCTGCTCGCTCAGGGGAGCCCCGCGCGGCTTCTTCGGGCGGGCCTTCGGTGCTACGCTCGTCTTGCCCATCGTCTACTCCATGGTTATGGGTTGTGGGCCATGCCCTCGGCGGTGCCAGCCGCGCGGGGGCGTTGTTTCTACTGTGGTCGCCGTGGCAACTTCCGCAGTCCTAACTCGTCACGCGCGATCTCCACGAGCCGGTCGCTGCTCTCCATCGCGGCGCCCCGGCGGGCGGCGAGCTTCTCATAGATGCCGGAAGTGTTCGTGGCCAACGCATCAGCCACTTCGTACCGCTCCAGCTCGGCGACTGCGCGGGCGTTCAGCGTCACGCGTGCGACCGCAGCCGCCCGAACCAGGCCATCGCGCAGCTCTTTGAACTCTGGTTCCTTCGCTCGTACCTGCTCCTGCAACACGCGCAGGGCTTCTGCGTCCGCCACCGGCAAGTGCAGCTCGTGGAGGGCTTCCAATCGACGATAGGCGAGCCGGATCTGCTGCAGGGCTATGAGCACTGCGGAGTAGGCCTCGCGCTGCTTGGTCCGGCGCTCGCGTCGCGTGACCAACCAGGCATTGAGCAGCGCGCCCACCGCCACCCCCAGGACGCCCACGAAGCCCGCGATCGTGCCCCACATATCGCTACTCCAGCAGCTCCGTCACCGGCACGCCGAGGGCCTTCGCAAGACGTCGAAGTACCGGCAGCGAGGGGTTCGTCTTCGTGCCCCGTTCAATCTCAGCGAGGTACGCCTGCGAGACCTTCGCCCGCTTCGCGAGCTCGGGCTGAGACCACTCCCGCCTTTCCCTGAGCCGCTTAACCATTCGCCCAGCGATAGGAAGTCAAGTGTGCTGATCGAACCCCGCTTCAGCGCCGCCCCGCCCTCATCGTCGGTCGCGCTTGATCCACGCCCCGATGAGCCCGAGGAGGATGCCAGCCGCGATGACGGCGACCATGAAACCGACCAGGGCGAGACCGAGTCGCTCAAGATCCGTCATGTTGAGCCTCCATTCGATCGTCTCCCCGGGAGCCTACTACAGCGCCCCTCCCTGCCGTTTGAACGGCTCCGGAGCGGCCTTGGGGCGCGGAGGGGCTTGCGCCATGGTCTCAGGCGCCGGGCGCGTCCTGGGCGACGAGCGGCGACGAGAGGGCACTCGCACGGCCGCTGGGCGATTGCGGCTCC
>QHSR01000059.1 GCA_003221635.1 Candidatus Rokuibacteriota bacterium | reverse complement strand
ATCAGTCGGCCCGCAGCCCGGGGACGACGACGACCTTTCCGTACGCGCGTCGATCGGTCAAGAGCCGGATGGCCTCGACGCTCTTCTCGAGGGGCAGACGGTGCACAGCACGCATGCTCGGGGCCCGGGTCAGGGACTCGTGGCGAGGTACTGAGGCGGACGCCGCGCTTTCGTCGCCTGCTCGAACGCGTAGGCGAGCTTGAGGAGGGTCGGCTCGCTCCAGGCGCGCCCCATGAACGTGATCCCGACCGGGAGGCCCATCGCGGAGCCCGCCGGCACGCTGACGAGCGGGTAGCCGACCAGCGCCGCGCTCTTGGCGCTGCTGCCGCGTAACGGATCGCCGTTGACGAGGTCGATCGGCCATGCGGGCGTAGTGGTCGGCGCGACCAGGGCGTCGAGCTGGTGCTCACCCATGACGACGTCGAAGCCTTCCCGCCCCGCCAGGCGGCGGCACTTCTCGAGCGCCTCCAGATATTCGGCCTCGCCGAGCCCGCCCTTCGCCTGGGCGCGGACGAGCAGGTCCTGGCCGAAGAACGGCAGGTTGTCGCCGGCGCTACGCTTGTTGAACTCGATGATGTCGTCGAGCGTTCGCACGGGCGCTCCCGGCGCCAGACCGGCCAGGTACGCGTTCACGCCCGCCTTGAACTCGTAGAGCAGCACGATGATCTCGGCGGCCGTGAGGGTGACGCGGTCGAAGTTGGGAATCTTGACGGGATCGATGACGACCGCGCCACGATCGCGCAAGACGTCGATGGCCTGGTTGGCGATCGCATCGGCCTTCGGGCTATAGCCGAAGTATCCGTCCCGGGGCACCCCGATACGGGCCCCGCGCAATCCGTTCGGATCGAGGTATTGCGTGTAGTCTGTCCGGAACAGATTCACGCTCGCCTGCGTGGCGGCGTCCCGCGGATCCACGCCGACGAGGGCTCCTAGCACCGCGGCGGCGTCGGCGACCGTCCGTCCGAAGGGCCCGACCGTGTCCTGGGTCACGGAGATCGGGATGACGCCCGCGCGGCTGGTGAGCCCGACCGTCGGCTTGATGCCCACCACTCCGTTGACGCCCGAGGGGCAGACGATCGATCCGTCCGTCTCGGTGCCGAGCGCCACCGCCACGAGGTTCGCCGTCACGGCGATCGCGGACCCCGAGCTCGACCCGCACGGCGTCCGATTGAGCGCGTACGGGTTCCGCGCCTGGCCACTCCGGGCGCTCCAGCCGCTGGAGCCCGGCGCGGACTTGAAATACGCCCACTCGCTCATCGATGCCTTGCCGAGAATGACGGCGCCCGCCTGCCTGAGTCTCTGCGCGGTGGTGGAGTCCGCGCGCGGCCGTGCACCCACCAGCGCGAGCGCCCCGGCGGTCGTCTCCATCTTGTCCGCCGTCGCGATGTTGTCCTTGAGGAGGACGGGGATGCCGTGGAGCAGGCCCCGCGGGCCCCGAGCCGTCCGCTCCTGGTCGAGCGCCCGAGCGATCGCGAGGGCGTCCGGGTTGATCTCCTGGACCGAGCGCAACATGGGACCAGTCCGGTCGATCGCCTGGATGCGCCGCAGATAGATCTGCACCAGCGACTCGGCGTCGAGCCGCCCGGCCTGCATCGCCACCTGCATGTCGACGATGGTGGCCTCCTCGACGTTGAAGTCCGTCCGAAGCACGCCGATGGAGGCGCACGCTCCGAGGAGCGGCATCACGCTCAGACCGGCCGCGAGCATCCCGCCGTCCCGCAAGAAGTCCCGGCGGGTCGAGCCCGCGCCGCCAGCGACATCACCCATGACGTTCCCCCCTCGAGCCCACGACGTGTGAGACGCGGTCACGATAATATCCATTAGTCGACGCGCCGTCATCAGCCCACGCGCTGTTTTGAGAGCGAGGGACGAAAGCAGTCGGAGCCGGCGGAGGGAGTGGAGAGAAGGGCGCCGCTGGTCGACGCCTTCCCTCCGCGGCGAACCTTCCGGGGAACGGACCTGACCCGGATACCGTGCACCTACCGCAAGTGCATCTCGCTCTTCGCCGAGGAGCTGCCGTGGCTCAAGGACGCCAACGCGTGAGGATCGATTCCCTGACCCCCTGGCATTAAATCTGTCAGGAGCCCTGGAACCGCTGAGCCAC
This sequence comes from Candidatus Rokuibacteriota bacterium, assembly GCA_003221635.1. Lineage (GTDB taxonomy): Bacteria > Methylomirabilota > Methylomirabilia > Rokubacteriales > CSP1-6 > AR31. The sequence continues at coordinate 18,785 of QHSR01000059.1, read as the reverse complement.
CCTGTCCAGTCTCTGGCCAGCTCCACGCTGTTGAGCTTCCGGCAAGTCCCCGAGAAATCGGAAGGAACTCTTCCAGGCAAACCCTGGCATTCGCCGTGCAACGCACGGGGGACGGGAACCCGAGGACAGCGAACCGTGCGGCAAGGTATCGATCAGACGGAGCGCCCAATGACACGATGGATCGCATTCGGTCTCACCGCTCTCGTACTCGTCGGGACAACTACGGCTTGGGCAGACCCCCAGGCGGTACCACCGACTCCACCGGCGACCGGGGCGACGTCTTCCCCGGGCGTGTACGACACGTTGTCGCCGGGGAGCAAGCGGATCGCGACGGCGCTCTTCGAGGCCCAGAAGTCCGCCCCGAGCGCGCGGTCAATGACGCGGGATCAGATCGCCCAGGAGCGGCGAAGCGGAAAGACCTGGGGCGATATCTTCCAGGTCATGAAGTCACAGGGCCTGATTCAGGCCGAGACCCTCGGCCAGGTCATCGGCCGCTACGACCGCGCCCGCCACACGCGCCTCTGAGACCTCCTGTTGGAGAAGGGGGCTAAGCCCCCTCGACTCCCCCGGCGATGAGCGAGGCGGCCAGGCCAACCATGAGCGCCACGAGCAGCCAGCCGGGTACGGCGCTCAGTACGCGTTGCGGTTGCGGAAGCCGTACCACAGCGTCTGGATGAGAATCTTCAGATCGAAGCCCAGGCTCCAGCGCTCGATGTAATAGAGATCGCACTCGATCCGTTTCTCGATCGAGGTATTCCCGCGCCACCCGTTGACCTGCGCCCACCCGGTGATACCCGCCTTCACCTTGTGGCGGAGCATGTAGCCAGGCACGCGGCGCCGGAACTCCTCGACGAAGCTCGGGCGCTCCGGTCGCGGCCCGACGAGGCTCATCTCACCGCGGAGGACGTTGAACAGCTGCGGCAGCTCATCCAGGCTCGTGCGCCTCAGGAACGCGCCCACCCTCGTGCGGCGGGGATCGTCCGGGCGCGTCCACACGGGTCCGGTCTCGGCCTCGGCGTCCACCCGCATCGTGCGGAACTTCAGCATGCGGAAGCGCCGGCCGTCGACACCCATCCGCTCTTGCCGGTAGAGGACGGGCCCCGGCGAGGTGAGCTTGAGCGCCGCGACGACCGCCAGCATCGCGGGCGCGAGCAGCACCAGCGTCAGCGCGCCGAAGACCAGATCGAACGCCCGCTTGAGGACGCGGTTCCATCCGTAGAGCGGCGACTCCCGCAGGTGGATGAAGGGAACGGTCTCGAACTCCTCGACCCCCCCGCGCAAGGACGCGAGGCCGAAGACGTCCGGCACCAGGTGAATCGCGACGGGGTCGTCGCCGATGCCGCTCAGCACGGTCGTGAGTCGAGAATAGTCGGCGTGCGGTAACGCGATGAACACGATGTCCACCGGCTGCCGATCGAGCGCCGCGCGAACGTCCTCGATGCCGCCGAGCCAGCGCACGTTGTCGGGGACCTCGCGCTTGTCGCTCAGCAGGCCGAGCACGCGGATGCCGACATCGGCTCTCCGCCGGAGGACCCGCAGCACCTCGGCGGCGGGCTCGCCTCCGCCGACGACGAGCGCGTACCGCTGGTTGTAGCCGTGCCGGCGCGCCAGGCGCAGGCCCTCGCGAAAGAGGGCGCGGGAGAGGCTGGCGGCGACGATCGACTCGACCCAGAAAAGGAGGATCACGATCCGTGAGTAGTCGTACCCACGGAAGGCGAAGGTCATGACCGCAACGAGGACCAGGACGCCCAGGGTCGACCCCTTGGCGACGTCGAACCACTCCGACACGCGAGAGCCGAGGCGGTTGGGACGGTAGAGGTCGAACGCGCGGAACGCGAATCCCCACACGACGAGGATCGGGACGAGCTGGAGCGCGTAACCCTCAAACGGCGGGATGACGGCCGCGCGGAAGACCCAGAAGCGGACGACGTAGGCGAGCACCCAACACGCCGCAATGATCACGAGATCCACGCCCAGCGTCACGTGCTCGAAAAGCCGTGAGTGGGCCTTCAGCATACCGGCCTCGCGTGGAACTCGCGCCAGCGCGCGCCGATGTAGTCGCGCAGACGCTGCTTGAAGAGGGGCCGGTCGAACGCTTCGGCGCGCGCGCGCAGGGCCTTGCCGTCGAACCGCTCCGCCGCGCCCTCGAATCGCGCGATGGCCTCGACGAGGGCCTCGACCGACTGCTCCGCGAAGAACACGGCCGTCGGCGCCCCGTCCCCGTCGAGCCCGACCATCGTCTCGAGCGCGCCGCCGCGCGCGAGCGCGATCGTCGGCCGTCCGGCCGCCGCCGCCTCCAGGGGCGTGATCCCGAAGTCCTCGACGCCCGGAAAGAGGAGGGCCCGGCACCGAGCGTAGAGTCCGGCGACCTCGGCGTCCGAACGCCACCCGAGGAAGGTCACCGTCGGTCCGGCCATGGCGCGCAGGCGGGCCTCCTCCGGGCCGGTTCCGACGACGACGAGACGGCGGCCCACGCGGGTGGCCGCGCCGACCGCGAGGTCGATACGCTTGTACGGCACGAGCGCTCCCACGACGAGATAGTAGTCGTCGGCCGCGTCGGCGATCTCGAAGCGCTGGACGTCGACCGGCGGCGGGATCACGTCCGCCGGACGGCCGTAGACGCGCCGGATCCGATCGGCGATATGCCGGGAGATCGCGACGAACCGGTGCACGCCGGCCGTCCGCCGGTCCCAGCGCCTGAGGACCGCCACCAGCGGGCGCACGAGCACGCGGGCGGCCGCGCCGCGGCCCGGTCCGAAGTAGTCGTCGTAGAGGTCCCAGACGTAGCGCATAGGGGAAAAGCAATAGCACACATGGAGCGCGCCCGGGGCCACTCGCGCGCCCTTCGCGACGCAATGGCTCATCGACACGACGAGGTCGTAGCCGGAGAGGTCGAACCGGCTGATGGCGAGCGGGAACGCCGGCAAGTAGTACCGGTAGCGGGCGGCGGCCCGGGGCAGGCGCTGGACGAACGACGTGACGATGCGCCGGTCCTCGATCTGCGGCGTCACGCTGCCGGGGACGTGCAGGAGCGTGAAGAGCGGCGCCTCCGGGAAGAGCTCGCAGAGCACCTCGAGACAGCGCTCACCGCCCCGCATCCCCGTCAGCCAGTCGTGGACGAGCGCGACCCGAGCGCCGGGTATCACGCCCGCTACCGCGGGCGGGCGGCGAGTCGCTGTCGCCAATACTCGAGGAGATCGGTGAGCGTCTGCTCCAGCGGGATCGTGCCACGCCATCCGAGCGCGCTCTCGATCTTCGCCCGTGAACCCCGCAGCACCGGCACGTCGGAGGGGCGGAGCCGCGCCGGGTCCTGGCGGATCTCGATGTGCGACAGCGTCGACCGCCCGATCAGGAAGCTCAGGACGCGCTCGATCGACCAGTCGACGCCGGAGCAGAGGTTGTACACCTCGCCCGGCGTGCCGCGCTCGAGCAAGAGCCAGTAGCCGCGCACGACGTCGCGCACGTCGGAGAAGTCACGGGTCGGCTTGAGATCACCGACCTGGACGACGGGCTCGCGCAGCCCGGCCTCCATCTCGGCGATCTGCTTCGCGAAGTTCGAGGTCGCGAAGGTGTCGCCGCGACGGGGGCCCGTATGGTTGAACGCGCGCGCGCGCACGATCGGCATGTCGTAGCTCTTGAAGTACTGATAGCCCATCAGGTCCTGCGTGACCTTGCTCACCGCGTACGGCGAGAGCGGGCGCAGCGGGTTCGTCTCCTGGATCGGCAGCTCGTCCGGGTGCACGAGCCCGTATTCCTCGCTCGAGCCGATCACCAGGAAGCGCGCGGATGATTTGAGCTGCCGCATCGCCTCGAAGAGATTCATCTGGCTGAGCGCATTCGTGTAGAGCGTCTCGACCGGCGTCTGCCACGAGGCCGCGACGAAGCTCTGCGCCGCCAGGTGGACGATCCAGTCGGGCTGCGCTTGCTCGAGCAGGGTCCTCACGGAGAGGAGGTCGCGCAGATCGGACTCGACGAGCGTCAGGCGGTCGCGTAGCGCATCGATGTGCTCGGTCTTGCTCCGCCAGCGCAGCGCCCCGATCACGTCGGCGCCGCGCTCCAGCGCGTACTCGGTGAGGTGACTGCCCACGAAGCCCGTGATGCCCGTGATCAGGATGCGCATCCCGGCCATAGTACTACACCCGATGCGGTGAGCCGCCCATGCCGGCGGCCCGGCGGAGCCCCAGACGCCAGGCGCGGGGCAGCGCGAGCGCCAGGAGAGGCCGCAGCACGAAGCGCACGCACCACCGGGGATAGGCGCGGCTCCGCACCGCGCACCAGCGCACCCGCGCCTGGATGCGCGTCCCTCGATGCGGAAACGCGGTCGCCGAGCGCCGACAGAATCTCGGGCGTCGCGTCGGTCGACCGGTCGTCGATCACGATCGAGGTCGCCCGCCGTCAGCGCCAGCGCGCTCTCGACCGGGGCATTTACGGTGCGCCGTCGTGGACGCCCATCAGGATCGAGACCGCCGCCTCGAGGGCGGAGAGCCGTTTGGGAACGGCCGGCCCCGGGAGCGCGTCGGGCTCAGCCCGAACGTCCTTGCGGCGAAGTGTCGGCGTAAGCCCAAGACGCGCGGCAAACGGTCAGACGGCCGGTGCGACGCAGGGGACGGGTGGAGCGCGACGGACTTGGGGTGCTCCGGGAAGCCGCGATGGTGCCGGTCGGTCGCGGTGCCCGGTCGGCCTACTCTCCGATGACCTGCACGGCGATCTCGCGCCGGCGAGGTCCATCGAGCTCGGCGAAGATGATCGACTGGAACCGGCCCAGCGTCAGCTCGCCGTTGTTCACGCCGACCGTGATGGTGCGACCGAGGAGGGCAGCCCGCAGGTGCGAGTGCGCGTTGCCGCGCTCACAGTCCGACACGCGCGGATCGTCGTGACGATAGCCATCGCGCTCCGGCACGATTTTCTCGATCAGCGACCTGAGGTCGTCGATCAGCGCGCTCTGGAACTCGTTGATGAACAGCGCGCAGGTCGTGTGAAGGGTGTTGACGAGCGCGATACCGGTCGTGACGGCAAACTGCTGGACCGCGTCGCGCACCAGCTTGGTGATGTCGGCGATCTCGGTTCGCTCGTCAGTCGATAGCGTGAAGGAGGTGCTGTACACATTCATGGGCGTGCTCTCTCCGGGGCGCAGGCGGTTGGATTCGCCGGCACACTGCCGGCACGGATGCGCCCAGACCAAGCGTTACGATACCGACATATTTCTGGAAAAGTCAATCCTTTAGGGCCCGCCGCGAGGAAATCGGCCGCATAATCGGCTAGTTTCGGCGCTCGCGTCCGCGTTTCACTCACGCCGTCTTGGGGTCGAGCAGATCCCGCAGACCATCGCCCAGCAGATTGAGCCCCAGGACGGTGAGGGCGATCGCCCCGCCGGGGAACACCGCGAACCACGGGTTGAGAGAAAGAAAGCTTTGCGCCTCCCTGAGCATGAGGCCCCACGAGGGGTGCGGCGGCTGCGTGCCGAGCCCCAGATACGCGAGGCCCGCCTCGGCGAGGATCGCGAGGGGAAAGCTGGTCGTGGCCTGGACGATCAGCGGGGGCAGGGTATTCGGCAGGATGTGCCGCACGATGAGGCGACGATCGCCCGCGCCGAGCGCCTTGGCCGCGACGACGAAATCGCGCCCCCGCAGCTCGAGGAACCCCGCGCGCGTCAGGCGGCCGAAGGCCGGCACGAGCGCGATACCGATGGCGACCATGCTGATCGCGATTCCGGGGGCGAACACGGCCGCGAAGAGGAGCGCGGAGAGAATCGCCGGGAAGCCCTGGATCGCGTCGACCAGCCGCATGAACGCCTCGTCGATCCATCCGCCCGCGTAGCCGCTGAGCATTCCGATCAGCATCCCCACGGCGGCGCCGATCCCGACCGCGATCACGCCGACCGCGATCGAGGTCACCGCGCCCGTCATCACGCGCGAGAGCACATCGCGCCCGTACTGGTCGGTCCCGAACGGGTGCGGGCCGGACGGGCCCTGGAGACGACCGATGAGCGACATCGCGAGCGGGTCCTGCGGCGTGTACGCGAGACTCAGCGCCGCGGTGGCGATCAACAGCGCCGTGATCGCGGCCCCGAGCGTGAACGTCCGGTGCCGAAGCAGCCGGCGCCCGATCATCGCAAGCCCCGGCCGCCGCGGGGCGCGGCGAATCGGCGGCGTCCCCTAGTCATAGCGAATGCGGGGATCCAGGACCACGTAGAGCAGATCGACGGCGAAGTTGATGAGCACGATCGACGACGCGACGAAGAGCGTCACGCCCTGCACGAGGGGCAGGTCACGAGCGCTGATGGCGCCGAGGGCCAGGCGTCCCAGGCCCGGGAGCGCGAACACCGATTCGAGGATGATGGCGCCCGCCATCAGCTGGCCGAGCTGCAGCCCGGCCACGGTCACGATCGGGATCAGGGCGTTCCGGAGGGCATGCTTGCCGATCACCGCGCGCTCGCTGACGCCCTTGGCGCGCGCGGTGCGCACGTAGTCCTCGCGCAGGACGTCGAGCACCGAGGAGCGGGTGGCCCGGACGAGGACGGCCGCCTGGAAGAGCCCGAGCGCGACCGCCGGGAGCAGGAGCGAGCGCACGCCCGGCCACAGCCCGGTCGACCAGCCCGCGAAGCCGCCGGACGGCACCCAGCCCAGGTGGACCGAGAACAAGAGGATGAGAAGCAGTCCGGCCCAGAATCCGGGGATCGCGATGCCGATCTGCGACACGACCATCGCCAGGTAGTCGCCGGCGCGGCGGTGGCGCCGGGCCGCGTAGAGACCGAGGGGAAGCGCCGTGGCCGCCATGAAGACGGCCGCCATGAACGCGAGCGGCAGCGTCACGGGAAGCCGGCTCACGATGAGCCGGCCCACCGGCACGTCGTACTGGAGTGACACGCCGAGGTCGCCACGAAGCACGCGCGTGAGCCAGTCGGCGTACTGGACGGGGATCGGCCGGTTCAACCCCAGCGCCTCGCGCAGGCGCGCCGCCGCCTCGGGGCTCCCCTCGGGACCGATGATCACCAGCGCCGGATCGCCGGGCAGCACGCGAACCACCACGAACACCAGGAGCGAGACGATGACGAGGGTCGCGACGACCGCCGCGGCCCGCCTCGCGATGTGCCGCCGCACGTCCTTACACGGGCGTCCCGGCTAATTCGCCCACGCGACCTCGGAGAGATCGAACGCCGGCACCGGCAGGTCCTTCCAGATGCCCTGCACGCCCTTCCTGGTCACGGCCAGCCGCGGATGGATGTAGAGCCACACGACCGGCGCGTCCTCGACGAGCTTCTTCTGCATCTTCACGTACAGCTCGCGGCGCGCCCTGTCGTCGACGGTCACCTCCGACTCTTTGAACAGCTGCTGGAACGCCGGGCTGTCGTAGCGGAAGTAGTACTTCGGATTGGCGTAGTTGGCGATGTCCCACGCCTCGGCGTGGCCGATGATGGTCAGATCGTACTCCGCGTCCTTCCACACGCGCGCCAGCCACTGGCCCCACTCGATCTGCTCGATCCTGATTCTGACCCCGATCTTCTGCAGCTGGTCGGCGAGCACCTCGCCCGTCCGGACGGTGTAGTAGTACTGGGGCGCCACGCGCAAGACTGCCTCGAATCCGTGCGGGTAGCCCGCCTCGGCGAGTAGCTTCTTCGCCTTTCCCGGGTCGTAGGGCATGGCGTTCGACATGTCGACGAAATAGGGGTTGAGCGGATCGACGTTGGTCCCGAGCACGCGGCCGAGGCCGAACATCGCGCCCTTCACGATCTCGGGCTTGTTGATCCCGTGGGTGATCGCCCGGCGCACCCGCACGTCGCTGTACGGCTTGCGCGAGTTGTTCATCGACATGATGACGTCGTTCGTCGTCTCACCGATGATCACCTGGAACCGTGGGTCTTTCTGGAGCTCCGGAACGTGCTCGGGGCCGAGGCCGAACATCGCGGCGTCGATGTCACCCGCCTTGAGCGCGGCCAGCGCCGCGTTCGCGTCGGGAATGAAGCGGTACGTCACCCGATCGAGCTTCGGCAGTCCCGTCACGTGATAGTCGGGATTCTTCACCAGCACGATGCGGTCGCCCCTGACCCACTCCGCGAGCTTGTAGGGCCCGGTGCCGATCGGAGCGCTCTTGAGGGCGTCGACGGCCTCGCGCGGGTACACGACGGATCCCTGGCGCGCCATGCTGAGGAGGAAGTTGGCGGTGGTGCTCTTCAGCGCGAAGGTGATCGTATAGTCGTCCCGGACGATGATGTCCCCGATCGCCGCGTAGTTCCCCGGCGCGGGGTGCTTGGTCTCGGGGTTCATCGCGCGGTCGATGACGAACTTCACGTCGGCCGCCCGGAGCTCGCGGCCGTTGTGGAACCGGACGCCGCGCTTGAGGAAGAACGTGTAGTTCTTGTTGTCCGCGGTGTGCCAGCGCTCCGCCAGCCACGGCACGATCTTGCCGTGCCGATCCACCTTCACCAGGCTCTCCTGCACGTTGTAGAAGACCACCGCCGCCGTCGCGGAGGCCGGTGTCGCCGTGAGGTCCAGGCCGGGCGGCTCCGTCGCGACCTGCACCACCAGGGTCTGCGCCGGCGCCGCGGCGGACGGCGCGATCAGCGAGAGCGCGAGCGCGGCCAGCGGCAGCAGCGCTCCGACGCGCCGCAGGGGGCGCCCTCCTAGCTCGTGGACGACGACGTGAAGTACTCCACCGTTCGCCGGAACCCCTCGTCGAAGTCGACCAGCGGCGCGTAGCCCAGCAGCCGCTTCGCCTTCGAGACGTCCGCGAGCGTGTGCGCCACGTCGCCGGCGCGCGCCGGGGTGTGTCGCCGCTCGAGGCGTCGCCCCAGGATCGCCTCGAGCCGCTCGATGATCTCGAGGAGGCTCACGCGGCTTCCGCACCCGACGTTGAACACCTCGCCCGGCGCCCCGGGCGCCTTGGCCGCGAGCAGGTTCGCCTCGACGACGTTGTCGATATAGGTGAAATCGCGGGACTGAGCACCATCGCCGTGCACCTCGAGCGGCCGGCGCCGAAGCCCCCACTGGATGAAGCGGGGAATGACCGCCGCGTACTCCGACTTCGGATCCTGGCGCGGGCCGAAGACATTGAAGTAGCGGAGCCCGACCGTCTCGACGCCATAGAGACGGGTCCAGATGGTCGCGTACTGCTCGCCCGCCGCCTTCGACGCCGCGTACGGCGAAAGCGGCGCCGGCGGCTGGTCCTCACGCTTCGGAAGATCCGGCCGGTCGCCGTAGACGGACGACGACGACGCGTAGACGACGCGCGGCACCCGGCAGCGCCGCGCCGCCTCGAGGACATTGAGGGTGCCGCTCACGTTGTTCGCGTTCGCGCCCAGCGGATCCTTCACCGAGCGCGGCACCGAGCGCATCGCCGCCTGATGGAAGATCACGCGGGCGCCGCGCGCCGCGCGCAGGACCGCGGGCAGATTGCGGATGTCGCCGCGGAGCACCTCGAGCTGGCGCCGGAATCGCGGCGCGAACCCGAGGTTGGCGCGGGCGCCCGTCGAGAAGTTGTCGAGGACACGCACGCGCGCGCCGCCGGCGAGGAGGCGCTCCACGAGGTGCGAGCCGATGAAGCCCGCGCCACCCGTCACGAGCGCGACGTCGTTCACGCCGGCGATTGTATCACCGCCGACTCGGCCGACATAACCCCTCGGTTGCTTGACACCCCGGAAACCGCCGCGGTAGGGTGGGCCGACGTTCAGATGACTTTCCCCGGATCCGGGCATGGCGCCACGATGACGACCGGCCGCCGTTCGGGTACGCTCTCGGTGATCGTTCCCGTCCTCAACGAGGAAGACAACATTCCCGAGCTGGTCCGCCGGCTCACGACGGCGCTCGACGGCGGCCTGCCGTTCGACGTCATCTTCGTCGACGACGGGAGCATCGATCGGACGCCACAGCTCCTGCGCGCGCTGCACGCCGAGGATCCCCGGATCAAGTCGGTCCACTTGACGCGGACGTTCGGCCATCAGGCATCGATCTCGGCCGGGCTCCAGGCGGCCACCGGCGACGCCATCGTCGTGATGGACGGCGATCTGCAGGACGCGCCCGAGATCGTGCCGCAGTTCGTCGCGCGCTGGCTCGACGGCGACGACGTCGTGTACGCGGTCCGGCAGACGAGACGGGCCTCGTGGCTCAAGCGCGCCGCGTACCACGTGTTCTACCGTCTCCTCGCGTGGATCAGCGCGATCGATCTCCCCGTGGACAGCGGCGACTTCTCGTTGATGGACCGCCGTGTCGTCGACGTGCTGAACGCGATGCCCGAGCGCACGCGCTTCGTGCGCGGGATGCGCGGTTGGGCGGGGTTCCGGCAGAGCGGCGTACCGTGCGCCCGGGCCGACCGGTTCGCGGGCACGACGAAGCACACGTACGGAACGCTCATGCGCCTGGCCCTGGACGGCTTCTTCGCCTTTTCCTACAAACCGCTCCAGCTCGCATCGGCGTTCGGCGCGGCCGTGTCGGTCGCGGCGTTCCTGATCGCCCTCGCCCTCGTGTTCCTGAAGATCGTCCACGGCTTCCCCCTTCACGGCTGGACGTCTCTCATCGTCGCGGTGTTGTTCCTCGGCGGGGTGCAGCTGATCTGCCTGGGCATCCTCGGCGAGTACGTCGGCCGCATCTACGACGAGGTCCGCGCGCGCCCGCCGTTCGTCATCGCCACCGTCGTCGGTGACACTCGGCTCCCGTCTCCCGTCGGCGGCCTCCCCCGCGCCTGACCTTCTCCGTCGTTTACACTTGCGATCCGAGCCCGTATAGTAACCTCCGCCGCTCCGGCCACGAGCGGTCAATCGCGTGCAGGAGGGGCCGGACCCTCTGAGCTCGAGGAGATCACCGATGGCATCCTCAGCGTTCGTCGCAGGCGACTTCAAGGTCTTCAACGTGAGCGGGTTTAAGCCTCGCATGAGCGAGATCCGCGCCCGTGTCCGGCCCAAGCTGGACGCGCTCGGCGGGAGCCTGGCGCCGGCGGTCAGCCGCTCGGTCGGCGGCGAGGTCTTTGCCCACGTCGCCAAGCACGCCCGCCGGACGGTGAACCCGCCCGACGACACGTGGGTCGCCTTCGGGCCCGACGCGCGTGGCTACAAGAAGCACGGCCACTTCAAGATCGCCGTCTCGCAGAGCGGCGTGCGCTTTCTCTTCGAGATCGGCCCCGAGCACGCCGAGAAGCGGCGCTGGGCGTCGGCGTGGAAGAAGAACGCGCCGAAGGTCGGACCGGTCCTGCGAAGGGTGAAGCACCTCGCGTGGTTCAAGAACGAGCACGACAACGAGCCGGCGGCTCCCCTCGCCGACCTCACGCCGGAAAAGCTCGGCGAGCTGGCCGACGAGCTGATCCGGACTCGCGACGGGCAGTTCGTCGTCGGACGCGTCGTGCCGGCCGAGGAGGCCGCGCGCTGGACGGAGGCGCAATACCGCTCCGCCGCGCTGGAGACCTTTCGCGCCCTGGCGCCGCTCTACCGTCTCCGCTAGCGTGTGCCGGCGACACCGCCGTTGTTCGAGCGCGGGCGCAGCCCTCGACGATCACTACCTCGACGCCGACCGATACCGGCGACGGAATCGCCGAGAGCGCCGCGCGCTCCCCTTTTCGGGCGCGACCTTGGCCCGCGCCCCGATCGGCCGCTCAACTCCAAGCGATCCCTGTGGGGGGAATTGTGGGGAGCGTCACGCTCCCCCCAATGTTCACTCAAGGAACGCGCGCCGGCGCGCGTCCGACCTCGGTCTCCGGGGGAACCGCGCGGAGCGGCGACCGCTCCCCCCGATGTTCAACTGAATGACGCGCGCCGTCATCTTCGACATGGACGGCGTGCTGCTCGACTCGGGAGCGCATCACCGCCAGGCCTGGCGCGCGCTCCTCGACGAGCTCGGCGTGTCCGCTCAGCCCGAATTCTGGCGCCTCACCATCGGCCGGCCGAGCGTCGAAGCCGTGCCGTTGCTCCTGGGCCGCGCGACACCGGGGCCAGAGGCGCGACGCCTCGCCGAGCGCAAGCACGACCACTACCGGAGGCTCGCGCGCGCGGGCCCGCCGCCCGTTCGTGGCGTCGTGGACTTCGTCGGCCAGCTCGCCGCCCGGAGCGTGCCCTGCGCCGTCGCGACCTCGGCCTCGCGGCACGATGCGGACCGGCTGCTGGTCCGGACCGGCCTGCGTGATCGATTCGAGGTGGTCGTCACCGCCGAAGACGTGCAACGCGGCAAGCCCGACCCCGAGGTCTATCTGCTCGCGGCGCGCGGGCTCGGGTTCCCGCCGGCGCAGTGCCTCGTGTTCGAGGACGCCGTCGTCGGTGTTCAGGCGGCGCGGAGCGCCGGGATGCGGGTCATCGGCGTGAGCACTGCCCACAGCGAGACCGAGCTCCGAGCGGCCGGGGCCGAGCGGACCATCGAGCATTTCGAGGGGATCGCATGGCCAGTGTGAGCACGCCCGACTTCTGGACCGACCTCTACGCGCGCGGGGGGGACGGGTGGGAGCTGCGCCGGCCCGCGCCTGCGCTCGTCGAGTTCGTCGAGCGCACGCCGCCGTCGCCAGGACGCGTCGCGGTGCCGGGCTGTGGGCGCGGTCACGACGTGCGATATCTGACCCGCCGAGGCTACGCGGTCGTCGGCTTCGATTTTTCCCCCGCCGCGATCGCCGAGGCGCGCGCCCTGGCCGACGCCGACGGCGTCCGCGCCGAGTTCGTCGAGCGCGACATCTTCACGCTCGGCCGCGATCATGAGCGCGCGTTCGACGGCGTCTGGGAGTACACGTGCTTCTGCGCCATCGATCCCACGCGCCGCGCCGAGTACGTCCGGGCCATGCGCGCGATTCTCAAGCCGGGAGGCTGGCTGCTCGCGTGCTTCTTTCCCATGCGTCGCCGCGCCGCCGGCCCGCCGCCTCGGTCCGTGCGGCTCCGGCAGGGTCAAGAGTGGACCGTCCTCTTCCGTAAGACGAACGCGCCGGTGTGAGCCGGGGACGGACCGGCGTGTGCTAACGTACGGCCGACGCCGGCGGGAGAGCGATGCCTGACAACGAGCCATCCAGACAAGCGCAGGAGCTGGCCTCGCAGGTCGCGCGGGACGGCGGCCAGGTCCTGGCCCTCTACCAGGAGCCCGTCGGCGAGCACTGGCAGATCTTCTGCCTCCTGCCCCGCGTCAGGTGCGAGGCGAGCCCGTACCAGCGCGACCTCTCGCCGACCCACGTCAAGCGCCTCACCGAGTCGATCAAGCGGCTCGACCGTTTCGTGGACCCGATCGTGGTGATCTCGCCCCGGCCGGGGGTCTACTGGACGCCGAACGGCAATCACCGGCGCGTCGTCCTCGACAAGCTCAAGGCGGACGTCATCCCAGCCATCCTCGTCGTCGAACCCGAGATGGTCTTCGAGGTTCTCCCCCTCAACGTCGAGAAGGCGCACAACCTCAAGGAGAAGTCGCTCGAGGTCATCCGTATGTACCGCGCGCTCGTCAAGGACGAACCCGAGACCACCGAGGAGACGTGGACGTTCCAGTTCGAGTCCGCGCACTTCATCACGCTGGGCCTTCTCTACGAGGAGAACAAGCGGTTCGCCGGCGGGGCGTTCGCGCCGATCCTCCGGCGGGTCGACAAGTTCGTGAAACAGACGCTGCCGAGGGGCCTCGAGACGCGGACGGAGCGCGCCGACCTGGTCCGCAAGGCGGACGCGGCGCTGGTCGTCGTCGTGGCGAAGATCAAGAAGCGCGGGATCAACCATCCGTACGTGAAGAACTATCTGCTCGCGCGGACCACGCCGCTCACCCGGGCGCGCAAGACGCTTCCGTCGTTCGAGCAGACCTTCAAGAAGCTGCGGGACAACCTGGAAGAGTTCGACGTGGGCAAGGTCCGCTACGACGACATCCAGCGCTCGTCGATCATGGGCGCCCCGGCGGGGGAATGACGGTGCCGGGGTTGCTCGCCAATCGCGTCGCCGTCGTCACCGGCGGCACGGGGGCGCTGGGGCAGGCGGTGACGCTGCGGTTCCTGGCCGAGGGCGGGGTCGTCGCCGTGCCGTACGCCGTTCCCGCGGAGCGTGATCGGCTCTACCAGCGGGTCGCCACCGCCGACCGCCCCCGTCTCGTCATGGAGCCGGTCGACGTGATCGACCTCGAAGCGATGACCGCCTTCGCGGCGAGCGTCATCGCGGCCCGCCGGACGATCGACATCCTCGTGGCCGGGGTCGGCGGCTTCGCCGGCGGATCGCTCCTCGAGACGGACGTCGACACCTGGAAACGCATGCTCGACCTGAACCTGACAACCGCGTTCAGCGCCGCGAAGGCGGTCATTCCCCGCATGGTCCAGGCGCGGTATGGCCGCGTCGTCATCGTCGCGTCGCGCGCGGTCGTGCCACCCGCGGGCGGCTTCATCGCCTACACCGTGGCGAAGGTCGGGGCGATCGCCTTCAGCCAGGCGCTCGCCCAGGAGATGCGGGAGCACGGGGTGACGGTGAACGCGGTGCTGCCGAGCACCATGGACACGCCGGCGAATCGCGCGGCGATGCCGAATAGCGACCGCAAGGGTTGGGCCCCCGTGGAGGCGGTCGCCGACGCGATCGCCGTGCTCGCGCGGGAGGCATCTGCGCACATCACCGGCACGCTTCTCGCGGTCTGAGGGGCACCCCCCGCGCGCGCCCTCCGGAAACCCGGCCGCCTGGCCGTCCTCCGCGACTCGGCCTGTAAACGATCGGACACGCCCGACGTCCAATCAATCAGCGGTTTGAAGCGGTCAAGATCCTACTGCGGTGGGAGAGTAAGGGGACCTTGCGGCCGAGGAGTCAGGAGTGACAAGGTGAAGGACGAGGGGACGACAGCCGAGTGGAGCCATCGGACGAAGCGCTCTGCGCGCGTGTGGCCAAGCGGGACGAGGCCGCGTTCGATCTCCTCGTGGCGCGCTACCAGGAGCGGGCGTACCGTCTCGCCTGGTCCATCCTCCGTAACGCCGAGGATGCACGCGACCTCTCCCAGGACGCGTTCATCCGACTGTACGAGGCGGCCGGGAGCTTCGGCGGGCGGTCGAAGTTCTCGACCTGGTTCTACCGGATCCTGGTCAACCTCTGCCTGGACCACAAGCGCAAGCATCGCTGGTGGAAGCTCTGGACGCGCGACGAAGGTGACGACCGCAACGATCCACTCCTCGAGCGGCAACCGGCACCGGTCGTCGACCCTGTGGACAAGCTGAGCCGGGAGCGGACGATGAAGGAGCTGGCCGCGGCGGTGGACCAGCTCGCGCCGCGCCAGCGGGCCGCGGTCCTGCTCAGGGTGCAGGAGGACATGGCGACCTACGAGATCGCCAAGGTGCTCAAGTGTTCCGAGGCGACCGTGCGCGTCCACCTGCACCGCGCGCTGACGACCCTCAAGAAGACGGTGGAGAAGCGCTGACATGCTGAAGCATCCCGACACCGACCTGGTGCCGTATCTCCGCGGGGAGCTCCCGCCGGCCGATCGCGAGCGCGTCGCGCGGCATCTCGAAGAGTGCCCGGACTGCCGGCAGGACACGGAGCAGCAACTGGGCCCGCTATCGCGCCGAGCTCCGCGAGAAGCTCGAGGCGCGACGCGGGCGGCGCGCGTGGCGGTGGCGTCCCGCGCCGCTGGTGGTGTCGGCGGCCGTCGCAAGCGTCCTCCTCTTCCTCGCGGTGTGGAGCGGGCGGGAGACGTTGACGGGTGCGGACCCGTTCACGCTCGAGGAAGCGTCCATCGGTCGCCAGCTCGGCCTCCTGCAGGAGTACCAGGTGGTCGAGCGGCTCGATCTCCTCGAAGACCTCGACGTCATCCGCAACCTCGACGGGCTCGCCTCGGGGCGCCAGGGCTAGCATGCACCGCTCGATATGGCTGGCGGTGGGGCTGCTCGGAGCGATCGGATTCGGGACGGCGCGCGCCGGCCGCGCGGCCGACGGAGACGGTCCGCCGCCCGACGCCCAGATGCTGCTCGACCTCGACCTGCTCAAGGAGGCCGACCTCGCCCGCGACCGTGGCCTCCTCACGCGCATGCCGATCCTCGAGCGGATGCGTCTGCTCGAGGCGTTGCCGGCGCTCCAGACGCCGCCGCGAACGACGCCGGCCCCCAACGAGGCCAAGGATCGATGATGTCCCGCCTCCTACCGCCACTGCTCCTGCTGATCGCGTTCCTGGCGCTCGGGGTCCTCGACGTCGCGTCGGCCCAGACGGCGCCCATCCAGGGGCTGGAGAAGCTCACGCCCGAGGAGCGAGCCATCGCCGAGCGGAACCTCGAGCGGTGGCAGAAGCTCACACCCGAGGAGCGGGCCCACGCGCTCGAGAACTATCGCCGCTGGAAGTCCATGACGCCGGAGGAGCGGGAGGCGGCCCGCCGGAACTACAAGCGGTTTCGCCAGCTCTCGCCCGAGCAGAAGGCGCGGATCCTTCAGGACTTCCAGCGCTGGAACGAGCTGCCGGAGGAGCGGCGGCAGGAACTGCAGAAGTCGTACGACCGCTTCCAGCGGCTGCCGCCCGAGCGGCGCGAGCGCATTCAGCAGCGGTTCGGTCAGTGGGAGTCGATGTCGCCCGAAGAGCGGGAGCGCGTGCTCCGCAACCAGGAACGCTGGCGCCAGATGTCTCCCGAGGAGCGCGAGCGGCTCCGTGAGCGCTGGCGGCAGATGTCCCCCGAGGAGCGCGAGCGGCTGCGCGAGCAGCGACAGCAGCGTCGCGGCCAGCCGTGAGCCAGCCGCGAGGAGCGGGGCGTTGAGGTCTCGGGCGCTCGCGCTGCTGGCGCTCGGCGCGCTGGCGGGATGCAGCGCGGCGACGACGGGCGGAGCCGGCCCCGCCCAGCCGTCGCGCGCCGACTCGGCGGCCGCGAGCGCAGCGCAGCCCGCCGTTGATCGTCAGATTGTCCACACCCTCAACCGGCTCAGCTATGGGGCGCGGCCCGGCGATCTCGAACGGGTGCGGGCGATCGGCCTGCCGGCCTGGATCGACCGGCAGCTCCGCCCTCAGACGATCGACGACGCCGTCGCCGAACGGGCGCTTGCCGAGCTGACGACGCTCCGCATGCCGATCGCCGAGCTCCTGCGCGACTACCCCCGGCCCGATCCGACGCTGCGCGAGAAGATCGCGAGCGGCGAGATGACGCGCCAGGAGATGCAGGAGCGCTATCCGATGGAGAAGCGGCCGGTCCGGATCGCGGCCGAGCTCCAGGCCGCGAAGGTCATCCGCGCGGTGACGAGCGAGCGCCAGCTCGAGGAAGTCATGGTCGATTTCTGGTTCAATCACTTCAACGTCTTCGCCGGCAAGGGCGACGTTCGTTGGTACGTGTCGGCCTACGAGCGCGAGGCGATCCGGCCCCACGCGCTGGGGAAGTTCCCCGACTTGGTGCGCGCCACCGCACGCCATCCCGCGATGCTCTTTTACCTCGACAACTGGCTCAGCGCCCGGTCCGACTTCATCGTGCCGGCGGGACCGAATCGCGGCCGGAAGGCCGGGCTCAACGAGAACTACGCGCGCGAGCTGATGGAGCTGCACACGCTCGGCGTGGACGGCGGGTACACGCAGCGGGACGTGACGGAGGTCGCGCGCGCGTTCACCGGCTGGACGATCGACCGGCCGCAGACCAATGGGCGCTTCGTCTTCCGGCCCTCCATGCACGACGGGGGCGAGAAGGTCGTCGTCGGCCACCGCATCCCGACGGGCGGCGGGCAGGGGGACGGCGAGCGCGTGATCGAGATTCTCACGCGCCATCCGTCGACCTCGCGCTTCGTGGCCACCAAGCTCGTGCGCCGCTTCGTCTCGGACACGCCGCCTCCCGCGCTGGTGGCCCGGGTCGCCGCCACCTACACGAGCACCGAGGGCGACATCCCCGCGATGCTCCGGGTGATCTTCGGGTCGCGCGAGTTCTACGGCGAGGACGCCTATCGGGCCAAGATCAAGAAGCCGTTCGAGTTCGTGGCGAGCGCGGTGCGGGCGCTCGGCGGCAGCACCGACGCCCAGGGCGGCTCGGCGCTCGCCCGAGCGAGCGCCGAGATCGGCGAGCCGCTCTATCTGGCCCAGTCGCCGACCGGCTACGCCGATCGAGCGGACGTGTGGGTCAACGCCGGCGCATTGCTGGCCCGGATGAACTTCGCGCTGACGCTCGCCTCGGGGCGGTACCCGCACGTGACCGTGGAGCTCCCCGCGCTGGTCGCGGGCACCGACCCGCGCTCGCCCGCGGCCGTGCTCGACCGCCTCCTCGCCACGATCGTCGCCGACCAGGCCGGACCGGAGACGCGCGCCGTACTGGCCGCGCAGCTGACCGATCCCCAGATCACGCGGCTGTCGACGGACGACCGGGGATCGGCGAACACCGACGTCGCCAAGCTCGCGGCGCTCGTGATCGGCTCGCCCGAGTTCCAACGGCGCTGAGATGCGCGCCGCGGTCCGTCCCGGGGCTGCAGTGCGAGCCGCAGGGCCGCCCGGGGGCTGGGGCCCCCAGGCCCGAGGCGAGCGATCGGAAAATCGCGCCGGCCGAGGCGCGACGATGAATGAGGAGGGCACGCGGTGCACACGCGACGGACGTTCCTGAAAGCCGGCGGATGCGCTCTGATCGCCTACGCGGCGGCGCCGCGATTCCTCCTGCGGACGGCCCGCGCCGCGGAGTCGAACGGCAAGGTGCTGGTGGCCGTGTTCCAGCGCGGCGCGGTGGACGGGCTCAGCATGGTCATGCCTCACGGCGACGCCGGCTATGCCGTCGGACGTCCGTCGATCGGGCTCCAGCCGCCGAAGCGGAGCGACACCGACCGCGCGATCAACCTGGACGGCTTCTTCGCTCTGCACCCCGCGCTCGCTCCGCTCGTGCCGCTCTGGGACAACCGCGCCCTGGCCGTGGTCCACGCGTGCGGCTCCCCGGACACGACGCGCTCGCAT
>QHSR01000058.1 GCA_003221635.1 Candidatus Rokuibacteriota bacterium | reverse complement strand
CGGCCCGGTGACGCGGGCCCGCAGGTCGAGCGCCGAGAACGTGCGCTCCTCGGGCACGAACAGGTCGACGACCTCGATGTCGTGGCTCCCCGTGCCCCGCAGGCCGCTGACCTCCCAGGTGTCGGTGATGCGGGCGATCGACTTCGGATAGAAGTAGGCGATCCGCACCTCCTGATCGCCGTTGGGCCGCAGCCGGGGCGCGTCTGCGTCGAAGACCTTGCAGGCGCCGTGCAGCGCCGAGGAGTGCATGCAGCCGCTGGCGAAGAACCAGTGTCCGGTCACCCGGTAGCCGCCCGGCACCGCGACGGCGCGGCCTCGCGGGTTCGCCGAGCCCGCCGAGATGCCCACCGGGTCGCTGAAGAAGATCTGGCGGCGGACCTCGGGCGCGAACTGCGCGCTCTGCCGCAGGGTGTTGATCCCCATCGCCAGGCACCACCCCGTCGAGCCGTCGGCCCGCGCCACCTCTTCGATCACCTGCAGGGTCGTCACGATGTCGGCGCCGAGCCCGCCCTCCGCCTCCGGCAGCGCCACCCGGAACAATCGGGCGTGGGCGATGTCCATGACGAGATCGGCGGGCAGCTGCCGGGCCGCCTCGATCTCGGCGGCCCGTTTCCGGATACTCGGCGCAAGCCCGCGGGCAACCTCCAGCGGCGTGGCTGCTGCCGGTACCGTGTCGGTGATCATGCTTTTGACGAGCCGCGAACGCACGCAGGCTCCGGGCAATCCTGCTCCCGCAGCGGGCGCGCCGTCAAGGAGGCTTTGCCATGAGGTCGACGTGCAGAATCACCTCGTCCTTGTTCTTGATGGCGCCCAGCAGGGCGCTATAGGGCGGGTAGCCGAAGCGGCTCTGCTTGAGCGTCAGCTGGGCGCGACCTCGGAGCTGGGCTCCCTCCATGCCGATCTGAGCGGGAAACTTGACCTCGTTCGTGACGCCGCGGATCGTGAGCCGGCCGATGACCAGGAACCGGCCGTCGGGTTGCCTCGCGATTGCGGTGGACGTGAAGCTCATCGACTGGAATCGTGCCGCGGCGAGCTGCCCGTCGGCCTTCATGGCCTTGTCGATCTCGGCGCGATCGCTCGCGGAGGGCTCCCCGGCCAGCCCGAACTTGCGGCGCGTGCCCGGGTCGTCGGCGATCAGCGATCCGACCTCGACCGCCACCTGGATGGACGACGCGTCGGGATGGTTCGGATCGTAGGCGACGGTGCCCGAAAACACGCTGGCGTGAACGACGTGGTCGTGGCCGAGTCGCGCCGCCACGCCGTCTTTGAAGAGTTGCAACACCAACGAGCTCCGGGCGGGGTCGACCTTGAAGCCGGCCGCGAGGCCGGGGCTTGCCCCCACGCCGAGGATGAGCGCCACCACCAGGGTGACCCGCGCGGCGGCGTTCATTCCGATCGGGCCCCCGCGCGCCGTCCTACACGTACAGGCGCTCCGCCTTCCGGATCGCGCGGTATCGCGCGAACGCCCTCCGCTCGTCCTCGAGCCCGAACAGCGCCTTCACGAAGCTTCCGCCGCGGAAGGTGTGCGTGAGCATCGCGCGCCAGTTCCGGAGCACGAATCGCGGGCTCGTCTTCAGGACCGCCCGCATGTGACGGACCTTCATCCAGCGCTCCGAGCGCCAGCGGAGGAACTCGATCTCGTCGGCCGGCACGTGCTCGCTCCGCACGACCGCGGTCGTCCCGTCGTACTCCTCGAGGTTCTCGTTGATGACCAGCCCCCGCTCTCGGAACTCCTTCGTCATGGGCGTCCGCGGGTACGGGGTCGGGTGCTGGATGTAAGGGTAGTCCACCCAGCGGCGGGCGAAGGCGAGGTTGGCCTCGATCGACTCCCGGGTGTCGTCAGGATTCCCCACGATGAGGCCGCCCACCACGAACATCCCGTGCCGGTGGATGTGCTCGATCGCCGTCGTCGTGGCGTTGCCCAGGGTCTGGCCGTTCGCGCGCAATGCGTTCTTGGCCCGGGCGCGGAGGAAGCGGAGATCGTCGTCCAGGATGTTTTCGATCCCGAGGAAGACGTAGCGGAAGCCCGCCCGGCGCATGAGCGGCGCCAGTGTGGCGCCGTGAGCGGCGATGGCCGACGTCATGGCCTGCACGAGGTAGTCGAGGTCGTTGAGGCCGGCGTCGATGATGGCGCGGCAGAGCGCCTCGAACCGCCGGACGTTCAACGTGATGTTGTCGTCCACCAGGAAAATCGCCCGCGCCCCATGATCGCGGGCGTCGCGGATGTCCGCCAGGACCCGGTCGAAGGCGAAGGTGTGGAAGTTGCGGCCGCGCATCTCGATTATCGAACAGAAGCTACAGTCGAAGGTGCAGCCCCGCGAGGTTTCCACCACATCGACCGGTCGCCCGAGGAAGGCGTAGCCGCGAAGGACACGGGCGCTCCGGTTCGGCGGCCGGATCTCGCCGGCCGCGAGGCCGTAGACCGGGCGATCCGGGTTGTGGAGGAATGCGTCCCCCTCGCGGTAGGAGAGGCCCGTGACGCTCTCGAAGCCGTCCCCGCGCTCCAACGCCCGCACCAGCTCGCGGAAGGTCAGCTCCCCCTCGCCGCGCACGATGAAGTCCACCGCCGCCGCCGGATCGGTGTACGCCTCGGGGGCCAGGCTCGGGTCGTAGCCGCCGACCGCGATCCGCACGCCCGGACGCAGGGCCCGCACCAGCTCGACGATGCGGAGCGCCGTCTTCCGCTGGAAGGTCATGACCGACAGGCCGACCACCGCGGGCTGCCATTCGTGGACGAGGCGCTCGACGGTCGCCCGGACCTCGCGCTGCACGAGGATCAGGTCGGCGACCGCGACCCGGTGGTGGGCGTCGACGTTGCCGGCCAGCGCGCTGAGCGCGCCGTTCGGCATGCGGATCCCGACCGTCGGCATGTGCTCGAACGAGTCCGGCATCGAGACGAGAAGGAGGTTCATTCACCGCCCCCGGGTGCACCTGAGCAAGTTCTCATTCGCGTCTCAGGATGATCTCATAGCCGAGCGCCGTAGCGTCGCCAGCGGGGACGCGCCTCGTGTCCTTGACTGTGGGTCCGCGGCCGGGCAGTATCCGTTCCTGATCCGCCATGCCACGCCTCGACCGCCTCCCCCAGATCTCCCGTAACAACCTGTTGACCTTCCCGGCGCAGGTCAACGACACGGCGCCCTTCGTGCGCCCGGCGAGGCCGCTGGCCGCGTGCCGCCTGGCCATCGTCACCACGGCGGGCCTGCACGTCCGCGGGGATCGGCCCTTCACGCCCGGCGACCAGACGTATCGCGTGATCCCCTCCGGCACGCGCACGGCCGACATCGTGCAGAGCCACACGAGCATCGGCTTCGACCGCGCGGCGATCATGCGGGACCTCAACATCTCGTTTCCGATCGACCGGTTGCGCGAGCTGGTCACGCGAGGCGAGCTCGGCACGCTGGCACCCTTCTGCTACTCGTTCATGGGCGCCCAGCGCGAGGCCTCCCGCATCGAAAGCGAGACCGGTCCCGAAGTCGGCCGGCGGCTCGCGGCCGAGGGCGTCGACGTGGCCCTCGTCACACCGACCTGACCGAACTGCACGCACACCGGGGGTGTGCTGGCGCGCGCCCTGGAGGCCATGGGCATCGCGACGACCTCGATCAGCCTCGTCCGCGAGCACACCGAGAAAGTGAAGCCGCCGCGCGCGCTCTATGTGCCCTTCCCCTTCGGCCACGCGTTCGGTCGCCCCGACGACCCGGAGTTGCAGCACGACGTCCTCCGCGCCGCCCTCGACCTCCTGCTCGAGCCGGCCGGCCCGGTGCTGCGTGATTTCCCCGAGGACGCGGAGCCCGGCGACCAGCCGCCGGCGCCGCCCCAGGCGTCGGGCATCACGCCGGCCGAGCAGGTGCCGGACGACGTCGCGATGGAAACCACGCAGATGCGCCGGTACCACGAGCGCTGGCTCGAGAAGAGCGGCGGCCGCACGCTACTCGCGCTCACCGGGATCCCGGCGACGAGGTTCCGCGGTGTGGTGCGCTTCCTGGAAGGGTTCGCCGACGGTCAGGACGTCGACATGCCCGAACGCCCGCCGGACGTGCCGCTGCCGAGCTTCGTGCGCTACTGCGCCGACGATCTCAAGGCTCTCTACTTCGAGGGCCACCTGGCCATGAAGCCGGTGGCGGGTGGCGAAGAGATCGCGCGGTGGTTCTGGGGCGAGACCGCGGCGGGCCGGCTCCTGCGGCGCGTCTGCGCCCGGCTCGACGCCTCCGACGATCCCCGCTGGAAGGCGGCCGCCTTCGGCGTCGCGCGGTAGCTATACCGAGATTCGCTGAGCCGTCTCCCAGCGCTGTCCTTCGTTGTTGTGGAACACCACGCGGAGGGTGCCGCTGCGGACGGCCTTGACGGGGAAGCGGAGCAGCGGATTCGCGCTCAGCGCCGACGTCAGCTGGAAGTCGCTGATCTTCTGGTCGTCCAGAAAGACCTCCATCTGCTTGACGTAGAACTCAGGCGCCTCGCGCACGTAGCGGCCGCCCTTCAGCACCAGCCCCGTGTACGAGTTGTGGTCCACCTTGGCGCGAACCTGGATGATGTCGCCGGGGCGGATCGAGTCGGGCAGACGCAGGCGCGGGCTGCCGAGACGGTCGCGCGTCATGTCGGGTGGGGACGCACAGCCACCGTCGGTGACCCGGATCTCCCGGGTGGCCACGAAGCGCCCGTGCCGGGAGCACTCCGCGGCCACCTTCAGGAGCCCGCCGACGCCCGAGCGCATCGAGAACGCGACGGCGGCCCGCCCGTTGGCGGGCGTGAAGACGAACGTCCCCTTGTGGGGAATCGGGTCGCCGTCCAGCCGGATGTCGATCGAGCGGATGAAATGATCGGGCTCCATGGCGTGACTCGCGACGACCTGCAGCGGGACGGCGCTGGGATCTTCCGCCAGCGCCGGCGCCTCGACCACGGGACGGTGATCGCCCTCCGGGCCCGACTGCGCCCACAGGTGACGTGGCGCCAGGAATGTCGCGGCGCCGCCGAGAAGCAGCGCGCGGCGGCAATGGTCCATCACAGCCCTCCGACGATGGAGCATACCACCGCGTCCGGGCCTCGCGATGACGGCCCGCGGTTAACCAGCCCGGACGGAATCGCCATCGCCGTGCTAGTGTCTGGCCCGGCGGCCCCGCCTCCCGCGAGGCGAGGGCGCGACACCGCGGGCAAGGAGGGCGTCTCATGCGACCAGGCCGATCGGTGCAGCGACTCCTGGCGGCACTGTTGACCCTGATGGCCGTGATACCGGCGAGCGCTCAGGGTGTGATCAAGGTTCCGATCGTCGCCGAGATCACGGGCGGAGGCGCCAGCGTCGGCGCGATGTGGCGCGACGCGGTCAATCTGGCCGTCGAGGATATCAACAAGAAGGGCGGCGTCCTCGGCATGAAGCTCGAGACGTCGGTGCAGGACACCCAGACCGATCCCCCGACCTCGGTGGCGGTCATGCGGCGCGTGCTCAACGACAAGCCGTTCGCGATCTTCGGCACCGTGTACAGCTCGAGCACGGTCGCGAACATGGACATCGCGCGCCAGGCGGGCGTGCCGCAGTTCACGGGCTCGGAGTCGATCATCATCGCGCAGAAGGGCAACGACAATATCTTCCTGACCTCGTTCACCCAGGACACCGGCATGGCGAAGCAGGTCCGCTGGCTGCTCGACGATCTCAAGGCGGAGAAGATCGCTCTCATCTGGGTGAACAACGCCTTCGGCAAGGGCGGCCACGACATGTTCGTGCAGTTCCTGAAGGAGCGCGGCAAGGCGCCGGTCGTCGACATCTCGACCGAAGTGCAGCAAGCGGACTTCACGCCCGAGCTGACGAAGGTCCGCGCCTCGGGCGCCACCCACGTCATGGTCTACAACCACGAGGAGGAGAACGCGCGCTTCATGATCCAGCTCCGTAAGATGGGTCTGACGGTCGAGCCGGTCGGCGAGACGACGCTCTGCGCGCAGACGACGATCACGCCCGGCGGCGCCGCCCTCAATGGGGCCAGGTGCCACGTCGGGTTGACGGCCGGGTCGCCGGTGCCGCTGATGGTCGACATGAGCCGACGGTTCCAGGAGAAGTACAACCGCGTCCCCGACCACAACGCGTTCAAGGGCTACATCGGCGTCCACATGCTGAAGGCGGCCGTGCAGCGGGTCGGCAGCTGGGATCAGGGCAAGGTCCGGGCCTGCCTGCACAACAACGTGTTCACCACGACCGAGGAGGCCGGCCTTCTCATGGACCTGTACGTGAACGACAAGGGGAGTCTCGACCGGCCGAGCTTCATCGTCGAGGTCAAGGATCAGAAATCGGTGGTGATCAAGACGGTCGGGATGCTCGGCGGTCCGTACAACACCCGTCCCTGCAAGTAGCGCCGGGCGGGAGCGCGAGCAACGTGGGGGATTTCGTCCAGCTCTCGATCGCCGGCGTGTCGATCGGCGCCATCTACGCCATGGCCGCCATCGGCTTCGTGCTCCTGTGGCAGACGTCGAACACGATCAACTTCGCGCAGGGCGAGTTCGTCGTGTTGCCGGCCTTCGCCATGGTGTTGTTCTTCGTGATCTTCCGGCTTCCCTTCGCGGCCGCCATGCTGGCCACGGTCCTGGTCTCCACGCTCCTCTTGGGCTGGGGCGTCAAGCAGCTCCTGGTGGCGCGGCTCCTCAAGATGGGCGTGCTCCCCCTGGTCATCGCGACCATCGGGCTCAGCCTGCTCATTCGCTATTCGCTGCAGCAGTTCTGGACGCCGCTCGCGCTGCCGTTCCCGGCCATCTTCTCGCGCGACCCCATTCGCCTCGGGACGATCGTCGTCTCGCTCGAGGAGATCGGGAACATCCTGTTCGCCGCGGTCGTCATCGGCGCCCTGCAGCTCTTCATCACGCGCACCAAGCTCGGCTGGGCCATGCAGGCGGTCGCCCAGAACCGGATGCTGGCCTCGGTGCTCGGCATCAACGTGGGGCGCCTGGTGACGATCACGTTCATGCTGAACGCCGCGCTCACGGCGGTCGCCGCCATCCTGATCGCGCCGGTCTATCTCGTGAAGTACGACATCGGCATCGGCCTCGGGCTCAAGGCCTTCTATGCGGCGATCATCGGCGGCTTCAACCAGATCCGGGGAGCGCTGCTCGGGGGTCTCCTGGTGGGCGTGGTCGAGACGCTCTCGGCCGCCTACATCTCGAGCCACTTCCGGGACGCCTTCGCGCTCGTCATCCTCATCGCCGTGCTGCTGCTCAAGCCCGAGGGGATCTGGGGCGTCAAGGAGGAGTGGGCGTCGTGACGCGTGGCCGCTGGGGCCTCCTGGTCGCCCTCGCGCTCAGCGTGGTCGTGCCCCTCGGGCTCGACCAGTACAAGCTCTACGTCGTGAGCCTGACGCTCGTCTACGTGATCCTCGCCATCGGCCTCAACCTCACCCTCGGGTACGCGGGCCAGATCTCGCTCTGCCACGCGGCCTTCATGGCCTTCGGCTCCTACGCGGTGGCGATCCTCGGCCAGCACGGGATCGCCTTCGAGGTCGGCCTCGCGGTCGGCGTGGTCGTCGCGTTCGCGTGGGGCCTGGTGCTCGGCTTTCCGGCCCTGAAAGTGAAGCACCACTACCTCGCCATGGTCACGCTCGGGTTCAACATCATCGTCTTCCTGGTGCTGCGGAACTGGGAGTCGCTGACGGGTGGATCCTTCGGGATCTCCAGCGTGGCGCGGCCGGCCTGGGGGCCGCTCAGCTTCAAGTCCGACCGCGCCTTCTATTTCTATATTCTCGCGTGGGCGGCGGTCGTGGTCGCCTCCGCCTACTGGATCCTGACCTCTCGCTGGGGACGAGCCTTCCGCGCCATCCGGGAGAACGAGATGCGGGCCGAGGTGGTCGGGGTGAATCTCCGGAACTACAAGCTCATGGTCTTCGCCATCGGGGCCGCCTACGCCGGGACGGGCGGGGCGCTGTTCGCTCCGCTCCTGGGCTACATCGACCCCGGCGCGTACACGCTCGACCGGTCGATCCAATTCTTGATGATGGTCGTGCTCGGCGGGCTCGGCCGCTTCGAGGGGCCGTTCATCGGCGCCCTGGTCGTCACCGTCCTGCCAGAGGTTTTGCGGGGCTCGGAGGGTCTCTATCTGATCATCTACGCGCTCGCCGTCATTCTCATGATGCTGTTCATGCCGAAGGGGCTCGTCGGCCTCTGGGACCTCGCATGGCGCTCCTCGAGATCCGTAACCTCACCAAGCACTTCTTCCGCCTCTCCGCGCTGAGCCGGGTCAGCCTCAGCGTCGAGCCGGGCGAGCTGCTCGGGATCATCGGCCCCAACGGATCGGGCAAGACCACGCTCTTCAACTGGACAGGGTGTATCAGCGCGGGATCGCGCGGACGTTCCAGCTCATCCAGCTCTTCCCGGAGATGACCGTGGTCGAGAACATGCTGGTCGCCGCGCAGGAGAAGAAGGGCACGCTGCTCTCCCGGCTGCTCCGTCGCGCGGAGACCGAAGAGACGACTCGCGCGCTGGCGTTGCTCGAGTTCCTCGGCATCGCCGGGCTCAAGGACAGCCTGGCGTCGAATCTCTCGTATGGCCAGCAGAAGCTCCTCGACTTCGGGATGGCGCTCATGTCCGACCCGCGGCTCATCCTCCTCGACGAGCCGATGGCCGGCGTGAACCCCACGATGATCAAGCACCTGGTCGGGCACATCCTCGAGTTGAACGCCCGGGGCTATACGTTCGTGGTCATCGAGCACAACATGGAAGTGGTGATGTCGCTCTGCCGGCGCATCGTGGTCCTGAGCCAGGGCGAGCGCATCGCCGAGGGCACGCCGTCCGAGATCGCCGAGAACCCGCTCGTGCTCGACGCGTACTTCGGGAAGTAACGGTGGCCCTCCTCGAGGTGCACGACCTCCACGCCGGGTACGGAAAGTCAGGTGGTCTCGATCATCGGTCCGAACGGGGCGGGGAAGTCGACCGTGTTCAAGACGGTATTCGGCCTCCTGCCCGCGCGTGACGGCCGCGTGCTCCTCGACGGCGAGGACGTCACGAACCGTCCGCCGGGCGAGCTCCTGCGTCGCGGCATGGCGTACGTCCCGCAGGGGCGCAACGTCTTTCCCCTCATGACGGTGGAGGAGAACCTCCTGCTCGGCGCCTACACCCGGCCGGGCTCGGCCGAGCTCGCCGGAGAGGTCGCGCAGCTCTACGCGACATTTCCGGTCCTGAGCGAGTCGCGCCGGAAGCGGGCCAGCGACCTCTCCGGTGGTCAGCAGCAGATGCTCGAGATGGCGCGAGCGCTCCTGCTCAAGCCGCGGCTGATCCTGCTCGACGAGCCGACCCTCGGCCTGGCGCCCCTCGTCTTCAAGGAGATCTTCCGCATCATCGAGAACCTCCGACGGCTCGGCCAGACGATCCTCATGGTCGAGCAGAACGCGGCCAAGGCCCTGGAGATCTCGGACTACGCCTACGTGCTGGAGCTGGGACAGAACCGCTACGAGGGCCCCGGAGAGGCGATCCGCAACGACGACCGCGTTCGACGGCTCTACCTGGGACGGTGATCGTCAGGGCGAGGAGACGATATGGCCATCATGAACGTGAAAGCGCTCACCTTCGACGTCTTCGGCACGGTGGTGGACTGGCGGTCGAGCCTCATCCGGGAAGGCGAGGCGCTCGGGAAGGCGAAAGGCCTCAGCGCGGACTGGGCCAGGTTCGCCGACTCGTGGCGCGGCCTCTACCAGCCGGCGATGGACGAGGTGCGGAGCGGCCGGCGCCCGTGGACGAAGCTCGACGACCTCCACCGCGAGAGCCTCGACAAGCTGCTGATCCAGTTCGGCATCAAGGGTCTCTCGGAGGCCGAGATCGACCACCTGAACCGCGCCTGGCACCGCCTCGACCCCTGGCCCGATGCGGTGCCGGGCCTGACGCGCCTCAAGAAGAAGTTCGTTCTCGCCACGCTCTCGAACGGCAACGTCGCGCTGATCGTGAACATGGCCAAGCACGGGGGGCTTCCCTGGGACGCCGTCCTCGGCGCCGAGGTCGCGCGGCACTACAAGCCGCAGCCCGAGACCTATCTGACCACGGCCGCGCTCCTCGGGCTCACACCCGCCGAGTGCATGATGGTCGCCGCCCACAATGGCGACCTCGGTCACGCGCAGGCACTCGGCCTCCGAACGGCCTTCGTGCCGCGACCGAACGAGCATGGCCCGCACCCGAACAAGGACGTCGCGCCGGCGCGCCAGTGGGACGTCATCGCGAGAGACTTCCAGGACCTGGCCGAGCGGCTGGGCTGCTGAGCCGGTCCGCCGCTCCGGCGGAGGCGTCCGCCGCTCCGGCGGTTGCGGAGTATCATAGGCGGCACTTTCGACCCTAGCGAGGACTCCCATGGCGAAGATCACCCAGTCCGTCGATCTCGCGGCCCACGGCCGCGTGGCCGTGCTCACCGTGGACAATCCGCCCGTCAACGCGCTCAGCCAGCACGTGCGCAAGGGACTGCACGACGGGATCAAGCAGGCGACCGCCGACGGCGCCGTGCAGGCCATCGTCATCGTCTGCGCCGGGCGCACGTTCATCGCCGGCGCCGACATCACCGAGTTCGGCAAGCCGCCCACCGAGCCGTCCCTTCACACGGTGCTGGATCTGATCGAGGGCTCGCCGAAGCCCGTCGTGTCCGCCATCCACGGCACGGCCCTCGGCGGCGGTCTCGAGGTCACGCTCGCCTGCCACTACCGCGTCGGCGTGAAGGGCGCCCGCTTCGGCCTGCCCGAGGTGAAGCTGGGGATCCTGCCCGGCGCGGGCGGTACGCAGCGACTTCCGCGCGTGGTGGGCGTCGAGAAGGGCTTGCAGATGATGGTCAGCGGCGATCCCATCGGCGCCGATGAGGCGCTCCGGGTCGGGCTCATCGACGCGACCGTGGACGGCGATCTCGCCGCCGCCGGCGTGGCCTTCGCCGAGAAGGTGCTCGACGAGAAGCGTCCGCTCAAGAAGATCCGCGACCTCACCGACAAGATCGCGGTCGCCCGCGACAAGCCGCAGATCTTCGCCGAGTTCCGCAAGAGCGTCGCGCGGCAGACGCGCGGCTTCCGGGCGCCCGAGAGCATCGTCAAGGCCGTCGAGGCCGCGGTCAGCCTGCCGTTCGATCAGGGAATCAAGCGCGAGCGGGAGCTCTTCGTCGAGCTCCTCAACTCGCCGGAGTCGAAGGCGCAGCGCTACTTCTTCTTCGCCGAGCGCGAGGCGGCCAAGATCCCCGACGTGCCCGCGGACACCCCGGCCAGGGAGATCAAGAAGGCGGCGGTGATCGGCGCCGGCACCATGGGCGGCGGCATCGCCATGAACTTCGCCAAC
Source organism: Candidatus Rokuibacteriota bacterium (assembly GCA_003221635.1). GTDB lineage: Bacteria > Methylomirabilota > Methylomirabilia > Rokubacteriales > CSP1-6 > AR31. Next base: position 16,624 of record QHSR01000058.1, on the reverse strand, counting down.
GCCGGCATTCCGGTCACGGTGGTCGAGGTGGCGCCGGAGGCGCTCGACCGCGGGCTCGGCATCGTGCGGAAGAACTACGAGGCGACGGCGGCCCGCGGCCGGTTGACGCCCGCCGATGTCGACAAGCGCATGGGGCTGATCCACGGCACGACCGACTGGGGCGCCGTGGGCGACGCCGACATCATCATCGAGGCCGTCTTCGAGGAAATGCCGGTCAAGAAGGAGGTCTTCGCGAAGCTCGACGGCCTCGCGAAGCCGGACGCGGTGCTCGCGACCAACACCTCGACCCTCGACGTCGACGAGATCGCCGCGGCCACGAAGCGCCCGGAGAGCGTCATCGGCACCCACTTCTTCAGCCCGGCGAACGTGATGCGCCTGCTCGAGAACGTGCGCGGCAAAAAATCGTCGAAGACCACGATCGCCACCGCGATGACCGTCGGTCGCCGGATCGGCAAGGTGCCGGTGCTCGTGGGTGTCTGCTACGGCTTCGTCGGCAACCGCATGCTGCACCAGCGCGGCCTGCAGGCCGAGAAGCTCATTCTCGAGGGTGCCGCGCCGCACCAGGTGGACCGGGTGCTCACCGACTTCGGCTTTCCGATGGGGCCGTTCGCGATGGGGGACCTCGCCGGCCTCGACGTGGGCTGGCGCATCCGGAAGGGCCGCGGCGTGAAGGCCCCGGTGGCCGACCGCATCTGCGAGCTCGGACGGTTTGGGCAGAAGACGGGCGCGGGCTACTTCAAGTACGAAAAGGGCGACCGGACACCGATTCCGGACCTGGAGGTCGAGAAGATCATCGTCGACGTGGCGACGTCCATGGGCATCACGCGCCGCGCGATCTCCGACGAGGAAATCCTGCAACGACTGCTCTATCCCATGGTGAACGAAGGCGCCAAGATCCTCGACGAGAAGATCGCGATCCGCCCGAGCGACATCGACGTGATCTGGGTGTACGGCTACGGGTGGCCCGTCTACCGTGGCGGCCCGATGTTCTGGGCCGACTCGATCGGGCTGAGAGCGCTACGCGACCGGCTCCTGGAGTTCAAGAAGCAGAGCGGTGACGCGTTCTGGACACCGGCGCCGCTGCTCGACCGCCTCGCGAACGAGGGTAAGGGCTTCATCGGCGCCTAGCCGTAACCCCGCGATCTTCCTCGCGACTCGTTGACGACGGCGAAGCCCGTCGCAGGGCGGGAATCCGTCAAAAAGATCGATTTGGAGAACTCCGGCGGACTGGTACTAATGAGATCGGGCTCTCTTTTGTCGAAATTGCGCCATTTTGAGGCCCCCAATGCGGTTCCTGACTACGGGTGAAGTCGCCAGCCGGTTCCAGGCGTGAGTGGGCACCCGGTGACGCCACCCACGCGCGGGGATTTCTCCTGGCCAGAGCCGTGAGGTGACCATGGGGACCGCGGTTCTCACCCAGGCCCGAATCCTCGTCGTCGACGACGAGCCGGCGAACGTGCGGCTCCTGGAGCGGATGCTGACGGACGTCGGCTACCGTCAGATCCGAAGCACCACGGATTCTCGGCAGGTGCTCGCCCTGTACACCGAGTCTCAGCCCGATCTGATCCTGCTCGATCTGATGATGCCGCATCTGGACGGGATCGCCGTCATCCGGCAGCTTCAGATTCCCGAGGACGTGTTCCTGCCGGTCCTGGTCCTCACGGCCGACGCGACCAGCGACGCGAAGAAGCGCGCCCTGGAGGCCGGCGCCAAGGATTTCCTGACGAAACCCTTCGACCGGTTGGAGGTGCTGCTGCGGATCAAGAACCTCCTCCATACGCGGAATCTTTACCTCGACCTCGAGCGCCACAATCGCTCGCTCGAGCAGATCGTCGACGAACGCACGCAGCGACTCCTGCAGAGCGAGAAGATCGCGACCATGGGCTCGCTCCTCGCGGGCGTGGCTCACGAGCTGAACAATCCGCTCGCGGTCGTCATGGGGCAGGCGCACCTCCTTCGCAGCAGGGCCACGGACCCCTCGCTCGTCCAGCGGGCCGACAAGATCACCGCCGGCGCCGACCGCTGCGCCCGCATCGTCAGGAACTTCCTCGCGCTGGCACGCCAGCGGCCTCCCGAGCGGACGGAGGTGCGAGTCAATCGGGTCGTCCAGGAGGCGGTCGAGCTGCTCGCCTACGAGCTCCGCACCGACAATGTCGAGGTCGCGCTGGAGCTGGCCGAGGATCTTCCGGTGGTGTGGGCCGACGGTCACCAGCTTCATCAGGTGGTCGTCAACCTCGTGGCGAACGCGCACCAGGCGATGCGCCACATGGACGCGGAGCGCCGGATCACCATCCGGACGCGGCTCGAGCGCGAGCGCCTCCTCCTCGAGGTGATCGACACGGGGCCCGGCATTCCCGCCGAGATCCAGACACGGATCTTCGAGCCCTTCTTCACGACCAAGCCTCAGGGCGAAGGCACCGGGCTCGGGTTGTCCCTGTGCAAGCGCATGGTCGAGGAGCACGAGGGCACGATCACCGCCGACAGCGAAGTCGGCCGGGGGACGACGTTCCGGATCGAGCTGCCCGTGGTGTCTCGCCCGAGCGTGCCCCTCGCGGCCGGGGAGCACGAGCCGTTGCCGCCGATCGCCGGCAAGGCGATTCTGGTCGTCGACGACGAGCCGGACCTCGCCGCCACCCTGGCCGAGGCGCTCGAGCGCGACGGGCATCACGTCGAGATCGCGGCTCACGGCGCGATGGCCCTGAAGATGCTTGGACAGCGAGCCTACGACTTGATCCTCAGCGACACCAAGATGCCCGTCCTCGACGGCGAGGGCTTCTACACCGAGATCGAGCGTCGGTTCCCGAGACTGAGCCGTCGAATCGTCTTCCTCACCGGCGACATCCTGAGCCGAGAAAAGCGCGAGTTTCTCGAACGCACCGGCGCCCCGCACATCCTGAAGCCGTTCGACTTGAGCGAGGTGCGTGAGGTCGTCCACCGAATGCTGGTGGACGCCGGCGGCGGCCCGCGCCCGGAGAGCGCGCCTGAGTCTCGGTAGTCCCACTCAGCCCGGAGGCCGGGAGCCGGCTCCCGCTCCGCGGTTCACGATCCTGGTCATCGACGACGATGACCTCGTCCTGAGTACGCTCACCGAGGTGCTCCGTGCCCATGGACACCAAGTTGTCGAGGCGACGCGAGGTCGGGACGGGCTGGCGCTGGCCCGAGCGGAGCATCCCGACCTGATCCTCGTCGACTACCATATGCCCGAGATGGATGGCCTGGCGGTCGTCGAAGGGCTGAAAGGCGATCCCGCGACCCGGAGCATCCCCGTGGTCGCGTTCACGTCCGGCACCGCCGCGGATGCGAACCGGCTCGTCAGGGCCGGTTGCATCGGCTTCATCCCGAAGCCGTTCGAGCCGGGAACGCTACCCGATCTCGTCGCCGATTTCCTGCGGGTGACCGTTGCCCGAGAGCGGCGAGTCACGCCACGGGGCGATCATCCGGCACCCTGAACGGCCCGCCCAAGATTGTCAGATTGCCAATCAGGCCCAACGTCGATTTGCGAGTGCGTCGCAAGTCCCCGAGAACCTTCGACGGCGGCGTCGTCTGAAACCCGGATTCGGATGGCATTCCTCGTGCTTGAGCAACCTACAGGGGGAGCATGGAACCGCGCGAGACGAGCGGGGCGCGAACTCGAGAGGCGAGCCATCCGGCATGAAAATCACGTGCGCCTGGTGTCAGCGTGAAGGACAACCGGCGAGCCTGGGGGAGCGGGCCCCGCTCGACGATGCGGCGGAGACTCACGGCATCTGCCGGCGCCACACGCTGGAGCTGCTCGACCGCCTGCCGTCGCGCTCGTTTCCCGGCGTGCGGCTGCTCCTCGTGGTGAGTCCAAGCGAATCGGCGCTGTACGAGCACCTGCAGCAGGAGCTGGCCGGCGTCAGCGGGGTGAAGGTGATGCTGGAGCGTCGGCGGGGCGAGCGGCGGGCGGCGCCGCAGAGCGTCCCGGACGAGCAGCGCCGAATCGAGCGCCGCCTGCGCCAGGGCGAGGTCTCCGCTCTCGGGTACACGGTGATCCGGTTCGGCGAAACCTAGAGTCCTCGACGCTCGAGCACGCGGCGGACGAGGACGTGGCGCTGGATCTTGCCGGTCGGCGTGAACGGCAGGTCGTCGAAGACCTCGAGCGTTTCCGGGAGCTTGTACGTCGCCACCCCGTCCTTGAGGAAGGCCACCACCTCGTCGAGCGCCAGCGCCTGACCCGGGCGGGGGATCACGCAGAGGCAGTTCCGCTCGCCGAGCCTGGGATCGGGAACGCCCACGATGGCGGCGTGCAGGATTTTCGGGTGCGTGTAGAGAATCTCCTCGATCTCGCGCGGGAAGAACTTCTTCCCACCCCGATTGATCATTTCCTTGAGCCGGCCCACGATGCGGACGTTGCCGGCCGCGTCGAGCTGGCCGAGGTCGCCGGTGCGGAACCAGCCGTCGGCGGTGAACAGCGCGGCGTTCGCCTGCGGGTTCTTGTGATATCCGAGATGGACCGACGGACCCTCGGCCGCGATCTCGCCCTCGGCCCCCACCGGAACGTCACGCCCTGACTCGTCGATCAGCCGGAGCCCGAGACCGGAGGATACCTTGCCCACGGTGCCCGTGACGGCCTCGGGGTCGTCGCTGAGGCGCGTGTACGTGTGGAAACCCGTCTCGAGCATTCCGTACAGCTCGATCAACTGACCGTGCAAGCGCGCGCGGAACTCGCGGATCGTCTCCACCGGGCATGAGGCGCCGCCCGTGATGACCACGCGCAGTGAGGAGAAGTCGAACCGGCCCAGCTCGGGCTCGTTCAGCATCGCGATGATCGAGGCGGGCGCCGTGGGTATGCAGGTCACGCGCTCACGCTGGATCAGCTCGAGCGCGGCCCGGGCGCCGAACTGGTCGAGGAGAACCACCCGCGCTCCCGCCATCACCGACTGGACGAGCGTGAGGTAGCCCCAGTTGAGGCCGAGCGGCAGGTAGACCAGAAACACCTCGTCCTCCGTGACGCGCATGTCGTTGTTCAGCGTCCGGCACGTCGAAAGCGTCGTGTTGTGGCTGTGGATCACGCCCTTGGGATTGCCGGTCGTGCCCGAGGTGAAGGCCATCCGCATGATGTCGTTCGCTCCCTGGCCGGCGCCGCGCGGCACAACGGCGTCGGCGTCCTCGAGGAGGGCGTCGAGCGACACGAGACCTCGGGTCGTGAGACCCCCCCGGGTCGCGAGATCCGGAGCGGCGCCGAGCGCGCAGACCGCTCTCAGGTCGGGGAGGCCGGGTCGTAACTCACCGATCATCTTCACGTAGTCGAAGCCCTTGAAGCTCGCGGGGCACACGAAGGCGCGGCTCTCCGAGAAGCGCAGGATGTAGTCCACTTCCCGGCTTCGAAAGTCCGGCCCGATCTGGTTCGCCACCGCGCCCAGCCGCTCCAGCGCGAAGAAGACGTACGCGAACTCCGCCCAGTTCGGAAGCTGGATCGTGACCACGTCGCCCGCTTCGATGCCGAGCGCGTCGAGCCCGGCCGCCACCCGATCGATCCGGGTCTTCAGCTCACCGTAGGTGACGCGCCGACCCCGGTCCACGATCGCGACCCGATCGGGATAGGTCTTGGCGCGGCGGGCGAGAATCGCGTAGAACGTTTCGGAGCCCCAGTGTCCGGCCTGCTGATAGCGCGCGATGAGCTCGTCGGTGAGCCTCGTCTCAAATCCCATGTCGACATCCTCCCCTCGGCTCCCCGATCAGCCCCCCAGATAGGCGGCCTTGACATGCGGGCTCTCGCGCAGCGCGGCGGCGGGGCCGCTCAGCACGATCCGGCCGGTCTCCATGACGTAGGCGCGGGCGGCGACGGCGAGCGCCATCCGCGCGTTCTGCTCGACGAGCAGCACCGCGACCTTCCGGTCGCCGTTGATCGACTCGACGATCGTCCGGATCTCCCTGACGACCAGGGGGGCGAGGCCGAACGACGGCTCGTCGAGGACGAGCATCGTCGGGTCAGACATCAGCGCGCGGCCGATCGTGAGCATCTGCTGCTCGCCGCCGCTGAGGGTGCCGGCGAGCTGCTGACGCCGCTCGGCGAGCCGTGGGAATCGCTCGAGGACCGAGGTCAGCGACCGCTCGATGGCGTCCCGGTCGCGCCGCCGGTAGGCGCCCATCCTGAGATTCTCGAACACGGTCATCTGCGGAAAGAGTCGCCGCCCCTCCGGCGCGTGACTGAGCCCGAGGGCCACGATGCGATGCGCCCGCCACCGCGAGATGTCGACCCCGCGGAAGACGACGCGCCCGCCGCTCGCCGGCACGAGTCCCGAGAGCGCGCGCAGCGTGGACGTCTTCCCCGCGCCGTTGGGGCCGATGATCGCCACGATCTCACCCTCCCCGACCGTGACCGAGACGCCGTCGACCGCGGCGACGTTCCCGTAGTGGACGCGGAGGTCGATCAGCTCAAGCACCCGGCTCCTCCGCGCCCAGATAGGCCTCGATCACCGCCGCGTTCGACTGGATCTCGCGCGGCGTCCCCTCCGCGATGCGGACACCGTGGTCGAGAACCGTGACGGTGTCGCACACCCCCATGACCGCCTTCATGTCGTGCTCCACCAGGAGGACCGTGACGCCTTGCTCGCGCAGGCGCCGCAGGACGCGCGTCGTCTCCGCCCTCTCCTGAAGGCTGAGCCCCGCCATCGGCTCATCCAGGATCACGAGCTCGGCCCCGGTGGCGAGCGTCAGGGCGAGGGCCAGCGCCTTCTGGTCACGGTGGGGGAGCTGGCCCGCCACCTGGCCGGCGACGGAGACCAGCCCGAGCGATTCCAGGAGAACGTGGGCCCGCTCGCGAGCCCGTCGCTCCCGTTCCCGATAAGCTCGGGACCAGAAGAGGGTGGACGCGAGATCGGACGCCGCGACGAGGTGGGCGCCGACGAGCACGTTCTGCAGCACCGTGTACTCCCGGAACAATGTCGTCGCCTGAAACGTCCGCGCGATGCCCCGCCGACAGATCTCCGACGGGCGAAGCCCGGAGGTTCGCTCGCCCTTGAAGAAGACCGCGCCGGCGTTCAGCGGAATGACGCCGGTGATCAGGTTGAAGACCGTGCTCTTGCCCGCGCCGTTGGGACCGATCAGGCCGTGGATCGCGCCCCGCGCGACGGTCATGGAGAGGTCGGCGACGGCCAGCAGGCCGCCGAACCGCCGGGAGACCCCGCGCAGCTCAAGAAGCAAGGCCGGCTCCCGCCTCTTCCGTCGTCCTTCCGAAGAGCCTCCGGAGAAGGCGCCGGGCCGTGCCGGGAAGAGCGACCAGTCCTTCGGGCGCGAAGAGCATGGTGAGGATGAGCACGGCGCCGAAGACGAGGATCTCGTAGCGATGCAGCTCGCGCAGGAGCTCGGACGCGACGGTCATGAGGACGGTTCCCACCACCGGCCCCCAGACGCTGCCCGTGCCGCCGATGACCGTGAAGACGACCAGCAGCACCATCGGCTCCAGGCCGAAGTCGCTGGAGTGAAGGACCTGGCGGAAATGGGCGAAGAAGACGCCGGCGAGCCCCGCCACGAAGCTTCCCAGAACGAAGGTGGCCAGCTTGTATCGGAAGACGTCGACCCCGAGCGTCTCGGCCAGGAGATCGGCCTGGCGGATGGCACCGGCCGTGAGCCCGAACCGCGAGTACTCCAGGCGCACCAGCACGATGGCGACGCCGACGCAGAGCACGGCCATCAGCCGGTACAGCTCGAGCTTGCCCTCGAAGGCGAGCCCGAGCAGGCGGTCGGGCTTGGGAATCCCCACCAGCCCCGAAGGACCTCCGAACAGCGCCTCGAAGAAGTTGTTGAAGATGAGCCGCACGACCTCCGAGAAGGCGAAGGTGATGAGGAAGTAGTAGGGGCCGGTCACACGCAAGGCCACGCTGCCGATGGGCACGGCCAGCACGGCGGCCACGAGGGGACCGATCCAGAGGGAGGCCCAGAAGGACAGCCCGACCCGGGTGACGAGAAGGGCCGAAGCGTAGGCCCCGATCCCCATGAAGGAGATGTGAGCCATGTTGATCTGTCCCGTGCTGATCTGAAGCCGAAAGCTCATCGTCAGGGTCAGGTTCATGAGGATGGTCGTGGCGACGTCGAGGTAGTACGAATCCCGCGTCACCATGGGCAGGGTGGCGGCGGCGAGGGCGATGATGGCGACGCCGGCGCCGGGGGTGCCGGCGCCGCGGCTAGGCTCCACCGGCGAGTCCTCGTGGTCGAACGAGCAGCACCATGATCACCATGAGAAAGCCGAGGATGTTGACGGCGGCGCTTCCCATGAAGAGCGCACCGAGCCCCTCGACCCCGCCGAGGAGGAGACCGCCGAGGACGGCGCCGGGGAGGCTCCCCATGCCACCGACGATGATGATGATGAAGGCCTTGATCACGGGCAGCGCGCCCATGGCCGGGCTCACCGCGAAGACCGGGGCCAGGAGGCCGCCCGCGCCCCCGGCCAGCGCGCAGCCGACGCCGAAGCCGAGGGCGGAAACCGCCTCGATGTTCACGCCCTGAAGCGCCGCGGCGTCGGCGTCCTGGGCCACCGCCCGCATGGCGCGGCCCGGCCGGCTCAGTCGCAGGAAGAGGTAGAGGGCGACGATGAGGACGATGGCGGAGCAGGTCACGACAAGGCGCTCGACCGAGATCACCAGCCCGAGCCCGCGCACGATCCCGGAGAACGCTGACGGCACCGGCTTGTCGAGCACGCCGAAGGCGAGCTGCGCCCCCGCTTGCATGACCCAGAGGAGCCCGAGGGACACGATGAAGGCGTTCAGAGCCTTGCCGCGCAGGTCGTGGAAGATCAGCCGCTCGGCCACCACTCCCGCGACTCCCACCGTCAGGATCGCCAGGCCGAGGGTGGCGAAGTAGTTCAGCCCGAACAGCGCGTAGAGGTAATAGGTGACGTAGCCCCCGAGCATGTAGAACTCGCCGTGGGCGAAATTGATGATCTCGAGGATGGAGAAGATGAGGGTGAGGCCGAGGGCGACCAGCACGTAGACCATCGCCAGGCCGAAGCCGTTGACAAGCGCCTGGACGAGGAGCTCGATCGACACTGGTCGCTCACGACCCTCCCTACTTCTTCAGCGCGGCCGGCAGCACCTGGGCGATGTCGATCACCTTGCCGTCGCGGATCTCGCTGATGACCATCGGGTAGAGGAATTGCCGGTCGATGCCGTACGTGTCCTTGCCGCCGAGGACCAGCCGGCCCCACACGGTGTCGAAGGGCTTCTGGGTCAGCGCGGTCAGGACCTTGTCGGTGTCGAGCGAGCGCGCGTCCTGCATGGCCTTGGTGAACACGTCGAAGGCCGCGTAGTTGGCGACCGCGATGACGCCGGGCACCTCTTTGTAGCGCTTCTCGTACTCCTCACCGAACCGTCGCACCGTCGCGCTGACGAAGTCGCTCTTCACGTTGATGTTGGCGGGGCTCCAGACGCCCTCGGCCGCCTCCTTGCCGGCGATGCCGATGACGGTCACCGGATTGACGCCTGCGGTCCAGCCCTTCGGTCCCTTGAAGCCGAGCTCTCGGGCTTGCTTCAGGATCAGGCCGGCCTCGCCGGGTGGCGCCGCCGCGACGTCGAGCATGTCGGGCTTGGCCGCCAGCATCTTGGTGAGAATGGGGTAGAAGTCCTTGGTGCCACGCTCGTAGTACTCGTCGGCCGCGACCTCGAAGCCGAGCCCCTTCAGAGCCTTGACCACCGCGGTGTTGGTGTCCTTGCCACTCGTGTCGTTCGGGGAGATCGCCGCCACCCGCTTGATCTGCGGGTGCTTCTCCTTTACCCAGCGGTAGAACGGCTCGGCCACCTCCCACTGGCTCAGCATCGCCCGGAACGAGTGCGGTTTGTCCGGGCCCAGGTTGCTGGTGCCCCAGCACACGAACGAGAACAGGACCTTCTCGGGCTCGGTCACGGTCTGGACCGCGTTGCACGTGGCGCCGACCGCGTTGCCGATGATGTACTTCACCTTGTCCTGGAACACGAGCTTGTTGGCGGCGGTCGCCGCATCCGCGGCGAGAGCCTTGTGATCGTAGCTCACGAGCTTGATCCGGTAGACGTCGCTGCCGACCTTGAGCCCGCCGGCCTTGTTGATCTCCTCGGCCCTCATCTCGGCGCCCCGCACCAGCTCGACGCCGTACGACGCGGCCCCACCCGAGAGCGGTCCCAGCACGCCGATCGTGAGCGTCTTGTCCTGCGCCGCGCCCGGTGTCGTGCTGCCGGCGGCCGCCGCCAGCGCCATCATGACGACAGCCGCGATGCTTCCGGGGATCCTCATCGTCGCCTCCTCATTACGTTGACGGAGCTCCTGGATGACGAAGCGCTCGCCGCGCCGCGTCCGCGCGGGCTCCCTGGCTCGCCGCGAGCCCGTCGAGTCTCGCGCGGTCGGCAATGGTATTCAAGCCCCGCAACCACGCTCGCCCATTCTTGACCATCGCACCGGAGCGCAGACCGATCAGGCCGGCGGGGGAGAGGTTGGCCGGCCATCTCCCGCGGCAGGCGCTGAGGCAACGCCCGTGAGAAAATGGCGACGGGGCGAAGGTAATGAGAGCACCCTCGGAACCAAGCCTGCGTCTCGGCGGTTACCCAGTCACATTCCAAGGAGGAGCCATGCCCACCACACGTGCCGTGAGCCGGAGTCTCGTCCTGAGCGTCCTGGCCGTCCTGGTCCTGGCCAGCGCTGCCGTCGCCCTCGAAGTCGGGCAGAAAGCCCCGGATTTCTCGCTGAACGGGACCGACGGCAAGCCCGTCAAGCTCTCCGAGCTGACGGCCAAGGGTCCCATCGTCATCTATACGTTCATTGCGGCGTTCACCCCGACCTGAACCCGTGAACTGAACGGCTTCGAGGCGGCCCTGCCGCAGTTCGAAGCCGCCGGCGCCCAGGTCGTGGGCGTCAGCACTGATCACCACCTCGCTCTGGCCGCGTGGCAGAAGGATCAAAAGTCCAAGCAGCTCCTCCTCTCGGATTTCCGCCGGCAAATGCTTCCCGCCTATGGCGCGATGCAGACGGACGAGGCGAGCCCGGTCTATCGCTACGCGAAGCGGGCGTACTTCATCATCGACAGGAGCGGAACCGTCAAATTCATGAAGGTCATGGACAGCCCGCTGAATCTCCTCGAGCCCGCCGAAGTGCTCGCGGCGGTCAAGGCGGCGGCTCCGTAATCGCCGGAGGAACGTCGATGGCAACCCTTCGGCTCGCGCTCCTGGTGAGCCTGGTCGCTGCGATGACGGGAGCCTGCGCAGGTACGGCTGCCAGCCCGCCGCTGACCATGACGGCCACGACCTTGATGGCCGGCTGGGAGCAACACTTCACGCTCGAGTGGGCGGCTGATCCGGGACAGAACGGCGTCCGACGAGTCACGGGTTACGTCTACAACCGACATGGCGAGTACGCGCTGGACGTCCGCCTGCTCGCACAGGCCCTGGACCCTTCGGGCGCCGTGGTCGGCCAGCGCATCGCATGGGTGCTCGGAGGCGTGGGCGGCTCCGGGCGCGCCTACTTCGAGGTCCCGAATCTGCCGGGAGCCAATTCGTATCGAGTCAGCGTCTGGGACTACACCTGGGCCCAGGGCGTCGGCGACAAGCATTGACGGATCGGGACTGAGCCCGTCAGAGGCGGAACGCGCCGGGACCCTGGGGCGTCTGGCGAACTAGCTCCACGGGTCCCCGCGGCTCCCAGCTTTCTTGCGATGTCCCGGCGCCGGCCAGCCGGTGCTCGCCGACGAGCGTCAGCGTCATCTGCCCCCCGTTGACCGTCACGGGCTCCAGAAGGAGGGTGAGTCTCCCGTTCGACTCCCCAAGCCGTCCTTGAACGTTCACGGAGATTACCTCACCCCGAGCCGTGAAGGTCAGGACGCGGACACGCCAGGCAGCTCTTGACGCGCAACCGTCTTCGAGCGGATGCTCTGGCGCATCGATCGACCCGCAGACATGGGAGACACGCAAATGCGTTCATATAGTTAGTGATTCCGGGATGACTAGTGATTTCGGGATGACACCGCGATATCTGTTCATCGTCGTGCTGCTCGTGGTGTCCCTCCTGACGCTCGGCCCGGCTCCGGGCGTCGAAGGCCAGGCGGCTCCGACAGGAGAGGTGATCATTGCCTGGCACGTCACCATCGCCCCGACGTGGTTCGACCCGTCGACCGCCCCGGCCCAGATCACACCGTTCGGGATGCTCTTCGCCTTCCACGACGCCCTGGTGCGGCCCTTGCCCGGAAAGGGCAAGATGTCCCCGAGCCTCGCCGAGTCGTGGTCGGAGAGCGCTGACGGGCTGGTATACGAGTTCAAGCTGCGCCGCGATCTCAAATTCCACAACGGCGACCCCATCACCACCGAGGACGTGAAGTTCAGCTTCGAACGTTACCGGGGGGCGGGAGCCAAGGAGATCCAGACGCGCGTCCGGCAGGTGGAGATCGTGGATCCCTTGACGGTGCGCTTCCACTTGACCGAGCCCTGGCCGGACTTCATGACCTTCTACGGGACGACGGCCACGGCCGCTGGAATCGTGGTCCCCAAGAAATACGTGACCCAGGTCGGGGACGAAGGCTTCAGAAAGCACCCGATCGGCGCCGGCCCCTACCGTTTCGTGAGCCACAAGCCCGGAGTGGAGGTGGTCGTGGAAGCCTACACTGGGTACTGGCGCGAAGAGCGTTCCCGAGGGAACCACGCGGGTGGCGATGCTGAAGAACGGCGAAGCGGACATCGCCTACGCGCTCGACGGCGAGGACGCCCTCAACGTGCGACGGGACCCGCGGCTGCAGCTGGTGCCGTCCAAGCACGCGTCCATCTACTGGATCGAGTTCGCCGAGCAGTGGGATCCCAAATCGCCGTGGCACGACAAGCGGATGCGGTTGGCGGTCAACCACGCGCTGAATCGCCAGGCGATCAACGAGGTCTCGTGTCTCGGCTTTTGCCCGCCGGCCGGGGTCATCGTGCCCCGCGTCATGGAATTCGCGCTGCAGGCTCCGGTGCCGCCTTACGACCCGCAGAAGGCCAAGCAGCTGCTCGCCGAGGCCGGGTATCCCAACGGAATCGACGCCGGCGACTTCGTGCCGACTCCCCCGTTCGTCACGACGGCGGAGGCGGCGACGAACTACCTGGGCGCCGTCGGGATCCGCACGAAGATGCGGCTCATGGAACGCGCGGCGTTCCTCGCCGCCTGGCGCGAGAAGAAGCTTCGCGGCTTGTTCATGGCCGCGGCGGGCAACTCGGGCAACGCCGCCAGCCGCGTGGAGGCGTTCATGTACTCCAAGGGGAGCAACGCCTACGGGGGCTATCCCGACCTCGACGACCTGTTTCACCTCCAGGCGCGGGAGCGTGATTACGCCAAACGGGAGGTGCTGCTGCACCGCATCCAGCAGATCACGATCGACCGGGTGATGTTCGCGCCGATCATGGATTACCGCACGCTCAGAGGCGTCGGGCCGCGTGTGGCCGAGCACATGCTCGACTCGCAGCACCTGATACCGTTCCCGGCCTACGAGGATGTGCGCCTCGAGAGCCAGTAGCGAAGCGGCGGGGACTTCGGGCTCGGCGCTGAACCCGGGAGCTTGACGCGGGCTCGGTCTTTCTCTAGCTTCGTCAGTGGCTATCCCCATGTACGCTACCTACTTCGGGCTCACCGAGCGGCCGTTCTCGCTGGCGCCTGATCCGCGCTACCTCTATCTGAGTGACGCTCACCGCGAGGCCCTCGCTCATCTGCTCTATGGGCTCGGCGAGGGCGGCAGCTTCGTGCAGCTGACGGGCGAGGTGGGCACGGGAAAGACCACGGTCTGCCGCGCCCTCCTGGAGCAGCTGCCCCCGGACGTCGACGTCGCGATGGTCTTCAATCCCCGGCTCACCTCGATCGAGCTGCTTGCCGCGGTGTGCGACGATCTCCGGGTGCCGTATCCGGTCGGGACGACGAGCCTCAAGGTCATGGTCGACGCGCTGTCTCGGGCCCTGCTCGACGCTCACGCGCGCGGCCGGCGCACCGTGCTGATCATCGATGAGGCCCAGAACCTGAGCGCCCGCGTGCTGGAGGAGATTCGCCTCCTGACGAATCTGGAGACGACGAAGGAAAAGCTGCTTCAGGTCATTCTGATCGGTCAGCCCGAGCTGGCCGAGCTCCTGGCCCGGCGCAACCTCCGTCAACTGGCGCAGCGCGTGACCGCGCGCTATCACTTGCGGCCGTTCACCGAGGAGGAGACGCGGAGCTACGTGCAGCATCGGATGGAGATCGCGGGCCAGAAGCAGCCAATCTTCACCCGGCTGGCCTTGCACGCGGCCCACCGTCTGTCGCGCGGCGTCCCGCGCCGGCTCAACATCATCTGCGATCGCGCCCTGCTCGGCGCCTATGCGACCGGACAGACACGGGTCAAGGACAGAATCGTTCGCCGAGCCGCGAAGGAGGTGCTCGGTCGGCGGGCCCGCCGGCGCCGCTGGATAGTGGCGACGTCGACCGCGGCTCTCCTCATGGCGGCGGGCGGCACGATCGCGTTGTTCGCGTCGAGAGGCCTGCCTTCTCTCGGAGCCTGGCCGTTGCGCGCTGAGACGACCTCGCCCGCGTCGGCGCCGGCCGTGGAGCCCACGCCGGCCGAGCGAGCAAGCCAGGCGCCGACGCTCGCGACGATCCTGGGAGACCCGTCGGTGACGGCCGACAGGGCGAGCGCCTTCGTGAATCTCTACGCCTTGTGGGGCCTGGACGCTCGTTCCGGGGCCGCAGCCGATCCCGGATGCGAGTCCGGGCGCACCGCGGGCCTTCGCTGCATCGCTCGCACGGGAACGTGGACGGTGCTGCGTCGCCTCGATCTCCCGGCGATCCTCGAGCTCATGACGCCCGACGGCATGAAGCATCACGTCGCCCTGACCGGCCTCGACGGCGAGCGGGCAACGCTCCAGATCGGCGAGCGCAGGGTCACGCTGCCAACCGCTGAGATCGAGCGCTTCTGGGACGGTCCGTTCGTGATGGTGTGGAAGTCGCCCGTCAGCGGCCCGCTGCCGCTCCAGCCGGGCATGCGCGGCCGCGACGTCGTCTGGCTCCGCCGGCAGCTCGGCGCAGTCGACGGCCTGGACGCGGAGAGCGCGGGTCAGTTCTACGACGAGGAGCTGAAGCGGCGTGTCGCGGCCTTCCAGCAGACCGAGTCGCTGACGCCCGATGGAATCGCCGGCGAGGAGACGCTTGTTCGCCTCGCCGCGACGAGGCCGGGTGGGAACGGGCCGACGCTCACCGCGGGGCGGCCCTAGCCATGTCCTACATCCTCGACGCGCTGACGAAGGCCGCCCAGCAGCGGGACCGCCAGGTCCCGATCGTGCAGCGGCTGCTCTCGCCCGCGCCGACGCCCAGGTCGCTCTGGACTCACCCGTCCGGCCGCCTGTTGGCGGCGCTGGCGCTCAACGCGGGTCTTCTCGCGGTGCTGCTCGTGTGGTGGCTGCGTCCTGTCCCCATTTCGGCGCCTCCGGAGTCAGCCCCCGCAATCTCGGCCCCGGCGCCGAGCCCGTCTGCGGCGGAGCCCGCGCGGTCCATCAGAGTCGAGCCGCCGCCAACGCCCGAGGTCCAGGCCGTGAAACCGGCGTCCAGGGCGCGGGAGGCGACTGTCGACGCGCCCGCGGTGATCCGAGGACCGAAGGCGCCGGCGGCAGCGCCACCGGTTCTCCGGCCGTCGGCGGCAACGCGCGAACCGGCGCCGGCCGCCCCGCCGCCTGTCACGGCGCCCAGAGGGGGAGCTCCCGCCGAGCGGTCCGGGCTCCGGCTCGAGGCGTTGATCTACTCGGATCTGCCAGCGCAACGAATGGTCTTCATCAATGGGCGCCGCTACGCCGAAGGTGATGTGATCGACGGCCGGCTCCGCGTCGAGGAGATCCAGGAAGACGGCGTCGAGCTCAGCGACCAGGGGCAGCGCTTCACGCTCCGCCTCGCCCGCTGACGACGTAGCTCGCGCCGCCGTCACCCGGTGCAGGCTGCGGAAAGGCGATCGACATCGCCGTGTGAAAGGAGCGACACGGCGACCCGAGGACTCGCGCCGCGCCGCTCGCGCTGGTACGATGAACGTCCTGGTGGACAGGAGAGCGGAGAAGACAATGGGCGATGTTCCGAGGGCGAGGGTTCCGCGCCGGCGGCTGGCGCTCTTCCTGGCGCTGGCCCTCCTGATCGTCGGCGCTGCTCCTGGCGCCGCCCAGTGGCCGGAGGTGGAGCGCTGGCTCGATGGCTCCGAGCCGGTCACGCTCGGGCTGGATGCGTCTCGCTTTCGCGTCTCCACCCTCGGCACGAAGCCGGTGATCGCGACCGAGGATCCGTCGTACAGCAGCGCACCGTACCGGCTCATCGACTCGGATCTGCACGGTACGGCCATCTCGTTCGATCTCAAGCTGCGGTGGCCGTTCGCGTCGGCCACGGCGACCTCGAGCCTCGGCGCCGTCGAGCCGTATGTCTCGTTCGGGCCGACGCTCTTCGTGACGGGCTCCGACACCGCGCCGCGGCTGGCTCAGTCCGGTCCGAAGTCCGAGAGCGCAGCGTCGCTCGGCCTCAGCTGGGGCGCCGGGTTCTCGTGGCGGTTCACGCGCAGCGCGGAGCTGTTCGGCGGGTATCGGTTCATGCAGTATGGCCGCGACAGCCTCTTCTCGCGCAGCGAGCGGTCGTCGTCGGACGACCTGATCGGCCACGACGTTCTCTACGGCCTCTCGGTGCGGTTCTAGCC
>QHSR01000176.1:5193-8202 GCA_003221635.1 Candidatus Rokuibacteriota bacterium | reverse complement strand
CGTGACGCCGGAGGGCTGCGTCGGGCTCGGCACGGGCGACAGTGTGCAGCCGCCGAGCATGAGACAAGCGAGCACGGCGCTCACGCGCACAATGGTCACGCTCAAACCCTCCCGGCAGTCGTAAGAAGCGCTCGGCGCTCGTTCCTTGCTAGAATTCTATATGCATCGGGATCGAACGGTCATCCTGCAGGGCCAGCGGTTTCACTACACGGAATGGGGCGAGGCGGCGGCGCCCGCCCTCATCATGCTCCACGGCGTCACCGGCCACGCGCGCACCTGGGACGAGGAGGCGGGTGCCTTCGCTTCTCGCTATCGCGTTCTGGCCCTCGACCAGCGGGGCCATGGCGATTCGGACCCGCCGTCCGACGGTGACTACACGGTCGCCGCGATGGCCGGCGACCTCACGGCGTTCGCCGACGCCCTCGGGCTCGCCCGGGTCGCGATCGTGGGGCTCTCGATGGGCGGCCGGGTGGCGATCGCCTTCGCGGGGCAGCACCAGTCCCGGATGGACCGGCTCGTCGTCGTGGACATTGGGCCCGACATCTCCGCGGTTGGGCGGCTACGCGTCGGCGCGCTCATGGCCCAGGCGCCCGAGCTCTTCACGAGCCTCGAGCAGGCCCTCGCCTTCACGCGGGCGACCAGCCCGCGCTACACCGAGGCGATGCTCCGCCATCGCGTCCAGCACGGAACGCGGCCGGTGCCGGGCGGCCTCACCTGGAAATACGACCGCGCGCTCCGCGATGCCGTGCGCTCGGGCACCTGGCGCGACCCGATCGATCTCTGGCCGCTCTGGCGCGCCATCGCCTGCCCCACGCTGCTCGTGCGCGGTGCCGACTCCGACGTGCTGTCCGCGGAGAGCGCCAAGCGGATGCTCGAGGAGAATCCCACGGCTCGGCTCGCCGAGGTGGCCGGGGCGGGGCACACGGTGCCGGGCGATCAGCCCGCCGTCTTCCGCGCGCTCCTGGACGAGTTTTTGTGCGCCTGACGAACCGCCACGCTCCGGCGCTCCGCCCGCGACCCCTACTCGACCTGCACGGGGCAGTGGCGCGGCTCTCTCGGCAGTCCCCCGTCGCTCCGACACTGCCGCGATGGCGGCGACAGTCGAAACTCGGCGATCTTGTTCGGCGGTTACCGGTCTCGGAGCTTCCGCGCGGCCTCCGCGCGCATCTGCTGCATGGCGCGCGTCTCCTGGTCGGAATAGCGCTCTTCCGCCCACGGGTCGGCATGCATGTGGTAGCCGTTCTGCTCCCAGAACCCGGGTGGGTTGACGTCCAGGAACTCGAAGCTCCGGAGCCACTTGGCGCTCTTCCAGAAGTAGAGCTTCGGCACCACCAGACGCATCGGGCCGCCGTGGTCCGGCTCGAGGTCACGATCGTTGTGCTTGATGGCCAGCAGCACATCGTCCTGCACGAGATCCACGAGCGCGATGTTCGTCGTGTAATCTGGGTCGGCGTGCTGCATGACGAAGGTCGCCTCGGGAAGCGGCCTGGCCCGGCTCACGATCTCCCGGATGGGCACGCCCTCCCAGACGTTGTCCAGCTTCGACCAGCGCGTCACGCAGTGGACGTCGGAGGTCACCGTCATCCGCGGCAGCTGCAGGAACTCCGGCCACGTCCAGGTCACGGGGCGCTCGACCAGGCCGAAGCAGCGGAATGTCCACCGGGCGGGATCGAAACGCGGCGTGAGGCCGTACGTGAGGACCGGCCACTTGGCCGTCAACGTCTGTCCCGGCGGGACTCGGCCGGCGAGAGCGGGATCGGCCTGCTTCATCCGTGACCTCCCTGCCGTTCAGAGCTCGGAGAGCGGCTGCGGCATCGCGCTCACTATACAACGCCTCCCAGAAGCTTTTCGGGCACGGCGGAGTCGAGCCGTATAATCAACGGGAGGAGGCGCCGCGGCCGCGCGCGGCCCCGAGCGTCGGATGAAAGGACAGGACGAGATGAACGGGGAACGAAAGCTGGCGCTGTTCATCGACTTTGAGAACATCGCCCGCGGCGTGAAGGAGGCGCAGTACAAGGCCTTCGAGATCAAGCTGGTTCTCGAGCGACTGCTGGAGAAGGGCAAGATCATCGTGCGGCGGGCCTACGCCGACTGGAACCGGTTCACCGAGTACAAACGGCCGTTCCACGAGTGGGCGATCGAGCTGATCGACGTCCCACAATCACGCTACAGCGGAAAGAACTCGGCCGACATCCGGATGGTCGTCGACGCCCTCGACCTCGCCTACGGGAAAACGCACATCGACACCTTCGCGCTCGTGTCCGGCGACTCCGACTTCTCACCCCTCGTCTCCAAGCTCCGTGAGAACGATCGCTATGTCATCGGCCTGGGTGTCAAATCGTCCTCCTCCGACCTCCTCGTGGGCAACTGCGACGAGTTCGTCTTCTACGAGGACTGCCCGAGAAGAAGGCCGAGGCCATGGCCCAGCTCATCGACGCCATCCAGGCCCTCCAGCGCGAGAACAAGGAAACCCTCTGGGGCTCGATGGTCAAGCAGACGATGATCCGGAAGAACCCGGCCTTCAACGAGTCGTACTACGGCTTCTCGACCTTCTCGAAGCTTCTGGAGGACGCGGCCAAGCAGAAGATCGTGACCCTCGAGCGCGACGAGAAAAGCGGGACGTATGTGATCACGGCCCTCACCGAGGAGGGCGGCCGCGCGGCCTAGCCAACATCCAGTCTCATAGCCGGCCGAGCCGCCCGCTATCGCTGACGAAGACCGTCAGCGCCCAGCTCACGACCGAGATCAGCAGCGCGCCGAGGAACGCCGCCTTGAAGCTCTGGACCGCGAACCCCGGCACCAGGAGCGACGTCAGCCACAGGCAGAACGCGTTCAGCACGAGCAAGAAGAGGCCGAGGGTGAGGAGCGTCAACGGTAACGTGATCAACATCAGCACCGGACGCACCACCGCGTTGACGAGCGCCAGGACGAGACCCGCCAGGAGCGCGGGCCACACGGGCCCGTCGTCGAGCGTGATGCCCGGCACGACGCGCGCCGCGAGATAGATCA
>QHSR01000176.1:0-5164 GCA_003221635.1 Candidatus Rokuibacteriota bacterium | reverse complement strand
ACAGGAGGCCGGCGCCGCCAATGAGGATGGCGAGCGCCATCGCGATCAGCACCAGGTTGAACTCGTAGCCGTGCCCTTGGCCCGGAGTCAGCGCGAAGTTCAGAAAGAATCCATTCTTCGCATGGACCTTGACGATCGCCACGGCCATCACCACGATCAGCCCCAGGGCGGCCGGCCGCGCCAGGAATCCCACGATCATCGCGAGACCGCCGAAGCACTCGACGAACGCGGCGATCGCGCTCGCGGCGGGCGGGATGTTCATCTGCCGGAACCCGCTGATGGTCGCCGACAGGCCCCGGCCGCCGAACCAGCCGAACGCCTTCTGAGCGCCGTGCGCGAAGAAGACGATGCCCACCGCAACCCGGACCACCAGATGAGACCACGAGGGAGACGTGCCGAACACGAGCTCGACGAGGGTGTTCATGGTTCCTCCCCGCCCGTTGCGATGGGCACGGCCGCATCGTATCCTCGAGTCGTGAGGCGCTCGTCGTCGTACGCCCGCCGGTCGCCGCGAGTGTACTACAGCGGCTTGCTTTCGGCGGTCCCGCTGTTGCTGCTCGCGCTCGGCGCGGCCGGCGCACACGCGCAGGTCGAGCTGACCGTGCACCCGAGCANNCTCCGACTACCAGTGACCCTACTGCCAAACGGTCCAGCGGTCGCTGGCGCAGATTCTCCGGGAGTACGACGGGCGCGTCCGGCTCATCTTCAAAGACCGACCGCTGGCGATGCACACGCTCGCCCGACCGGCGCACGAGGCGGCGCGCTGCGCCGCCGGCGACGGCAAGTACTGGCAGTACCATGATCGCCTTTTCGAGCGGCAGCCCGCGTTTCGGCGGGCCGATCTGCTGCTCTACGCCACCGAGCTCGGCCTCGATCGCGACGCGTTCGCGCGCTGCATCGATGAGCGACGGTTCGCCTTGGACGTCGAACGGGACGTCTCCCAGGCGCAGGCGCTCGGGGTCAACAGCACGCCGGCGTTCCTGGTCAACGGCCGGCCGGTCGTCGGCGCCATCAGCATCGACGAGTTCCGGGCGATCATCGACGAGGCCCTGAGGGCGCGTCCCTGATGGCGTTCATCAAGGTCGCGGAGCTCGAGGACATCGGCATCGGACAGGGGACCCTGATCGAACACGACGGCGTGACCATCGCCCTCTTCAACGCGGGCGGTGGGCGCTTCTTCGCGTGCAGCCCGACCTGTCCTCACGAGGACGGCCCGCTCGCCGAAGGTTGGCTCGAGGGCGATGCGGTCGTCTGTCCGTGGCATGGATACGACTTCGACCTCACCAGCGGCGCCTGTCGGGTCGCGCCGGGCCTCTCGGTGTCGGTCTACCCGGTCCGCGTGAACGGCAGCGGCGTCGAGATCGATCTGCCGTGAGCGAGCCGAGCGTTGTCGTCGAGGGCCGCGAATCCCGGGGTTCGGTGAACGGTTGCGAAGCCACGGAAAGGTGGTTAACGTAGAAGTCTCAAGGAGGAGCCCGACCCGGTGACTGAGCGCGCCGTCAAGCACGTCCGACGATTTCTCGGTCAACGCCTCCGCGCCCTGCGCAAGCAGCGCGCGCTCAGCCAGGAGCGGCTCGGCAAGGGATCCGGGCTCAGCGGAAAATTCATCGGCGAGGTCGAGCGAGGCGAGAAGTCGATCTCCATCGACAGCCTGTACCGCGTGTCGGTCGCCCTCGAGGTTCCTCTCCGCGATCTCACGGACGTCGGTGACAAGAGCAGCACGGTCCCGACCGAGGAAGCCGAGAAGATCTTTGCGCTCGTCTCGGGGCGGCGCCGGCCGGAAGACGTCCGCAAGGCGTACAACGTCCTCCGCGCCATGTTCGGCCGCGCCTCGTAAGCACCCTCCGTCTCCGCTCCGGCTCGGCCGCCTGCCACCACCGCCCAACCATCGAGCGCGACCATGAGGGTGTGACGATGACCATTGATCAGCTTTGGCTCGGCGTCGGATTTCTCGGTCAGGCGTTCTTCTCGATGCGTTTCCTCATTCAGTGGATCGCGTCCGAGCGTCAGCGGAAGAGCGTCGTCCCGCGCTTCTTCTGGTATTTCTCCGTGGGCGGCGGCATGACGCTCC
This sequence comes from Candidatus Rokuibacteriota bacterium, assembly GCA_003221635.1. Classification (GTDB taxonomy): domain Bacteria; phylum Methylomirabilota; class Methylomirabilia; order Rokubacteriales; family CSP1-6; genus AR31. The sequence continues at coordinate 3,093 of QHSR01000176.1, read as the reverse complement.
TGGCCTATGCCATCCATCGGCGGGACCCGGTGTTCATCGTCGGCCAGGCGGCCGGGCTCCTCGTGTACGCACGCAATCTCTATTTCATCTTCCGCAACCCCGAGCGCGTCGCCCCGTGAGTCGCGTGCTAGAATGCGACGCCGGAGCGTCGCCGGGTCGTCGGGATCCGGAATGTTCGGGCGTGTCGGAGCCGGGTCGTCGTGACCCGGGATGTTCGGGCGTGCCGGGGGTCGTCGGGATCCGGAATGTTCGGGCGTGTCGGAGCCGGGTCGTCGTGACCCGGGATGTTCGGGCGTGTCGGGGGTCGTCGGGATCCGGAATGTTCGGGCGTGTCGGAGCCGGGTCGCATCTGAGTAAGGCCACCCTCGGGATGAGCCGACCTCAAACGCACCCGCTACAAAGGAGCCTCTGGTGACGATCAACTGGGCCCTGTGCCACACGCGTCCGGTCCTCATGATCCCCGGCCCGACCGAGCTGCCGTTCCCCGTGATCCAGGCGATGAATCAGCCGGCGGTGATCCAGTACGACCGGAGCTTCGACGAAGAAGTTCTCGAGCCCACGACGCTCGCGTTGCGCGAGGTCTTTCAAACGAAGAACGAGGTCATCCTGATGCCCGGCTCGGGCCGCACCGCGCTCGAGGCCGGCGCGCTCTCGGTGATCGAGCCCGGGGACCGGGTGCTCGTCGTCGGCGCCGGCCAGTTCGGCATCCTGATGCGCGAGATCATGAACCGGGTCGGCGCCGACTGGACCGAGTTCCCCGTCGAGTGGGGCGCCCGCCTCGATCTGGACCGTCTCGCGCGCGAAGCCGAGCGCCTTCGCCCGAAGGCGATCACGCTCGTCCACAACGAGACGTCCACGGGGACGACCTATCCGGCCGCCGAGGTCGGTCGCATCGCGAGATCGGTCGACGCGCTCTACCTCCTCGACACCGTGTCCTCGATCGCGGGCATCGATGTGCGGACCGACGAGTGGGGTGTCGACCTCAACATGACCGGGTCGCAGAAGTGTTTGGCGGCGCCGCTCGGGATGTCGCTGGTGGCGGTGAGTCCCCGGGCCTTCGAGGCGATGGAGCGGCGCAAGCGCGCGGCGTCGAGCCTGGTCTACGACCTGCTCCGCTGGAAGGAGCTGTGGGTGCCCGTGTCGCGCGGCGGTAAGGTGCCCGACGGCGCGGCCCGGCGACAGCCGGTGTCGATCCCGACGCACCTCACCAGCGCGATGCGCGTCGCCGCGCGCCTGATCCTCGACGAAGGGCTGTCGCACCGCTTCCGGCGTCACGCCGTCGCCGGAACCGCCATCCGCCGGGGCCTGGCCGCGATGGGGCTCGAGATGTTCCCGGATGCCTCCCTGCTGTCGAACACCGTGTCGTGCGTGAAGACGCCGAAGAGCATCGATCCTGCCGCCGTCGTCACTCGGATGCGGGACCAATATGGCATCCTGATCGGCACCGGCCTCGACAAGATGCGCACGAGCACCCTGCGCATCGGCACGATGGCCATGACCGCCAGCCCGCACTACGTGCTGCCGACCTTGTCGGCGCTCGAGCTGGCGCTCCGCGACCTCGGGCACAAGGGCGAGCCCGGCGCCGGCGTCGCCGCCGCCCAGGCGGCCTTCGCCGACGCCGGATAATCGGGATGCGGAGCCGGGTCGCCCCCGAGTCAGGCCACCCTCGATGAGCGCCGACCTCAAGTCCCCCGTTACAATAACCATTCCCGACGATTTTCCATCCGTCTTCAACGGCACGCCCGCGCACGAACGCTGCAAGAAGATCGGCGAGACACACGTCTTCACCGCCCGGGGCGCCGACGACGAGGCCGAGCTGATCCGGAGAATCGCCGACGCGCGCGTCGCCATCAACATCCGCGCCCACGCGCGGTTCACCGAGAGCGTGATGGCGGCGTGCCGCAAGCTCGAGCTGATCTCGATCTGGGGCACCGGCACCGACAACGTGGACCTCGCCGCCGCCGGCCGCCACGGGATCACCGTGTCCAACACGCCCGGCGTCAATGCCTTCGCCGTGGCCGAGCACACGCTGGCGCTCATGCTCGCGACCGCCCGGCGGATCCCGCGCATCGACCGCGAGGTGCGGGCTGGCGCCTGGCCCCGCGATCTTCTGACGCAGCTCCTCGGCAAGACCCTCGGCGTCTTCGGCACCGGCACGATCGGCGCCCGCGTCATCTCCCTCGCGAAAGCTCTTGGGATGGAGGTCCTGGCCTATAGCGCGCGCGGCGACGCCGCCTCGGTCGCCGCGCTGGGCGCTCGCGCCGCCGCCAAGGACGAGATCTGCCGCCAGGCCGATGTCATCACGCTCCACTTGCGTCTGGCGCCCGAGACGCGCGGGTTCCTCGGGCGCCGCGAGTTCGCGCTGATGAAGTCGACCGCCATCCTCGTCAACACCGGTCGCGGCGCCCTGGTCGAGCGCGACGCGCTCCTCGACGCGCTCGGTCAGAACCGGATCGCCGGCGCCGGCCTCGACGTCTTCCACGACGAGCCGCTCAAGCCGGGCGATCCCCTCGTGACGTTACCGAGCGTGGTACTCTCGCCGCACAACGCCGGGCAGACGCCCGAGGTCATCCGCGACGGCCTGCTGCGGGCCATTGAAAACGTCGAGAACTATCTCGCCGGCAAGCCGACGGACGTCGTGGTCGCGCCGGTCAAGGCGAAGCGATGACGTGCGCGAAGGAGGAATCGATCCGATGGCCGTGACCTCGCTCCAGATCACGAAGCGTACGGCGGTGCTCGACGGTCGTCCATTCGGGGCGGCCGGCGCGTACGAAAAGATCGTGGGCGTGCTCCGCCTCGGCGTCGATCCGACGCACCCGGCGAACCAGGCCATCGCCGATCTGGCGGCAGCACCCCGCAACGCCGCGGGTCTGGTCGAGTGCGACGCGGATTTCTATGTCCTGCGGCCTCGCGATTCGGCGCGCGGCAACCGCCGCCTCCTCCTCGACGTCCCGAATCGCGGCCGCAAGGTCGCGCTCGGCATGCTCAACAGCACGCCACGGGTGCCCGACCCGACGACGCCCGAGGACTTCGGCAACGGCTTCCTCATGCGCCGGGGCTACACGGTCGGGTGGTGCGGCTGGCAGCACGACG
>QHSR01000175.1 GCA_003221635.1 Candidatus Rokuibacteriota bacterium | reverse complement strand
AGCTCGTGCGGGTAGAGGTCGAGGTGCGCCGCGGGGAGCCCGACCGCCGAGAGGATCGCCCCCACCTCCCGCTCGCGCTCGGCGCGCGAGAGCGTCGTGTGGATTTTCAGCGGCTCATGCAGTGAGTGGACGATCTTCCAACGCGGGTCCAGCGACGCCCCCGGGTCCTGGTACACGTACTGGAGGTCCTTGGCGACCAGGCGGCGCTCGCGCCTCGGCAGGCGACCGATCTCGCGACCCGCGAACCGGATGTCGCCCGCCGTCGGCGTGTAGATGCCCATCGTAGTCTTGCCGAGCGTCGACTTTCCACAACCGCTCTCCCCGACGAGGCCGAGTGTCTCGCCCGGGCGCACGGAGAGCGACACGCCGTCCACGGCCCGCACCCAGGCTACGCGCCGGCCGAACGCGTTGCGCAGCGGGAAGTAGCGGACGAGATCGACGATCTCGAGCAGCGGCGCCGGCAACGGGTCGCTCACGCGTCGATCTCGATGGGTGCGTCGAGGGGATGGTGGCAGCACACGCCGTGCGCGCCCGCGAGCATGCGGGGCACCGGCCGCGCGGTACGACACTCCGCGGTCGCGTAGTCGCAACGCGGGTGGAACCGGCAACCGGGGGGCGGCCCGATCAGGCTCGGCACCTCGCCGGGGATGTCGCGGATCTCTCCGTCTGGGGTCGGCATGCTGGCGAGGAGCCGGCGCGTGTAGGGGTGCGCCGGCCGCGCGAAGAACGCGTCGGTCGGGGCTGCCTCCATTTCCTGACCGGCGTACATCACCACGATGCGGTCGCAGATCTCGTGCGCGGTGCCGAGGTCGTGCGTGGTGAAGAGCACGGACACGCCGCGCTCCTTCACCAGCGCGCGCAGGAGCCGGAGGATCTGCGCCTGGATCGTCACGTCGAGCGCGGTGGTCGGCTCGTCGGCGATGATCAGATCGGGCCGCGGGAGCAGCGCCATCGCGATCATGAGCCGCTGCCGCTGGCCGCCAGAGAACTCGTGCGGCAGGCGGCGCAGCGCGCGCGCCGGCTCGGGGATCTGCACCGCGCGGAGCGTGTCGAGCACCGCCTCGCGGTCGGCGCGGTAGCGCTCGCGTGGATAGCGGCGGAAGGGCGACGGCGCGGCGTCGCCGTTCCCCGCGCGCGGCGACTTCCACTTCATGAGGTCCATGATCTGGGTCTGGACGGAGAACACCGGGCTGAACGACGTGAACGGATCTTGTGGAATGAACGTGATCGCCCGCCCACGCACGCGGTCGTTCACGAGGCCGGGGTCCGCGCGCAACAGATCCTGGCCTTTATAGCGCACCTCGCCGCCGCGGATGCGGGCGGCGCCCGGCGGCAGGATGCCGAGGATCGCGCGCGCGAGCGTCGTCTTGCCGCAGCCGCTCTCGCCGACGAGCCCGACTACCTCCCCCGGCCCGACGTCCAGGTTGAGGCCGTCGAGCACCTGCGCTACCCCGCGGTCGGTAACGAAGTCGACGCGGAGCCCGCGGACGGAGAGCAGCTCAGTCATCACTCTAGAGTCGCGCCTCGGCCGGCGGGGCCCCAGCCCCGCGACGGCCTGCGGCGCGCACCACGCGCCGTGCGGGTCCGTCGCAGCCGCGGGTCCAGGACGTCGCGCAGCCCGTCGCCGAGCAGGTTGAAGCCCATGACGGTGAGGAAGATCGCGAGGCCCGGCGCCGTCGCGTACCACCACGCGCCCGGCAAGAACTCGCGCGACTCCGCGATCGTGCGCCCCCATTCGGGCGTGGGCGGCGGCGGTCCCAGGCCGAGGAATCCGAGCGCGGCGGCGGTGAGGATCGTGAAGCCCATGCCGATGGAGGCGCGGACGATGATCGGCGAGGCGATGTTCGGCAGCACGTGCAGCGCGGTCAGGCGCCACGGCGAGGCGCCGAGCGCCGCGGTGCTCTCGACGAAGACCTCCTTCTGGAGCGTGCGCGTCTCCGCGTACACCACGCGTGCGAACCACGGCCAGTACGTGGCCGAGAGCGCGAGGATGACGTTCGGCAGCGAGGGGCCGAGCGTCTGCGCGATGGCGATGGCGAGCACCACCTGCGGCACCGCCAGGAAGACGTCGGACACGCGCATCAGCAGGTCGCTGAACCAGCCGTGGTTGTAGCCGGCCACCAGGCCGACCGGCACTCCGATGATCAGCGAGGCGCCCACCGCGATCACGCCGATGAGAATGGTGATCCGCGCGCCGAAGAGGAGGCGGCTGTAGACGTCGGCGCCCATCCGGTCGGTGCCGAGCCAGTGCGCGCGGCTCGGCGCCTTGAGCCGCTCGGACGGGTGCAGTTCGAACACGTCGTCGGGGTGCGTGGAGAGCACGGGCGCCAGCAGCGCCGAGACGAGCAGCGCCACGATGAGGACGAGCCCCAGCAGCGCCGAGCGATCGCGTGTCAGCCGCGTAAGAACGAACCAGGCCGCGCCCACTTACTACACCTCCGTTCGAGCGCCGGCTTCGCCGGCGCAATCCTCCTGGGGGAGGCTCGGAGGGGGCCCCACAGGGCAGAGCCCGTCGGTCAACGGCCCCCTCCGATAATCATGACGTCCGCTCCCGCGGGTCGACTAGTGTGTGGGCCACGTCGACGAGCAGGTTCACGACGATGAAGATGGCGCCGGCCCACACCGTGAACCCCATCACCGCGTTGTAGTCGGAGCGGAGGATGGAGTTCACCGCGTAGGTGCCGATCCCCGGCCAGTCGAACACCGACTCCGTCACCACGGCGCCCGCGAGCAGAATGCCGAAGAGGAGGCCGATCTGCGTCACCGTCGAGGTAAGTGCGGAGCGGAGAATGTACTTCCAGATGATGACGAAGCGCGGCAACCCCATCGCCCGCTCGTAGAGGACGAAGTTCGACTGCATCACGTCGAGCACGCCGGCGCGCGTGAAGCGCACGAGCGTGGCCAGCGCGGGAAAGGCCAGCGTCGCGGCCGGCAGTGCCAGGTGGAGCAGCGCTCCCCCGAACGTCGGCCAGTCCCCCGTGAGGACGGCATCCACCAGGTAGAAGCCCGTGATCGTGCGCGGCGGAAAGCCCTGCAACCGGCCGTTGAGCGGCGTCCAGCCCAGCCGCATGGCGAATAGGAGCTGAAGCATGATGCCGAGCCAGAAGCTCGCGATGGCGAGGCCGGACACGGTCACCACCCGCAGCGCGTGGTCGAGCAGCGAGTTGCGCCAGAGCGCGGAGAGGACGCCCAGCGGGATGCCGACGAGCACGGAAATCATCATGGCGGCCAGCGTCAGCTCGATGGTAGCGGGCAAGCGGTGCGCGAGATCCTCCGCGATCAGACGCCGGGTGAAGATGCTCGTGCCCATGTCCCCGCGCGCCAGCCGCGCGACGTAGTCGACGAACTGCACGGGGAGCGGCCGATCGAAGCCGAGCTGACGTCGCAGCGTTTCGACGTGGGCCGGCGTCGCCGTCTCGCCCGCCACCAGCGCGACCGGGTCGGCGGGGATGACTCGCGAGATCACGAAGGTTACGACGAGCAGGCCGAGCAGCGTGGGAACAAACCACGCGAGCCGATGCAGCGCGAGCGCCACAAGTCTCATCGCCGGCCCCATCGACACGGGCTTCGAGCGCTGGCGTTGCCGGCGCGATCGACGGGAGGGGAGTTACTTGGCGTAATAAACCCAGCGGACCTCCTGCCCGTTGCCGATGGGACTGAAGCGGATGCCCTCGAGGTTCTTGGCCCAGGGGCCGAAGTACTTGGTGTTGTAGATCCACACGCCCGCCGCCTCGTCCACCACGATGCGCGTGGCGTCCTGGTAGGCCTTCTCGCGCACCTTGCGGTCGGTGGACTTCAGCGCCACGTCGAGGAGCTCGTCGACCTTCGGATTCTTGTAGAAGCTCGACGCCTTGAACGTCCCCCACTGGCCCGAGTGGAACATCTCGCCGATCCAGTTGTTGGGGTCGGCGTAATAGGTGCTGATCCAGTACACGACGAGGTCGGGCGACGTCTCCGGCTTCTTCATCCGCTCGACCATCGTCGGCCATACCTCGCTGGTGAGCTTGGTGTCGAGGCCGACTTTGCGGAGACCGTTCGCCATCACGGTCGCCGCCTGCTCAGTCTGGCTGAAGCCCTGGAGATAGCCGATGGTGAGGGGGCGGTCCACCTTGACCTTGGCCAGTGCCAGCTCGGCCTTGGCCTTGTCGATGTTGTAGGTGTAGCCCTTGACGTCGCGCGGCACGCCCCACATGTTGTTCGGGATGGGCACTGGGTTGCGTTCCACGGAGCCGCCGAGGATGTCCTTGTTGAAACCGTCGTAGTCGAAGGCATAG
>QHSR01000044.1 GCA_003221635.1 Candidatus Rokuibacteriota bacterium | reverse complement strand
GCCTCACACGCATCGCCGAATTCCACTCGCGCTGGGAGGGCAAAGGAGACGGTCGTGTGCGCGCCGGTCTGGCGGCGTGGGCGCCGGATATGTGCTCGCCCGGTCTTCTCTCCCGCCTCCGCAAGCTCCAGTCCGAGCTCGACGCGATCGCGACGGTGCACCTGAATCAGATCTGGGGCGAGGTGGCCGCCGTCAAGGAGCAGCGTGGCGTCCTACCGACCGAGTATCTCGCCCAGGCCGGGCTGCTCTCGAAACGACTCGTTGCGGCGCATTGCCGCTGCATGACCGACGAGGAGGAGCGGATCCTGGGGGCGTCGGGCGCCGCTGTCGCCGTCAACCCGGCGATCGCCGCGCGCCGTGGCCTCGCGGCTCGAATCGACGAGCTCGAGCGAGCCGGCTGTCTCGTCACGCTCGGCACGGACAACATGGCCGAGGACATGGTGGAGGTCGTGCGGACCGCCCTCTTCATGGAGCGGGTCAGGCGACAGGACGGACGGCGGCCCACACCGGAGGAAGCGCTGGTCTGGGCGACGCGCAACGGCTACCGCGCGCTCGGCGTCCCCGACGGTGGCTGGCTCGCCCCCGGCAACCGCGCCGATCTGATCCTGGTCGATCTGCGGAAGCCCCATCTCACTCCCGCGCTGAGAGTGGTCTCCTGCTTCGTGCACCAGGGCATGGCCAGCGACGTCGAGGCGGTCATGGTGGACGGCCGATGGATCATGCGCGACGGCCGCGTGCTCACGATGGACGAGACGGCGATCGTCGCCGACGCCGATCGCATCGCCCGCGCCGCGTGGCGAAAGCTCTTCGAGCGCCGGCCCGAGCTGGCTCGCCCGCCCGGCCTCGATATCGGCACGCGGTAAACTAACCAGGGAGCGGAGAACGACACCAATGCGGATCGCGACCTGGAACGTCAATTCGCTGAAGGCACGGCTCGAGAAAGTCGTCTGGTGGCTCGGCCGCGCGAAGCCCGACGTCCTGCTGATGCAGGAGACGAAGCTCTCCGACGCCGACGCGCCCGTCGCGACCTTCAAGGACGCCGGCTACGAGCTCACGCACCACGGCGAAGGTCGCTGGAACGGCGTCGCGATCGCGAGCCGGGTCGGTATCGCCGACGTCGTGAGCAACTTCGGCCAGCCTTTGCGTCCCGCGGCGACACCGGACGTGCCGGACGACGAGCCGCTCGCCGAGGCGCGGATGGTGTCCGCCGTCTGCGGCGGCGTCCGGGTCGTGAGCCTCTATGCGCCGAACGGGCGATCGCTCGACTCGCCCTTCTATCGGGCCAAGCTCGCGTGGTTCGACCGTCTTGCACGGTGGCTCGTCGAGGCGCGTGACCCCGGCGAGCCCATGGCACTCGGCGGCGACTACAACGTCGCCCCGGCGGACGCGGACGTCTGGAATCCCGTGGCGTGCCACGGTGGAACGCACGTGTCGGAGCCGGAGCGGCTTGCCTTCACCAGGCTCTGCCACTGGGGATTGATCGACGCCTATCGCGTGCATCGGCCCGAGCCCGGCCGCTACACCTGGTGGGACTATCGCGCCGGCAGCTTCCACAAGAACTTCGGGATGCGCATCGACCACCTGCTCATCACGAAGTCGCTCGCGGCACGGATGGTCTGGGCCGAGGTTGATCGCGAGGCCCGGAAGGGCAAGCCCGTGCCCTCGGATCACGCGCCCCTTGTCATCGATCTCGATCGACCCGGGCATGCCTTCGACCCGGGCTGGGCGGCCGCGGAAGGGCGGAAGGCGTCGCGAAGCGGCTAGGACCGCCCGGCCGTCACCACTCGAGCGCGTCGGCCATGCGGCGCTTGTGCCACCGCGGATCGCCGAGGTAGTGGAACAATGTCCGCGACATCTGCGTGTGCGCCGCCAGCCCGTACTCGATGAGGACGCCCATCCCGGCGTGCACCTCGTGGGCCGCGTTGCACGCCTCCAGGTATGCCTCGCTCGCGACGGCCTTGGCCATGTGGACGCTCGCGGCGGCGGGCCGGCCGGTGTCGAGCTTCCAGAGCGCTTCCCATGTCGCCCAGCGCGCGCTGTCGAGATGGTTGACGAGACGGACGACGTGGTCCTGGACGCGCTGGAACCGACCGATGGGAACCCCGAACTGGACGCGCGCCTGGGCGTAGGCGACGGACTTCTCGTAGACGGCCTGGCAGCCTCCGACCATGTAGGCGCACAGGAGCGGCAGCGCCCGCTCGAGCGCGCGCGCGAGGGCGGCCCACCCCCGCTGCGCTTCTCCGAGCAGGGCGCTCCCCGGCACCTCGACGTTGTCGAAGGTCACCTCGCACTGCCACGAGACGAAGCCCGGTAGCCGGCGCGCGGTCACCCCTCGGGCCCGCGCGTCCACATGGAGTAGGCTCACATCCGTCGGACCCTCACCGGTCCGGACGGCGACCACCAGATCGGTGGCCGAGGTGGCGTCGCTCACGAAGAGCTTCGTACCGTTCAGCGCGTGGCTGCCATTGCGTCCCTGGGGCGCCAGCGTGATGCCCGCCGGTCCCCAGGACGTGTTCGGCTCGGTGATGGCGACCGTCAGCACCCGCTCCCCGATCGCGACGCCTGGCAGAATCCGCCGGCGCTGCTCCTCGGTCGCGCCCTCCAGCACGGTCAGCGCACCGAGGACTCCAGAGCTGAAGAACGGACCTGGCAGCGGTCCGCGGCCGAGCTCCTCGTAGAGCACGGCGGCGTCGCTCAGACGGTCGCCGCTGCCTCCGTACTCGGCCGGGAACACGATCCCGAGCCATCCGAGCCGGGCGGCTTTCCTCCAGAGATCCGACGCCAGCGACGATTCGAGCTTCTGAAGACCCACGACCACGTCGACCGGCGCCTCGCGCTCCATGAAATTGCGCGCGGTGCTGCGGAGCATCTCCTGGCCTTCGGTCAGCGCGAGATCCATCGATCGCTCATGCCTCGGCGCCGTGCACGGTACCGGCCTTCTCACGCGTGGACCGTCCGATGCCGATGCGCCGGGCCATCTGCACACGCTGGATGTCGGTGGTGCCGCCGGGATGGACGGAGACGATCCCGTTACGCTGCTGCGTCTCGAGGAACCCAGCGGGCGAGCCCCACGTGGGATCGGTCGTGAGCGCGGCGGGGCCGACCGCATCCAGGATCGCGCCGGTCATCCAGAGGCCGGCGGTCTTGCGGTAGTACGAGAGCTGCGGGCCCTCGTACGATTTCGGCTTGCGCGCGTACGTGAGATAGAAGTTACGGAGGCCGAAGAGCCGGGTGATCTCGGTCTTGATGTAGATGTCGGCGAGGCTGTCGCGCACGTCCGGCTGCTGGCTGAGCGGCACGCCGTCGCGCTTGGTCCCCTGGCAATAGCGGAGCAACCGATCCCAGACGCGACTGCGACCGATCCGGCCGCCTCCGCCGTGCTCGAGCTCGAGGTGCGTCGTCGCGACCGTCCAGCCCTTGTTCTCGCCCCCGACCAGCGCGAGCGCCGGCACGCGGACGTCGTCGAAGAAGACCGTTTGCTTGACCCCGCTGTCGGTCCCGCCCTCGCCGCCGGTCCCCATCAGCTCCATCGGCTGCATGGTGATCCCGGGCAGATTCGCGTCGATCATGAACCAGGAGAGGTTCTCGTGGCGCCGGCCCTTCGGGTCCGTACAGACGATCATCCAGATCCGGTCGGTGCCGTTGTCGCTGCCGACGAAGATCTTCTGGCCCTTGATCACGTACTGGTCGCCGTCGCGCACCGCGGTCGTCGTTCGCACACCGGCCAGATCGGAGCCGGCGCCGGGCTCGGTCAGGAGCTGCCACGTGCGGACCTCGCCGCGATAGATCGGCGGCAGGAACGTCTGGCGCTGCTCCTCCGTGCCCCAGACGAGGATCGAGGCCGAGCCGAGCCGGCCGCCGCTGTCGTAATACGGCGGCAGCGAGAGGTCGAGGCGATCGACCTCCTCCTCGAGGATGATGGCGTGGTCGACGTCGAGCCCGCCACCGCCGTACTTCGCGGGCGCGGTCGGATAGAGCCAGCCCTTCGCGCCGAGCTTCCGGCCGAGGGCGCGGAGCTCGAGGTAGCGCTGGTAGTTGTCCTCGGGCGATGTCGGGGTCCGCTGGACCGACGGCGCGACGTTCGCCTCGAGCCACGTGCGGACCTCGCGGCGGAATCGCTGCTGCTCCTCGGTGTACGTGACCTCGAAGTCCATGGCTTCTCTCCTGGTGGCTATCCGACCTCGCCTCGGATCTTCGTGTGGAGCGCGCCGAGCACGTCGATCATCGCGTCGACCGAGCGCGCGCCGGCCTGGAAGATCGCCGTCGCGTTGAGCGCGATCCACTCGAAGCCCATCGCCTTGAGATCTACCGCGCGGGCCACGATGCGCTCGTGCTCGGCGTAGAAGCGCTTGCCCGCGGCGTCCCGCGGCGGCGACGCGACCATCGCCTGCAAGCCGATCGCGGCGGGATCACGGCTGGCCGCGACGGCATGGCGGCGGATCGTGTCGATGGCGAGCCGGGCGCCCTGGGCGTCGGCGATCTGGTTGCCGAGCCAGCCGTCGCCGAGCTCGCCCACGCGACGCAGGGCGCGCTCCGACCGGCCGCCGACCCAGATGGGGAGACGACGCCCTTGAGGCGGCTTCGGCTCCATGCCGATCGCCGTGATCTGGTAGTGCTGACCCTTGAAGTCGACCTGCGCGTCGCTCCAGTACGTCCGCAGCAGCCGGATCGCCTCGTCCATGCGAGCGCCGCGAGTATGGAAGTCCTCGCCGAGCGCCTCGTACTCCGATTCCTGCCAGCCGACACCCACGCCGAGCCGCACGCGCCCGCCCGAGAGCGTGTCGAGCGTGCTCACCTGCTTGGCGACAAGCGTCGGGTGACGCTGCGGCAGTACCAGCACCTCCGTGCCGAGCGTCACGCGCGAGGTGACGGCCGCCATGTACGAGAGCGCCATCAACGCTTCGAGGATGGGCATCTGCGCCGGATAGGGGCCGGGCGGGCGACCCTCCATCGGATAGCCCATCACGACGTGGTCGAACATGTCGATGTGGTCGTAGCCGATCTGCTCGATGGCCTGGGCCAGGCGCATCACGCCCTGCGGTCCTTCGCGGTACGACACGCTCGGGAACTCGACCGCGAGCTTCATCGCCGCAAGTCCGCCACCCGCCGGAGCGGCGAGCCATCGCGGCGCCCCTGAGAGCTCATCGGTAGATCTCCTTCCGGCGATCCTCTCGCCGGCCGCGGCTAGTATAGGCCTCCGTGCGTGCCCCCGCCGTCAGTAGATGCCCAGGTGCTGGCGCAGGTCGACGTCGCCATGCTTGAGCTCGGCCGCGGGCGCGTCGACGACGACACGGCCGCTGTTGAGGACGACGATGTCGTCGGCGACGTCGAACACGAGCTTGGCGTTCTGCTCGACGAGCACGATGGACAGCCCCTGGGCCTTGAGCCGGCGGATGGTCGCCATGACCTCGGCGACGATCTGCGGCGCCAGCCCTTCGGAGGGCTCATCCATCAGGAGCACGCGCGGGTTCGACATCAGCGCGCGGCCGATCGCGAGCATCTGCTGCTCGCCGCCCGAGAGCGAGCCGGCGATCTGCGTGTCTCGCTCCCGGAGCCGCGGGAACAGCGCGGAGACGGTGTCGAGCGTCCACAGCATCGGCAAGTCATCGCGCGGCTTGCGCCCGGCCACGGCGAGGTTCTCCTGCACGGTGAGGCTGCGAAAGACGCGGCGCCCCTGCGGCACCAGCGCCACGCCGAGGGCGGCGATGGCCTCGGGGGCGCGGCCGGTGACCGCGCGGCCGTAGACCGTGACGGCGCCGTGCCGCGGCGGGAGCAGGCCGACGGTCACGTTCATCGAGGTGGACTTGCCGGCGCCGTTACGCCCGAGCAGGCCGAGGAGACGGCCTTCGCCCAGGCGCAGCGACATCCGGTGCAGCACGTGGCTGTCGCCGTAGAAGGCGTCGATCTGCTCCAGCACGAGGGCGTCGTTCGCCAAGGCGCGCCCACTATACCGTGAGTGGAGGTAGAATCGGACCCGTGCTGAGCGAAAAGCAGAACAGAGCATTGACGGAAGTCGGCGCCGGCACGCCCATGGGCGAGCTGCTGCGCCGCTACTGGATGCCGATCGCCGCCGTCGCCGAGCTCGACGACCATCCCACGAAGCCCGTGCGGCTCCTGGGCGAGGACCTCGTCCTCTACAAGGATCAGGCCGGCACGTATGGCCTGGTCGACCGACATTGTCCGCATCGGCGCGCGGATCTGTCGTACGGCTGGGTCGAGAGCTGTGGGCTACGCTGCCACTACCACGGCTGGCTGTGGGACCACACCGGCCGGTGCCTGCAGCAGCCGTTCGAGGAGACAGCGCGCCCGGGTGCCCGGTTCAAGGATCGCGTCCGAATCAAAGCGTATGCGGTGGAGGCCAAGGCCGGCCTGCTCTGGGCCTACCTGGGGCCGCCGCCGGCGCCGCTCGTGCCGACCTGGGAGCCCTTCACCTGGCAGAACGGCTTCGTGCAGATCGTGTTCTCGGAGGTCCCCTGCAACTGGTTTCAGTGTCATGAGAACTCCATCGACCCCGTGCACTTCGAGTGGCTACACTCGAACTGGTCGCGCGCGCTGAACCGCGTCGACGGGGACCGGTCGCCGACGCACCTGAAGATCGGCTTCGAGGAGTTCGAGTACGGCTTCACCTATCGGCGCGTCCTCGCGGGCCAGTCCGAGCAGGACGAGCTGTGGACCGTCGGGCGCTGCTGTCTCTGGCCGAACTGCCTGTTCACCGGCGGCCACTTCGAGTGGCGCGTGCCCATCGACGACTCCAACATGCTGAGCGTGGGCTGGTTCTTCGATCGCGTGCCGAACGACATGGAGCCCTACAAGCAGGACCGGATTCCTTACTGGACGAGCCCGATCAAGGACGCGCTGACGGACCGGTGGATCACCTCGCACGTCATGAACCAGGACTTCGTCGCCTGGGTCGGCCAGGGGACGGTGGCCGATCGCACGCAGGAGCATCTGGGCGAGAGCGACCGCGGCGTCATCATGATGCGCAAGCGGATGCTCGAGGACGCCGAGCGGGTGGCGCAGGGCGGCGAGCCCAAGGGAATCATCCGCGACCCGGAGAAGAACGGGTGCGTCGGCCTGCCGATCATCGGCCGCGAGTTCTTCCTGAAGGGGTCGTCGCGCGTCGAGAGCGAGACGTCGCGACAGCGGACACCCGGGTTGCTGCTGCGCAAGGAGTTTCCCTTCCTGACGGGACAGCCCGCGGAGGTCCGGGCGGCGTATCGCCGCGCGATGGGCCTGCCGGAATCCGGCGTCGACGCCCGCTCTCCAGCGGGCTAGGGGGCGATCATGGCCGAAATCGTTCTGGGCCTCGCGACCTCTCACACTCCCATGCTGACGCTTCGGGCGGAGCTCTGGCCGTCGTATGCCCGGAACGACGAGCGCAACCCGGAGCTCGCCTTTCCCCCACACGGCGTCGTGATGTCCTACAAGGAGGTGCTCGACTCGATCACGCCGGACGCCCGAGCAAAGTTTCGCGGGCCGGAGCCATATCGCGCGCAGGCCGAGGCCTGCCAGCGCGCACTCGACGAGCTGTCGAGCACGCTGCGCTCCGTCAACCCGGACATCACGGTGATCATCGGCGACGACCAGGACGAGTGGTTCTTCGAGGACAACATGCCGGCCCTGTCGGTCTACTGGGGCGAGAGCGCGCCGCTGATCCCGCGCACGGTGCCGCCAGGCACGCGGGATCCCGAGGTCGCCGACGCGATCAGGCGCGGGTACGGCGACGTCCTCATGGACGTCCCGGTGGCCAGCCGCTTCGGCCGCTTCCTGATCGAATATCTGATCGAGCACGACTTCGACGTCGCCCACATGCGCTACGTCAAGCAGCCGTACGGCGGGCGCGTGGCGCGACGCTACCCGACCCAGCAGGGCGAGCTCGACTACGTGCGCGAGACGCCACCGCGCGAGCAGGGGCTGCCGCACGCCTTCGCCTTCGTGGTCAAGCGGCTGTTCGACAACAAGCCCGGCGCGATCCTCCCGGTGTTCCAGAACACCTGCTACTTGCCCAACCAGCCGACGCCGAAGCGCTCCTTCGCAATCGGCGAAGCGATCGCCGCGGCGGTCGAGGAGTGGAAGGAGCCAGCGTCGGTCGCCGTCATCGCGTCAGGAGGCTTGAGCCACTTCGTGGTCGACGAGGAGCTGGACCGCACGCTGCTGGGCGCGTTGGAGCGGAACGACGCGGCGGCCCTGCGCTCGATCCCGCGCCACCGGCTGCACTCGGCCGGCTCGGAGACGTTGAACTGGGTGGCGCTCGGCGGCGCGATGCAGCGGGCCCACCTCAAGATGGAGCTCCTGGACTACGTCCCCGTGTATCGCACGCCGGCGGGAACCGGCGGCGGCTGGGCGTTCGCGCGCTGGCGCTGACCGCGCCGGCCAGGAGGCTTCGTCATGTGCCGAAGCATCAAGACCCTGCACAACTTCCAGCCACCGGCCACGGACGATGAGATCCGGGCCTCTTCGCTGCAGTTCGTCCGAAAGCTGAGCGGCTTCACAAAGCCTTCCAAGGCAAACGAAGTCGCTTTCAATCGTGCTGTGGACCACGTGGCACAGGCAGCACGCGAGTTACTCGACTCTCTCGTTACAAAGGCCGACGCGCGCTAAGCCGTGAAGGTCGAGGTCACCGCCTGGTGGCCTCCGTTCTCCGTGAGCGCCTCCTCCCGGTAGAGGCCCAGCGCTTCGAGCACCGGCCGGTCCTGGATCGAGAAGAGAATCGCGGCGTCCTGCGCGGACAGGTTGGTGTGCTCGTGGAGCGCCCAGGACGGCAGCGTGATGATGTCTCCCCGCTCCCACGCGTAGCGTGCGCCGTCGATGATCGTCTCGCCGGTCCCCTGGACGACGTAGTAGACGGCGCTGCCGGTGTGCCGGTGGGCCTTCAGGCTGGCGCCGGGCCGGAGTATCTGGACCCAGCAGGCCATCGTCGGGAGTAAGGCGCGTCCGGTCTGCGGGTGCGTGTACTCGAGGGCGACGCCGTCCCACTCGTCACCCTCGGCGTCGCGCAGCACGCCCAGCGACTCCCACGTCTTGGCCCAGGAATACAGGAGGAGGGGCGATGAGAGCGGTCGCTCCTTCACCCAGGTCGGCGTCAGGCTGACGTGGCCGTGCAGATGCACCGACGCGTTGTTCGGCTTGCTCAGCGGCACCTGGGGTTGATGGTAGAACTGGAAGAACATCGCGTTGAGCGCTTGCACCAGTGGTACGTCGAGGCCGTCCATCCAGACCACCGGCTTGTCGGTCGCGTTGCCGTGGTCGTGCCACGCCCAGCTCGGCGTCAGGATGAGGTCGCCGGGCGCCATGTAGACCCGCTCGCCGTCGACGGCGGTATAGGCGCCTTCCCCTTCCATGATGAAGCGGATCGCGGTCGGCGTATGACGATGGGCGCGAGCCACCTCGCCGGGCAGGAGGAGCTGAACCGCGGCGATCATGGTGTTCGTCGTCGCCCACCGTCCCTCGAGGCCTGGATTGAAGAGCTGGAGCGCCCGGCGCTCCTCGCCGACCGGCACGGCCTCGCCGGCCTCACGCACCATCGCCTCGAGCACCGCCGCCTTCCACATGTACGGGATCGCCGTCGGCTCGGGGTGGCGCGTCATCTCGCTCGCCAGCTCCCAGAGGCCGTACATGTGGGCGGCGTGCATCCGCACGTGAAAGTCCGTTTCAGCCGCAGTGGCGGCTCGACGAGTCATGGCCCCTCCTCTCTCCTCCCGCCCTCGGGATCCGGTATCCGGTGGCGCCCCCCTCCAGGGTCGGCCCTCCTAGGGTATCTCAGCACTCGATCTCGGCGCATCGTCCCTTGCCGTTGGGAGCGGCTGATGGTAGAGGACGCATCATGATCCTCATCATCGGCGGCATGGGGTTCATCGGTCTGAACACGGCCCTGCGGTTCCTGGAGGTCGGCCAGCAGGTCGTCATCTCACAGCACAGCTCCCGCCGGGTCCCCGACGTCCTCAAGAGCGAGATCGGCACGCGGGCCTTCATCGCGCAGATGGACGTGACCAATCCCTACGAGGTCTTCGAGGTGGTCCGCCGCCATCAAGTCGAGAGCATCGTCAATCTCATGGCGCCGCCCGCGCGCAGCCTCTCCACGCAAGCCGACTATCACCTCTACACGGCCGGCCTGCAGAACGTCCTGGAGGCGGCGCGCACGTTCGGGCTCCGCCGCGTGTCCCTGGGCAGCTCGGTCGCGGTCTATGGCGGCCTGCCGGCCGGGCCCTATCGCGAGGACACGACGCTGCCGGTGAGCTCTCCGACCCAGGTCTCGGCATTCAAGAAGGGCATGGAGATGCACGCGCACTTCTACGCGGCGCAGGCCAAGCTCGACGTGGTCGCGCTGCGGATCGGAAGCATCTACGGCCCCTTCTACTACAGCATGCACAACCCGATCAGCCGCATGTGCCACGCCGCGGCGAAGAACGCCGAGCCCGATTTCGGCGACCGGCCCGACGGCAAGATCTTCGAGGACGACCAGGCCGACTGGACGTACGTGAAGGACGTGGCCCGCGGCATCCAGCAGGTGCACACCGCGGAGAAGCTCGCGCATCGCGTCTACAACATCGCCTCGGGCCGCGCGAGCTCCAATCGCGACGCCTTCGATGCGGTGCGCAAGACCGTGCCGGGGGCGCGCTGCGCCGCGCTCAAGCCGGGCAAGGCGCCGGGCGCCTCGACCAATCCGGCGACCGACCTGTCACGCGCGAAGGACGTCGGCTACCAGCCCGAGCACACGCTCGAGACCGGCATCGCGGCCTATATCGACTGGCTCAGAACCAATCCGCAATAGACCCCGAACGCCTACGAGGAGAAAGCCATCGGACGACTGGATGGCAAGGTCGCACTGATCAGCGGTGGAGCGCGAGGGCAAGGGGCAACCGAAGGGCGGATGTTCGTCCGCGAAGGCGCCGCCGTGGTGCTCGGGGACGTCCGGGACGACGAGGGCAAGAAGGTCGAGGCGGAGATCAGGGCGAACGGGGGCAAGGCGACCTACGTGCACCTGGACGTGACGCGCGAGGCGGACTGGCGCGCGGCCGTCGCCACCGCCGTGCAGGCCTACGGCAAGCTGAACGTCCTCATCAACAACGCGGGCATTCTCTTCCGCTCGACGATCGAGGAGACCTCGGAGCAAGACTGGGATCGCATCATGGCGGTCAACGTCAAAGGCGTCTTCCTGGGCACGAAGTGCGCGATCCCCGCGATGCGGCAGGCGGGCGGCGGCTCCATCATCAACATCTCGTCGACGGCGGGCCTGGTCGGGGCCCCGGGAGGCACCGCCGCGTACACCGCGACCAAGGGCGCCGTGCGCCTCTTCACCAAGTCGACGGCGATCCAGCACTCCAAGGAGGGCATCCGCTGCAACTCCGTCCATCCCGGTCCGATCGCGACCGACATGATCAAGGACGTGCTGGAGAACAAGGCCCAGTGGGAGCAGCGCCTCCGGCGTCTGCCGATGGGGCGCGCGGGAACGCCGGAAGACGTCGCCTACGGCGTCATCTATCTCGCGTCCGACGAATCGTCGTACATGACGGGCAGCGAGCTGGTGATCGACGGCGGGACGACCGCCGAGTAGGCGTGCCGTGAACGCAAGAACTCACTCATAGCGGAGGTCACACCCATGGCTCTGACGCTCGTGGAAGCCAATCGCATCGTGCAGGAAGCCGTGAACAAGGCCCGAGAGATGAACATCAAGGTCAGCGTGGCGGTGTGCGACGCCGGCGGCCGTTTGATGGCGTTCAACCGCATGGACGGCGCCATCTGGGGAAGCGTCTACGGATCCCAGGGCAAGGCGATCGCCTCGGCGGCCTTCGCGCGGCCGAGCGGCGAGCTGGCCGAGCGGGCCGGGAGCCCCATCATCCAGGGCATCGCCGCCGCCGAGGGCGGGCACATGATCCCGAGCCAGGGCGCGGTGCCGATCATCCGCAACGGCGTGGTCGACGGCGCATGCGGCGTCGGCGGCGGGACGTCCCAGCAAGACGAGGACGTCGCGCGCGCGGCTATCGCGAAGCTCTGAGTCTCAGCCGGCCTAGGCGCACCCCATGGCGTAGACCTGCGTGGCCCCGGCCGGCAAGGGACGCTCGGCCCAGCTCTCGCCGCCGTCCTCGCTGGCGAACACCTCGCCGCCGTTGGTCGCACAGAACATGCGGCTGGGCTGCCGCTCGTCGAAGGCGATGGCGAATAGGGTGGTCTTCGGCTCGACGCCCATCTTCACCCGAGCCCAGCTCACGCCGCCGTCCTTGCTGCGGAACAGCGCGCCGACGTCGCTCTGGAAATTCGAGCCGGCGGCCACCCAGATCGTCTTCGGATCGCCCGGGACCTCGCGGATGTCACGGCAATAGGTTTGTCCCTTGGCATTCAGCGGCTCGAGCCGGGCGCTGGCCCAGTGCTCGCCCTGGTCCGTGCTGGTGAACAGGCCCGCGCGCGCGATGGCAAAGACCATCCCCGGACGCCAGCGCCCGACCAGGACGCCGTGCGTATCCACGGTGTCATCGTTCAAGTACTGCCCGTGGCTCATGTTCTCCCAGTGCGCGCCGCCGTCGAGGCTACGGATGACACCGCCGACTTCGATGGCGCCGTAGATCTCCTCGGGCTTGGCGGAGTTGGCGGCCAGCTTCAGGACACGCTTCGCCGGGTTGGCCCCGGGCGCCACGGTGACTTCTGGAAAGCGGACGGTCACCGGGAGCTGGTGCCAGCGCTCGCCGCCATCGTCACTCCGAAAGATCTCGCAGTTCTCGTAACCCGCATACAGCACCTTGGAGTCGCGGGGATCGAGCAGCAGGGACCAGACCGGCAAGCCGTGGTCCGCGACGTTGAGCCTCTCCCAGCGCTCCCCTTGGTCCGTGCTGCGGTAGGGACCGTGCTGCGTCCCGACATAGACGGTGCCGGCCTGCTCGGGGTGAGTGGCAATGGCCCGGATGGCCGGCGCCTCAGGCAGGCCACGGGTCGCAAGCTCCCAGCGATCCCCGCCCACGGCCATGCGATAGAAGCCGGATTTGACGGGACGGCCCGGCGCGGTCTCCCCTGCCAGGCCCACGTACACGTAGGACGTGCGATTGGTCGTCATAGCGTGCTCCTCCCTGGCCCGAAAGCTTACCGACGCACCTTCATATCACGGAACGGGGTCGCCGCGCGGCGCGGAGGGCGTCCGCGAGCCACCGTGGGGTGAACGGCTGGCGGCTGGCGGCTGGCGGCCGGCGGCGACGCCGAGGGGCGCCAGCGCGTCGGCGACGGCGTTCGAGATCGCCGCCGAGGCGCCCATTACGCCGCCCTCGGCCATTCCTTTCATGCCGAGTGGTGTGTTCGGGTCCAGCCGCTCGAGAAGGTCAGCGGCGGCGGATCGAAGGCGTGCGTCGCCTCGAGCCCGGGCACCATCCCCGGCGGCAGCTCCGTCGGGGCGAAGTACGCCTTCTGGGCAAGCTGGGCGATCGTCATGCCCGACGTTGGCGTTCCGCGTACGCGAATGCATCCGTCGACCAATTCCAGATCTTCGAGCGGCGCCTCCAGGAGGTGCGCCGCCGGGCTGGTGGCGGGTTACCTCGGCGGGCGCGCGGATACCATCATCATGCGGCTCGTGGACCTGAACCTGGCGTTTCCCCTGATCCTGCTAGCGCTGGCCGTGGTGGCGCTCCTCGGCGCCAACCTGCGAAATCTAATAATCGTGATGGCGATCACCACGTGGATGATCTACGCGCGCGTGGTCCGCGGGCTGAGCCTCGGGCGGCGCGAACGCGAGTTCGTCCCGGCGGCGCGGGCGCTCGGGGCGCACGCCGCGCGGATCATCGCCCGCCACGTCCTGCCCAACGTGCTGGCGCCGGTGATGGTCATCTGGACGCTCGAGGTGGCCCGGATCATCTTGATGGAGTCGGCCCTCTCGTTCCTCGGCCTGGGCGTGCCGCCGCCGACGCCGACGTGGGGTCGGATGCTGGCCGAGGGGCGCGACTACCTGACGGTGGCCGCCTGGATCGCCGTCTTCCCGGGCCTCGCAATCTTGTTCACAGTGCTGGGGATCAACTTCCTCGGTGACGGTCTGCGCGACCTGCTCGACCCGCGCCTGCGGCGGCAGACGTAGCAGGCTACCGCGAGCCCGGCCGGCCGTATGATTTTAGATACGGCCTGGATCCGCTCTTCGGCGGCGGTCGCGTACGATCCCGCAGTCAGCGTCTGATATTGGATCCAGGCGTGCTGTCTGTGCGGACAGCGGGAGTTGTCCGTGCGGACAACGGCATGTTGTTCGCGATTTTCGCTTGACACGTTCTCGCGTAGACGGTCGCTGCGTGATGGCAGCACCTCGTGGAAAGCGTCCCAGCACGCCGCAGAAGCTCGGTGATGTCGCCGCGGGGTCGTTCGTCGCAAAAATGGCGACCGTGCCGAGATCGCCGCTTGTCGCGCCTCCCAGATGGCTCGAAATCCGAGGTGTAGAGTCGCCCCAGTAGAAGGAGACTCGCCATGGAAATGTTCTCACTCGATCGGCTAGGTGACGAGATCGCCGAGCTGTCGGCTCACCTCGACGCGGCGACGGCGCACCTCCTCGATCTCATCCGCGAGTTCGACACCCGAGAGGGCTGGAACACCGGATTCCGCTCCTGCGCAGCCTGGCTGAGCTGGCGGGTTGGGCTCGACCTGGGGGCGGCGCGCGAGCGCGTCCGAGTGGCGCGGGCCCTGGGAACGCTGCCGCTGCTGGCCCAGGCCCTCGCGCGTGGAGAGCTCTCGTACGCCAAGGTCCGCGCGCTGACGCGCGTCGCCACGCCGGAGACAGAGGAGCGGCTCTTGGCGGTGGGGCGCGGCGGGACAGCGGATCATGTCGAGCGCATCGTGCGAGGCTGGCGACGGATGGACCGCAAAGCCGAGGCCGCTGAGGACAGCCGACGGCACGCGAGCCGCGCGCTGCACGTGTATCAGGACGAGGACGGCATGGTCGTGCTCCGTGGCCGCCTCGCGCCCGAGGTCGGCGCCGTGCTCGTGCAGGCTCTGGCTGCCGCGCGCGAGGCTTTGTATCAGCAAGCCGGCATGCAGGCCGGCGATGCCGGCGGTGCACCCCATGCCGGCCCGGCAGACGTTTCCGCGGAAACGCCCACGATGGCGCAGCAACAGGCTGATGCCCTGGGACTTCTCGCCGAGACGGCCCTGCACCACGGCATAGATCCCGGCACGCCGGGCGAGCGATATCAGGTCGTGGTCCATGTCGACGCCCCGGTGCTGGTGCGACGCGAGCCGCCTGGTGATGCAGCACGGCAGCGATGGCCGCGTGGTAGAGGTCGCCGCCCGGACCCGCACGATTCCGCCTGCGCTACGCCGGGCGTTGCACCACCGAGATCGGGGCTGTCGCTTCCCGGGCTGCGGGGTTCGGTTCGGACAGGGCCATCACATCCGCCATTGGGCCCAGGGTGGCCCGACCACGCTCTCGAATCTGGCCATGCTCTGTCGCCGGCATCATCGGGCCGTCCACGAGGAGGGCTATCAGGTCGATCGACAGCTCGACGGGGAGCTGAGGTTTCGCCGGCCGGACGGCCAGCTGCTGCCCGAGGTCCCGCGTACTCCTGAAGTGCACGACGATCCAGTAAAAGTCCTGCGAGCACGCCATGAGGCGGAGGGGCTCGTCCTGCACGCGCGGACGGCGATGCCGGGCTGGCTGGGGGAGCGGCTGAACGTCGGGTGGGCGATTGACGTTTTACACCCGTTGGCGCTGTTGGGGTCACAACTGTACCAAAAGGTCGACAATTGACGCCAACGGAACAGCACCCGTAGAGTCGTTTTGAGCCAGCGCCATGCGTAGTGATAACGTCGTCAGCATGGGTAGCAGATCACGGGCGGCGAAGAAGTACGCGGTTCGAGCGGTCGTGTTCCAGGAAGGCCAATACGATTTGGTAGTACAGGCTAAGAGCTTGCAACAGCTCTCCAGGGCTCTACAGAGGCTCATCATAGGCCACGTCGCCGTCCGGGCCCGCCACAAGCAACAGCCCTTCCGTGATCTTCCGCGCGCGCCGGAGAAGTATTGGGCCATGTTCCGACGATCCCGATTGAAGCTCCCCGCTCCGATGTTCAAGCTCGGTGTACTGAAGTCTCACGGCGTGATTGTCGCGCCGCCGCAGGTCCGCATCGCCGCGCCAAGTGCCGCCTAGTACGTGGCTTCTGCCTTCTCCCAGATGCCTACTCTGGGGGAATTCATCGCGCGCGCATTGTCTACCTACGGCGTGGATCAGGCGCTTCGCTGAAGCTGGTAGACCTCCCGCCGATGCGTGAAGGCGATCGACTTACCAGAACGGTGGTCGAAGGCCTATGTCAGCGTACCGGCATCCCCAAGGAGGACTTTGGCCTGTAGCTCCGGCGCTGGACCAACCTCCTCGAGCGAGGCGCGTAGCAGCCGAGACTCGTCACCCTTCGCTCGGTGTAGCATTCCCCCGGGGAGGTGCACCGTGAGGTACTACGACATCTCGCTGAATCTCTCGCCCGACACCGTTCGCTGGGTGGTCGCGCCACCACTCGAGGTTCACGAACGCCGGCGAATGAGTCGAGGCGACGACGTGAACGCCTCCGCCCTCACCGTGAGCGTTCACGCCGGCACGCACGTCGACGCGCCGTTCCACTTCCTGCCCGACGGGGCCGGGATCGATTCTGTACCGCTCGAGCGGTTCATCGGCCCCGCGCTGGTGCACCAGGTCGATGCGGACAGGTTCATTACCGAAGCGCACGTGAACGCGATTTCACTGGAGGGGGCGACGCGCGTCCTGTTCAAGACGCGCAACTCGGAATTGTTGAAGCGGCGCGACTTCGAACCCGACTTCGTCGCGTTCTCCGTGGGGGCGGCGCACGCCCTGGTGGCACGCGGCGTCGGGCTGGTCGGGCTCGACTACCTCTCCGTCGCGCACGCCGACGAGCAAGTCCCCGTGCATCGGGCGTTCCTGGACCAGGGCGTGGTGCTTCTCGAAGGCGTCGACCTGTCGGCGATCGCGCCGGGGCGCTACGAGCTGATCTGCTTCCCGCTCCGGCTCCGCGGCCTCGACGGGGCGCCGTGCCGGGCCGTCCTCCGCGACCTGGCGGGCTGAGGCGGTTTCGGCGGCTACGGTTTCGGCGGCTTCCAGAACTGGTCGACGTCCTGGACGACGTCGAGCACCGTGTTCTGGAGCTTACCGCCGACCTTGTCCACACGGCGGATGTAGGTCGGGATGACCGCGTTCTGCTTCTCGTCGAACCGGAAGGAGCCGCCCGGCGCCTCGAAGCTGACCTTGCGGAGCGCCGCCAGGAAGCGCGCCTTGTCCTCGACATTCGCGTTGACCGCCTTCGTCGCCTCTCCGCCCGCTCTCGCGGCGAGGTAGCCGAGGTGGTTGTTGTAGACGGGATCCTTCCGGAACTTTTTGTTGAACGCCTGGACGAAGCGCTTGTTCTCCGCGGTGTCGAGCACGGGTGAGTACGAGAGCCAGCTGACCACACCCAGCGCGGCGTCGCCGACAGAACGGAGGTACGTCTCGTTCACCGTCTCACCGAGCGTCAAGAGAGGCAGTTTGCCCTTCAGGCCATACTCGTTCCACGCCTTGACCCACTGCGGTGCGCTCGGGCCCCAGAGGATGCCGACGACCGCGTCGACCTGCGACGCCTTGTCCTGGATTCTGGTGATGTAAGGCGCGACGTCCATGGCCCCGAGCGGCATCAGCACCTTCTCGACGGACTGGCCGCCGCTCTCCCTGAACGCCTTGATGAAGCCGTCGGCCTGCTCGTGGCCCGCGACATAATCGAGGGCGACGACCGCGATCCGCTTGTGCCCGAGCTTGGCCGCCACGTACCAGCCGCCGGCCGCCTCCTGCTGATAGCTCGACATCGCGCTCCGGAAGATCGACGGGCTGGCCTTCTCGGCGGTCAGGTTGTTCGCGGTAGCCTGGGTGATGATCGTGGGGATCGTCCGCTCGTGGACGTAGTCTCGTATGGCCACGGCCACGGCACTCGACACCGGCCCCAGGATCAGGTCGACGCGATCGGACTCGACCAGCTTCCTGACCTTGGTGAGCCCGACGTCCGCCTTCCCTTCAGAGTCCTCGACGATCAGCCGCACAGGTCGGCCCGCGACCTGGCTGCCCATTTCGTCTTCCCAGTAGAGTCGGATGCCCTCGTTTATCTCCGTGCCGTTGACCGCGAGCGGACCCGTCATGGCATTGAGCAGGCCGATTTTGATCGGCTCGCGCTGCGCCTGCGCCACGAGGGCGGCGCCCGACACCACCATCGCGACGACGAGCCCCACGAGCACGCGAGAGAGCCGTGCAATCATGCCGGGATTATAGTCTCATCTCGGATTGACCTATTTTGAGCCGACGCCATGCGTAGTGATAACGTCGTCAGCATGGGCAGAAAATCCCACGCCGTCAGGAAGTATGCGATTCGCGCGGTCGTGTTCCAGGAAGGCGACTGGCTCTGCGCGCGATGCTTGGAATACGACCTGGTCGTCCAGGCAAAGAATCTGCAACAGCTCTCCAGAGCCCTCCAGCGACTTATCTTGGGGCACATAGCGGTCCGCCTTCGCCACAAACAGCAGCCTTTCCGCGACCTCCCCAGAGCGCCGGAGAAGTACTGGGCAATGTTCCGACGGTCGCGACTGAAGCTCCCGGCACCCTTGTTCAAGCTAGGTGTACTGCGCTCCCGCGGCGTCGTGGTCGCGCCGCCCCAGGTTCGGGTCGCCGCTTCAAGCGCTGCCTAGTACGTGGCCCGGGCCTTCTCCCAGATGCCTACTCTGGGGGCATTCATCGCTCGCGCTCGGGAGTACGGGTATACGAAGCACACGATCCGCATTCGAGAGCTCGGCGCGCGCATCGTTTACCTCCGGCATCTGTATTAAATTGAGCACGTTGACCCGACGACCCCTGGCTGCGTACAGTGAGGGCAGGCAGCGTAGCCGCGTAAGGAGCTAGGGATGGGGACCGGCACTACGGAAGTACGCCAAAGCGGACCAGAGACGGGAAAGGATCGCACCGCGAAGGACGGTGGCTTTCTAAGTACGCTCGACGGTCTGATCATTCGGCATCAGACAGCGATTTCCGTCTTCGCCGGGGCTCTTGCTGTCTTAGGTGTGGGGGCCATGATCGTCGGTCTGTCGCGAGTGTCTCCACTCCTGAAGGTCCTCACACCGTTCTGACGCGCCATTGCCGGCGCGCCAGCCAACGTCGCTAGCCCTCAGAGTTCTAGCCGCCCTAATAGGAATCATCGGCCTGGAGGTGGTGCGTTACTTCGCGTTCAGGTTGGAGTATCAGGCTGACCCCTCGTTGTGGCTTCTCATTGTGGGCTCGATCGCCTTCAACATTTGGTTTCAGTGGTGGAACTTACCAGACACGGCGTGGAAGGCACTGATCGCAGCCGCCCTCACCGAAGCCGGATTACCACCGGCGGCTCGGATAGTCGCTAAGGCCGTCGGCGCGCTTCTCACGGCTCTCGCGCCACTCATCGCCCCGCGCTAGCGGCGAATTGACCGGGCGCGCCGGCACCCCGATCATCCTGAGGCGGCGCAGCCGCAAAGAAGTTCGCGTTCTCCTTCGGGAGCCCGCGATACGATCGAGAGGGGGCGTTCACTGTCCCCGACCTGTCCGCTACCTCTTGCCGGGAGTAACGACCAGCGCGTTCGGCCCTGCCCATCCGCCGGGCAGCGACAGCTCCAGTCCGGGCAGTTTCACGACGAGCTGTGTCGACGGATCCCCGTCGAGGTTGAGGGCATCCACGCATCCGAGCCCACCCTTCTCGGGCAAGTCGGCCAGGAAGCGCGCGAACGCTGTCGTCTCGGCCTCCCTGCCCCGTTGGAGCTCGCTCACTGGGCCGAGGCGACTTCGACGTGATCGATGGCCTGTTCTCCCGCCATCTCCGCAAACCGACACAGCGCATTGATCAGGCGCATCTGCTCGATCGTGCGCGCGCGTGACTCGAGCAGGCGGGGGCTGGCGACGATGCAGGCCAGGCACATCGCGCGCGAGACGGCGACGTTGAGGCGGTTGCGCGAGAAGAGGAAGTCGAGGGTGCGCGGTACGTCCTCGGCGCTCGAGGTGGCCATCGAGTAGAAGACCACGGGCGCCTCGCGCCCCTGAAACTTGTCGACCGTGCCCACGGGGACGTTCCCGAGGCCAGCGGCCTGCAGCGTCCGGCGAAGCAGGCGCACCTGCATGTTGTACGGCGCGACCACCATGAAGTCGGTCTCAGTCAGGGGACGCGTCTCGCCGTCGCGGTTGGTCCACGCGCCACCCAGCATGGCCCTGATCTCGCGCGCGACGCGCTCGGCTTCTTCGGGTGCGGCGGCCACGTTGCCGACGTGGTCCACGGGCAGGAAGCGCAGCCCGGTGCCGAACGCGGTCTTCTGGGCCGCGAGGCTCGGGAGCCCGTCGAGTCGGTTGTCGTACACGATCTCGGAGACGAACCGGCAAACGTCCGGGTGCATGCGCCGCGTGCGGTCGAGGAAGATCCCCATGTCCGCAGGCACCGTCAGATGGTCGCCGAGCAGGTGCTCGAGCACCGAGGCCCCCACGCCCTCCGGGTGCGTCCCCTGGGAGACCTGGGCGAGCTGCGAGGGATCGCCGAGCAGGATCAGGTTGCGCGCGGCGGTGCCCATGGCGAGGGCGTCGGCCAGGGCCACCTGCCCGGCCTCGTCGATGACGAGCGTGTCGACGAGGGCGCCGCCGTCGAAATCCCCGTGCGCGAACAGCCACGCCGTACCGGCCACGAGCTGGGCGCGCGGCGCTGCCGTCACCAGCTTGTCGGTGTCGGCGAGGTTGGTGACCCAGTCGGCCGTGTACTCCGTCTCGGCGCTGCCGGCGGAGGATTTCTTCAGGCCGCGGATCCGGACACCTTCCTCGCGCGCCGCCTCACCAATCTGGTCGAGCAGGTTGTGGATCGCCTTGTGGCTCGTGGCCGCGACGCCGACGCGTTGGCCGCGGCGGATGAGATCCACGACGATCCTCGCGCCCGTCCACGTCTTGCCGGTGCCCGGCGGCCCCTGGATGAAGAGATAGCCGTGGTCAAGGGCGGCGGCTCGCTCGCGCTGCTCGCGAAGATCCATCGTCTGAATCGGCCCGCTGAACCCGCC
>QHSR01000174.1:575-5143 GCA_003221635.1 Candidatus Rokuibacteriota bacterium | reverse complement strand
CAGTTCGGGAGCCGCTTCAGAATGTTCCAGCCGCTCGGCGAGAACACGAAGAGCCAGGGCCTGAACCTTTGAGACGGCAGCACCCTGGGTATCGCCGTATGCGAGGACGCCAGGTACCTCGATGACTTCCGCGAGCCACCGGCCGTCGTCCTCTCGTTCGACATCGACTTTAAAGGTGATCAAGGTCTCACCGACTCCGAGTCAGTATACGACGGGCGCACCAGCCAGCCGCTCCGAAGCATCCAGTCCCCTAACCGTCGGCGGTCAGCGGCCGGAAAGCGAGCATCGCAAGAGGTGCTCGCTGCCGTCGTTGTTCCAGGCTCCGAGCTCTCTGGGGGCGCGGCCCTTATGTCGCAACTCGGCCCTTTGTGCTGCCTACGCGCTGACCCTCTCCGCTTGTTCCCGCCGCTGGCGGACCCGGGCGCCCGGCCCCGCTGGAGCGGGGGGCGAGTTGGCGCGCACGACGAGCTTCAGGACGCGCTGCGCACGCCGGAGGTCCGCGCCCAGCGAATCCTTGTGGTACCGCGAGAAGCCCTGCACGACCTGCTCGAGATAGAGACACAGCTCGTGGCTCCCCTTGTAGATGGGCAAGTGCTCGGCCTGAGCCATTGACGAAACAGTCTGGGGGGCATTGCCCCCCAGCCCCCGATCAAAGGATCAAATGACCCGAACGAGCAAATAGTCAACCCTTCGCCTACGGCACGCAGCCGCCCCGCACGGCGCGGACGAAGAGGATGTCGCTCTTAGAGTCGGTGAACACGCCACCGGCGTTGAAGCCCACGCCCCAAGCCATCACGGTATTGAGCGCGACGGTCGTCGACGTCCAGTGGTTGCCTACCCCGGTGAGGCTACATTCGGCCACGCTGCAAGTGGCAAGCATCCCCGGGTTGTGATTAAAGGCCACATCTACCGGCGGGCTGAAGGTCCCGTAATCGACGATGCTCTGCAGCTCCTTCACATTCGGGATCCGCCAGTCGTTGTGGCCGGCGAGTCCGGTGCCGCCTTCGGTGTTGACCTGCTCCAGCCAGTCCCAGATCGTCGGCGCCGCCGAGTCCCAGGCAAACGTCAGGGTCACGTCATGGTTGCCTCTGGCGGTGACAATGTCCCGGATCTTCTGTTCCCACATGAGCCCCGTATTCAGGTCGGTGATGGTGCCGTCCCCGTTGTTCTGGTAGCGCAGGGCGCCGCCCGCCTGCACAACGCCGTCGTCACGCACCGGGGCGTCGGTCGTTTTCAGAGTCGGCGGGTAAGAGGTCGTCTGCCCGGTCGCAGGGAAGGTGCTGTTCCCACAGCTCGAAGCTGGCATCCAGGCTTCCACGGCGTTTACCCACGGCCCCAGGCCAAGCAGCAGCGCCAGACTGCTCGCGAGAACCAGGGCTCGGCATGTGTTCGTACGCGGTCCCAAGACTGTCATGCTGTTCATAGTTCCTACCCCCGCGTTAGTTGCTGACTTGTCAACGATGCGTTCTAAACACACCCGGTAGGGACACCCTCCGTCGGGACATCACCTCCTTTAGTTGACACTCGGATTCCCGTGATCGCCCTAACTCCTCCGGCGTGCAGTCAGCGTCGGCGCCTGGGGGCGAGCAGCAGGGTTTCTCGCACGAGAGGCTAAGGGCTAGCTCCCTACCGGGACAATCGGGGGAACCCTGTAATCAATGGCGCGGGAATCGCCTATGGGTGGCCCGAGGAAATCCCCGAAGAGCCGCGCGGGGCGAGCACGCGGGATATCGAAGCGGCATTCCGAGACGCCGCCGGCGCCAGCCTGCTGAGTCGCCCCGCCGTGAGCCAGGTGGCCGAGCACCTCTGGCAGGAGTACGAGGCCTTCGCCGGCCGGGACCTCAGCGAGTTCCTGGTCGCCTATCTGTTCGTCGATAGGGTCGCCGAGCGCTTGCACGCCGGCCTGCCGCGCGAGGCCGTGCTCTGCGTCTGGGGGATCACCGAGGACGGGCGCAAGGTGCTGCTCCGCCTGCGCCGGGGACGAAGGAGGACACTTGTACTGCCGGGACGGAATGTTGCCCATGTTCGTCTTGACCACGCGTACGCCCATGGAGGCCGGCCCCATGCCGATCACGCCGATGATGTAGACCTCCTCGGCGGCGATCTTCCAGACCTCCTTGCCGAGCTGTGATGCGCTCCTTCTCGGGCACTCCGAAGGCCTTCTTTCCATCAGCTCGCGCATCTTCGGCTCCGGCTCCTTGCCCTGGGCGCCGGCGGAGTGGAACCACTTGACGTATAGCAGCCCGGAGGAGGCGACCGCTGCGAGCTCGAAGGGGAACACGTGGAGCGGGAAGGTGAAGAGGTGCTCGCTGCCGTCGTTGTTCCAGGCTCCGAGCTCTCTGGGGGCGCGGCCGTTATATCGCAACCCGGCCCTTTGTGCTGCCTACGCGCCTCGCCGGGTCATGATGGTCGGGGAAAATTCATCGCGTCCACGAAGAAATCAAGGAGGTCATCGAGTGATGAGACTGCGTGAAAGGCTCCTCATGGGGGTGGTGGCCGGACTCGCCGCGTAGATGACGTGCGGACGTGGCGCCGTCTGGTGCGCGTCCTGGCGGTGTCGACGGATGGCAGGGACGCTGGTCCATTATGGAAGGCCTGGCGTACCCGCGCGCTGGTAGCTGCCCCGGCCCGTCCCCCAGAGGACCCGCGCGCTTGCCGTGTTCGGAAGGTCGTAGACGACGACGCCGCTCGCCACCGTCCCGATGACCAGCTGCAGATCGGCGCTGCTATCGATGTGGGCGATGGTGGGGGCAGCCAGGGCGCCGTTCCAGGCATTGCCGATGGCCGGCGCCGGAAGGTCGATCCGAGCCAGCTCCTGACCGAGATAGTTGAGGATGTGAAGCTGGCCGACGCCGCCTGTCGCTTTCTTGGGCCAGGAGGTAAAGATGACCTCGGCGCGACCGTCGTTGTCCAGGTCGACCACCACCGGCTCGCTCGCGAACCGGAAGTCATCTCCGGGGGCGCCCGTCGTCGGGATCGTATAGGGCCAGCTCCCGTGCTCGGTCTTGTCGAGCCAGTAGGCGTGAACCTTGCCGTCATAGGAGGGATAGATGATCTCTTTGAAACCGTCGCCGTCCAGATCGGCGACCGCCGGGTTGGGGAAGACCATTTCGATGACGTTGTAATTCTCGGAGCGCGGTGCACTGCCGGGACTGGGCGTCGGGATCACGGCCCAGTCGAAGCCGCTGCCACTCCAGCGCGTGCGATCGAGCCTGAAGATGAATGGCATGTGATAGAGGCTGGTGTACGGAACGGTGCCGCAGTTGTAGATGTTGCCGACCACGATCAGCTCGGGGACACCGTCGCCGTCGACATCGGCGACGACGGGGGCGCTGTAGTCGAAGCTGGGACGGTGCTCGACGCCACAGTTGGCGTAGCCGCGCAGGTCCACGGCCTGGTCGACGTGGACACCCACCTCGCTCCAGAACTGGCGTGGGGCGAAGATGGGGTTCACGGTGAGCTGGTTGCCGTTTTGGTCGAAGGCGTTGATGTAGTGCCCGCCGGGGACGAACAACTCCTTGAAGCCGTCGCCGTTCATGTCGGCCACGGCCAGGTTCTGGTTCCACATGCCGAAGCTGTCGCCCGGCTCGCCGTCGTGGCGGGCCGGCCAGCCGGCACGGACGGTGCCGTTGGGCGCCAAGACGTTGAGCTGCCGCGCCGTCAGACCAGCCGCTTGACCCACGATGATCTCGAGCTGGCCGTCGGTTTCTAGATCTGTCACGGCCAGGGTGCGGAGCTCACCGGCGCTGAAGGGGTTCCGTGTCCAGACGACGTTGCCGAAGCGGTCGTAGACGGTAAGCTGGTCGGAGTCGCGGGCGACGACCACCTCGAGCGTCCCGTCACCCGTCAAGTCCGCGACGGCAATGCCTGGCCAGACCCGGTTGCCGCTTGGCGCGCGCCACTTCAGACTGCCGCTGTCGCCGCGCAGCGCTACGACGTCGTACGAGCCCCAGATCACGGCCGGCTGGCCGTCGCCGTCGAGGTCGGCGACGGCGGGGGAGGAATACCAGCCCCTCTGGCAGTAGGGGCCAGTCAAGCAACCGCCGTACTGCCACTTCAGGACGGGCGCGCTCACGACGGCAACGTTGAAGGTGGCCGTGACCGACTTGGCCGCAGTCATCGTCACCGTGCAGGTCGCGCCCGAGACCGTCGTGCACCCGCTCCAGCTCCCGAAGGCCGACCCGGTGGCCGGGCTCACCGTCAGGGTCACGCTGGTGGAGCTGTCGTAGGTGGCCGTGCACGTGCTCGGGCAGCTGATCAACCCGTCGCTCGAGGTCACGGTACCGCTCCCCGTCCCCGCCTGGTTGACCGTCAAGGCGAAGGGTTGAACGCTGAAGGTTGCTGTTACCGACTTGGCCGCAGTCATCGTCACCGTGCAGGTCGCGCCCGAGACCGTCGTGCACCCGCTCCAGCTCCCGAAGGCCGACCCGGTGGCCGGGGTCGCCGTCAGGGTCACGCTGGTGGAGCGGTCGTAGGTGGCCGTGCAGCTGCTCGGGCAGCTGATCAACCCGTCGCTCGAGGTCACGGTGCCGCTCCCCGTCCCCGCCCGGTTGACCGTCAGGGTGAAG
>QHSR01000174.1:0-525 GCA_003221635.1 Candidatus Rokuibacteriota bacterium | reverse complement strand
CGGTCGCAGGGCTCGCCGTCAGGGTCACGCTGGTGGAGCTGTCGTAGGTGGCCGTGCAGCTGCTCGGGCAGCTGATCAGCCCGTCGCTCGAGGTCACGGTGCCGCTCCCCGTCCCTGCCCGGTTGACCGTGAGAGTGAAGAGCTGGCTCGACGGGTTGAACGTGGCGCTGACCGATTTCGCCGCACTCAGCGTCACTGTGCAGGTCGCGCCCGAGACCGTGTCGCATCCGCTCCAGCCATTGAACGTCGACCCGCTTCCCGGCGACGCCGTCAGCGTCACCACCGTGCCGCGGTCGTAGGGCTCCGAGCAGTCGGTCCCGCAAGTGATCCCCGGCGGACTTGAGCTCGCGCTGCCGGTGCCCGTGCCTGCCAGGACGACCGAAAGTGTCACGCGGTCCGTCACCGTGAGCGTCGTGCTCGCGCTTGCCCCAGAACCACCGGTCGCCGTGATCGTCGCGGTGCCCGCACTCCGGCCTGTTGCCAGCCCGGTCGCATCAATCGTGGCCACCGTGGTGTTGCTGCTCG
>QHSR01000173.1 GCA_003221635.1 Candidatus Rokuibacteriota bacterium | reverse complement strand
AGATGGACGAGGGCATGGACACCGGCCCGACCCTCCGCGCGGCGTCCGTGGCCATCGGCGACGAGGAGATGGCCGGCGAGCTGGCCGCGCGGCTCGCCGTGCTGGGCGCCGACGTCCTGATCGAGACGCTCGCGCGCCTCGACACGCTGGCGCCCCGACCGCAGCGGCCCGAGGACGCGACGCTCGCGCCGAGACTGAAGCGCGTCGACGGTCATCTCGACTGGAGCCGCTCCGCGCGAGACCTCGTCAACGTCGTCCGCGGCTGCAACCCCTGGCCCGGCGCGCTCGTGCGTAGCCCTGCCGGCACGCTCACGATCTGGCGCGCGAGGGCGGTCGGCGGCGGACGGATGCACCCGCCGGGCACGCTGGCGCGCCCCGCCACCGACGCCGACGAGCTGGCCATCGCCACCTCCGACGGCTGGCTGCGTCCGATCGAAGTCCAGCCGGAGAACCGCCGCGCGATGTCCTGGCCCGAGTATCTCCGGGGCGCGCGCCTCGCCCCCGGTTCGACATTCGCAAAGCCCGACGTCCCCGGGCGCGTATCGTGAGCCCGTCACGGAGGCGAGGGGTGCCGGGCGGCGGGGCCTCTGGCCGGCCCTCGGGCGGGCGTTCTGCCGCCCGCCCCTCGGGCGGGGGTTCTGCGGCCCGCCCCTCGCCGGCACGGGAGGTCGCAGTGCGCGCGCTGGAGCGCGTCGAGACCGACGCGAGCTTTGCCGACATCGCGCTCGAGACCGAGCTCGCGACGCTCGGGCTCCCGGCGCGCGACGCCGCGCTGGCGACAGAGCTCACGTACGGGACGCTGCGCTGGCAACGCTATCTCGACTGGATCCTGGCGCCCCACTCCCGTCGCCGGCTCGAGTCACTCGATCCCCGCGTGCGGGTGATCCTGAGAGTGACCGCGTACCAGATCGCGTTCCTCGAGCGCGTGCCGTCGTTCGCCGCGGTGAACGACGGGGTCACCCTGGCGCCCCGGACGCCCGGCGTGCGGGCGTTCGTCAACGCCGTGCTCCGATCGTTCGCCCGCCGCGACCCGCGCGAGCGCGAGCCCGCGCCGCCACGCGATCCGATCGACGCGCTGGCGACGCGTTGCTCGTTCCCGACGTGGCTCGCCCAGCGGTGGGTGGCGCGGTATGGCCGCGCAGACGCCGAGGCGCTGATGCGAGCGCTGAACGAGCGCCCGCCCCTGACGCTCCGCACGAACACGCTGCGGATCACCCGCGACGTGCTGGCCCAGCGCCTGGCCACCGAGGAAGGGCTCGGCGGGCGACCGACGCACCACGCGCCCGAGGGGCTCGTGGTGGGGCCCGGCGGCGCGCCCGGCGCGTGGCGTGCCTTCGTCGATGGCAGCTTCGCCGTGCAGGACGAAGCCTCGATGCTGGTCGCGAGATTACTCGCGCCCGAGCCCGGGAGCACGGTCGCCGATGTCTGCGCCGCGCCCGGCACCAAGACCACGCATCTCGCCGAGCTCATGGATGACCGCGGCCGAGTCCTCGCCTTCGATCGAGAGCCGGAGCGCCTGACACGAGTCAGGGAGGCGGCCGCCCGGCTCGGGATCACGATCATCGACGCCCGCGACGGCCCGGTCGAAGCCCTCGCGCCCGGGTTCCGCGCCGCGTGCGACGGGGTCCTCGTCGACGCACCCTGCTCCAACCTCGGCGTGCTGAGACGCAACCCCGAGGTGAAGTGGCGGCGTCAGCCGTCCGATCTGCTCCTGGCGAGCCGACGACAGTCCGAGATCCTGGCCGCGGCGGCGACGATGGTCGGGCGCGGTGGCCGGCTCGTCTACGCCACGTGCTCGCTCGAGCCCGAGGAGAACGAGGCGGTCGCGAGAGCCTTCCTCGCCGCGCATGCGGACTTCGCGACCGATCCGCCCGACAAGTTTCCGCTGGCGCTCGACGCCGACGGCTGGCTCCGCTGCCTGCCGCACCGCCACGGCACCGACGGCTTCGCGGCCGTCCGCTTCCGCCGCTCGTAGCTTTCGGGGTATAACAACCTCGTGATCAAAATCGCGCCGTCGATCCTCTCGGCCGACTTCGCCGCCCTCGGCGCCGACATCGCTCGCGTCGAGGCGGGCGGCGCCGACCAGCTCCACGTCGACGTCATGGACGGTCGGTTCGTCCCCAACATCACGATCGGACCCGTCGTCGTCGGCGCGATCCGCAAGCGGACCCGCCTGCCCCTCGACGTCCACCTGATGATCGTCGAGCCGGAGCGCTACATCCCGGAGTTCGTGGCGGCCGGCGCCGACCTGGTCACCGTCCACGTCGAGGCCTGCCCGCATCTCGCGCGCACGCTCGCTCAGATCCGCGAGCTCGGCGCGAAGGCGGGCGTCGCCTTGAACCCGTCGACGCCGCCCTCCGCGCTCGAGTTCGTGCTCGACGAGCTCGATCTCGTGCTGGTGATGTCGGTCAACCCAGGGTTCGGCGGCCAGTCCTTCATCCGCTCGGCCCACCGGAAGATCCGCGAGGTCAAGGCGCTCCTGGGCACGCGGCCCGTGGACCTCTCGGTCGACGGCGGCGTGAAGGCGGACCTCGCAAGGTCCCTCGTCGAGGACGGGGCCTCGACCCTGGTGGCCGGCTCGGCGATCTTCGGCGCGGCCGACCCCGGCGCGGCGGTCGGGGCGCTTCGCGCCGCGGCGACAGCGCCGGCGCGCTGATGGACGTCGTCGACGCCCTCGCCCACCGCGGGCGGTTTTTCCGGGTCCTCCAGCAGACCGCGCGAAGCCAGACGGCCGTCATGACCATCGATCCCGGCGCGGACGCCGGCCCCGAGGAGGAGCACGACGGGGATCAGGTCATCTACGTCGTCGAGGGCGAGGCGCTCGTCCGCATCGGCGACCGAGAGCACAAGGCGGCGGCGGGGGCCCTCGTCATGATTCCCGCCCACACCCGCCACCACGTGAAGAATCCCGGCCGCGAGCCGCTCTTCTTCGTGACCGTCTACGCTCCGCCGGCCTACTGACGGCCACGGCCCGGTCACCTCGCTGGCCGTGGGCCGGCACTATACAGGTTGCCGGGGCTCTCGTTCTTCGCTATAGTGCGTCACGATGAAGGTCGTGGCGGCTGCGATTGTTCTCGTGCTCCTGGTCGGGGGGGCTGGCCTGGCCGCAGCTCAGACGCCGACAGTCGGGCAAGTGGGACCGTCGCCCTCGCTTGGACTGATGGGCACCACGAACCCCCAGAGCTCGGTGTTCATCATTCGACCCAGCCCTACCGGCCCATTCGTGGTGGTACCCCAGGGCACCCCGTTCTCGCGGGAGACAATCCCTTTCGGTGACGAGCCGAACCGTGCGAACAACGCCCACCCGATGATGCCGGCTGCGGGGCTAGGGTACGCCGTCCGCCAGGTCTGGGTACCGGCACGGCCCATCGCGATGCAGGTGTACGTCCCGGCACCCAGCGGCGTGCCGGCCAGCTACCAGACTCAGGTCGCCGAGGCCCCGGGATTCTACGTCACCGAAACGACGACGGGCTACGTGTTTCCCGAACGGTGGGTGATCGACCAGCTCAACGTGGGCGTCTATCAGTGGCGTAGGGCGCCCGCGCAGTTCGTCCCGCGGTAGCCAGCAGACAACCCTCGCCGGTTGATATTCCCGGGATATTTCCGTAAAGTTAGGCCCTTGCATGCTTGAGTCCCTGAGCACCCGACTGCAAACGATCTTCGACAAGCTCGGCGGGCGCGGCCGTCTGTCGGAGGAGAACATCCAGGAGGCGCTGCGCGAGGTGCGGGTGGCGCTCCTGGAGGCGGACGTGAATTTCAAGGTCGTCCGCGCCTTCGTCGACCGCGTGAAGACCCGGGCGGTCGGCCAGGACGTCCTCGCGTCGCTGACGCCCGCTCAGCAGGTCGTGAAGGTCGTGCACGGGGAGCTGGTGGAGCTCCTCGGTGGAAGCGGGCACCGGCTCGCGATGGCCTCCCACCCGCCGACGGTCATCATGCTCATGGGGTTGCAGGGCTCGGGCAAGACGACGACCGCCGCGAAGCTGGCCCGTCTCTACACAAAGCAGGGGCAGCATCCGCTGCTCGCCGCGGCGGACACTCAGCGGCCGGCCGCGATGGAGCAGCTCCGGACGCTCGGCGCCCAGCTCGACGTCCCCGTGACCGGGACACCCGGGCAGACACCGCTCGAGATCTGTCGGGCGGCGCGCGAGGAGGCGGCCGCGCGGGGCCTCACGCCGCTCATCCTCGATACCGCCGGCCGGCTCCACATCGACGAAGCCCTGCTGGCCGAGCTACAGGCGATCCGGCGGGAGGTCGCGCCCCACCACGTGCTCCTGGTGGTCGACGCGATGACCGGCCAGGACGCCGTCACCGTCGCCGACCGTTTCAACCAGGCCGTGGGCATCGACGCCGTCATCCTCACCAAGCTCGACGGCGAT
>QHSR01000172.1 GCA_003221635.1 Candidatus Rokuibacteriota bacterium | reverse complement strand
ATAGGCGGCCTGGGCCGTGTCGTAGTCGCTCTTGGGAATCAGCGTGCGCTGGAAAAGCTCCCCCTTCCGGCCGAGGTCACGGTTTGTATCGGCGACCGTCACCTGGGCGCGAGCCGTCTGAGCCTTGCCCTCGGCCAGCGAGGAGCGCGCGTTCCCCACGTCCGCCCGGGCGCGCTCGACCTGGGCTTGCTGGTTGAGCACGGTGGCCCTGGCGGAGTCCACGTCGGCGCGGGCCTGTCTGACCTTCGCCTCGAAGGTCGCGGGGTCGATCCTGGCGACCACTTGGCCCTGACGCACGACGGAGTTGAAGTCGGCGTAGAGCTCCTTGATCTGGCCCGAGACCTGGGTGCCGACCTGAACCGTCGTCACAGCATTGAGGTTGCCGGTCGCCGCGACCGCCGCGACGAGGGGCCCGCGCGTGGCCCGCTCGAACCGGAACCCCGGCGCGCTCCCCTTGTCTTGCGCGTAGAGGTATCCCCAGATTCCGGCCCCGAGGGCGATGACGACCAGGAGAAGGGACAGCGGCCGCTTCGAGATGGTGATCATGCCATGTCCTCCGTCACCGAGGTGCAGGTCGCGAGCGCGGGGAGGTCGCGGAATCCAACGAGGCGGATCTGCGCGGGAAGACGTCGAGGCTCGTCCGCGTCCAGCTCCAGGTGGAGCCCGAGACTCAAGGTCGGGCACTCGCGCGCCAGGGCGGCCGCCTCCTCGCTCGCCGGCCAGGTCACGAGCAGGCTCGCGGTCGTGAGGATCGCGTCGCGGTGTGCTCGGAGGATCCCACGGTTGATCCCTCGGCTCGCCCCGAAGTCATCCCCGGTGACGATGAGCCACTTCATGGGAGCCCCTCGAGGGCTTGGAACCATCGCTCGACCTCGGCGAGCTCGGGGAATCCCCACGCGGCGTGCTCTTGGAGCAGCGCCAGCACCGGCCAGATGACGCGGTTCGCGTACCGCGCTCTCTCGGCGGTGTCGAAGAGGAGGTCGAGCTCCGGTGACGAGGTGAGCCGCCAGCCCGCGCGCGACACCGCGTGCCGGTAGCGCTCGAGAATCCGCGGCCGCAGGGCCGGCGGGAACCGGAAAAGAAACGTCGAGAGATCGTAGCTGAACGGCCCGACACTCACATGGTCCCAGTCGATGAGCCGCGCGCGCGGCCCCTCGACGCTTTCGCTCACGAAGATGTTGGTCGTCCAGAGGTCGCCGTGGAGGAGCGTATCCGGCCCGGCGGCGTCTTCGAAGACCCGGGCCCGTCGGGGTACCTCGGCCAGGAGTCCGATCAGCCGCTCGCGCAGACGGTCTGGGAGCCCCGCATGCTCTGGCGGAGTCTCGAGCCCGGATGCGGCAAGTGCTTCGAGCGCGGCGATCGCATCACGCACGTTCGAGACGAAGTACGGCAGACCGCGGTCGCCACCGTAGCGGCGCACGTCAGGCAGCACGGCGTGGCGGGCGGCGCGCGTGTGTAGCTCGGCGACGAGGTCTACTGCCGCGTCCACCCGCTCGAGAACGGGCCGCGCCGAGAGCGTGTCGTCGCTGAGGTCTTCATAAATGTGCCAAACGCTCTCGCCGCGGCGATCGGCCGCCACGGCCAGCAGCCGCGCGCACCGATCGCCCAGCGCGAGGGAGGGCAGCCAGCGCTCCGCGACCAGCCGGTTACGTTCTGCCCGGGACGGCTCAAGCCGTTTGACCACGACGGTGCGCTGC
Source organism: Candidatus Rokuibacteriota bacterium (assembly GCA_003221635.1). Taxonomy (GTDB): domain Bacteria; phylum Methylomirabilota; class Methylomirabilia; order Rokubacteriales; family CSP1-6; genus AR31. Next base: position 6,985 of record QHSR01000172.1, on the reverse strand, counting down.
AGGTCACCACTCCCGATCTCGAGGCGATAGACCTGCGCTTTCAGCCGCCGGAGATCGACGCGGTCGGCCGGGTCGGCGCCGTCTAGCAGCTCCCGCACGGCGTCGCACAGCTCGACCGATCCCGGCTCGCCGGTCGCCTCGAGGGCGTGCCGGAGGTCCTCGCGCAACGCGGCTCGCACGGCCGTGTTCATGCGGCCGACTCCGCTCCGCGCTCGAGCGCCCGCTCGAGAACCCGCCCGATGACCCGTCGCGCGTCGAAGTGTTCCTCGGCCAGCGCCCGAGCCTGGCGACAGTGTCGGCTGTAATCGGACTCTGCGGCCTTGAGTGCGCGCACGGCCTCGTCCAGGTTTCGGAACCGGAAGAGGCCGTCGGCGTCTGGTAAGAAGGCGCTGGGGCCCGTGTGCTGAACGATGGCGGGCTTGCCGCTCGCCAGGTAGCAGAGGGTGCGGTCGCTCATCCACGAGGTCTGAAGGGCGACGTACGCGGGCTTCGCACAGCTGAACTCGCCACGCGATCGGCGGACGTAGGCGCGGTAGTCCTCCGGGGTCGCGCTCACCTCCCAGGCCTCTCGAAGCCTCCAGCCGGCAGGCTCCATCTGCCGCCGGTAGTTCTCGTAGTGCTCCGCGAGGCACACCGCGAGCTCGAGTCGAGCCGATGTCCGCGTCGGGAGCTCCTTGTATTCCGCGAAGGCAACGTGCTTCTCCTCGTTGATGGTCCGTCCCCGGAACTCGAATTTACTTCCCCACCAGTGGGTGACTGTCGTATAGGGCGCGGTCGCCTCCACCGGGGCTGGCGGCCACTCGGGCAGGAAAACGGGCGGCGGCGTATAGTGCCAGCGGAGGCCGCAGTCGGGGAAGCAGGCGGCCGGGGTCCCGACGGTCTCGCCGATGGTGAAGTAAATGTCGTGCGGTGCGAGCCGGACGTCGCCCCGGGTCATCCAGATCTGCAGCAGCCCTGGGTCAGTGTCGATCAGCGCCGAGCGCCGGAACCGCCGCACCACCGCGGCCGAAAGCACGTGCCAGAGATTGATGAGCAGGTCGGCCTCCGCGGCCGCCTCGAGGTCAAGGACCCGCGCAGCTAGATCTTGTGGCGGCGGCGCACCGTTCGGCGAACAGAGCGCGAGGGACTCGGCCAGGCCGTATCGATCCAGACGCCTCCGTAAGGCCGCGACGTCGGCCTTCGTCGCCTCCAGGGGCTTTCCCGGATCGAGTACCTCGAGCCAGATCACCTGGCAGCCCAGGGCTCGCAGCCCAAGGGCCCACTGGAGATAGACCCAGGTATGGCCGCCGCCATTCGGGTACGCCATCGTGTTGGCCGGCGCAAGGCAGACGGTCAGGCTCATGAGACTCTCGCCCGCGTGACGATGGGCATGCGGCTTGTCCGTCCAATTCGCCCCACCCAGCCGAGCCGGTCGAGGGCGTGCGCCAGCTCGGCTTCGTACAACCGTAGATTAGGGACGAACCAATTTGCCCAATCGGGGAAGAAATGATGGGAGTCCCAGTCGATCGCGGCCAGGGCGCGGAACACGGTCCCGCAGGCTGCGAGGCGTTCTACGTCCTCCGGGTCGCAGTCCGGCCAGCGCTCCCGCACCACTGACAAGTAGGTGGCGAGGTCGGGACTCGCCGAGAACCCGATCGTAGCGAAGACCACTTGGGCGAGGTCGGCGGTGGGCACGCCCCGACCGGCATCCGTCCAGTCGAAGGCTGCGATCTGAGGGCCCGCCGGCGAGGCCTGCACACGCAGGTTCTTCCCGTTGAAGTCGCCGTGCAGGAGGGTCCGGGGCAGGCCGGTTGCGACCTGCTCGAGGCGATCCCAGTGCTCGTCCAGCTGGTCGAACCGCGCGAGGAGGCCGTCGAGGAACGCCAGGTCGTCGGCGGTGAACGCGGGATGGTCGAGGTGGTTCCGAAAGAGGTCTCGCGCCGTGTACATCTGCTTCCGGTAGCGGCCCGGTCCGGCGTCGGACAGGTCCGACTGGTCGGCGGCAGAGCGCGCTTCGGTGTGGAGGATCCCGAGCCATCGGGCCGCGGCCGCGCGATGGCCCGGCAAAAGGACGTCGTACTGTTCGCCTTGGATCTCCCCGATGAAGAGCCAGCAGACCTCCTTCTCCGGGTCCTCGTTCGGGTCCGCGACGACTCCGTAGTAGCGGGGTCCGGAGAGGTGCACGAACGGGAGGATCCGCTCGTACACTGTGCGCTCGACTAGGCTGTCGCGTGGCTTGCACCGCTTCGCGATGACGGTCGAGCCCTCGGCGCCCACGCCCTCGAGCCGGTACACCCCCCTGCGCCTCGTCGCCGCGGCGACCCGGTCGGGTACGGGGCGATCGGGCCCGAGCCGGCGCCACGCCTGGACGGCGGGGTGGGCGAGCAGGCTCTCCAGACGGCTCCCCGTCGCGGCGAGCGTGTCCCGCACGACCCGCCCCTGCTCGATCATGAGGAGGGCGGAGCAGCCCGTGAGCGTGGTGGGGCGATGGCTGATGATGATTACGGTGCGACCTTGCTGGAGACGCTCCAACGCCTCCACGATCACCGCCTCGGTCTCGATATCGACGGAGCTCGTGGGCTCGTCCAGAATGAGCACCGGGCTGTCCTTCAGAAAGGCGCGGGCGATGGCGATGCGCTGGCGCTGGCCGCCCGAGAGCTGGACCCCGCGCTCTCCTACCTGGGTGTCATAGCCCTGGGGAAGTCGGATGATGAACTCGTGGGCGTTCGCCGCCCGGGCCGCCGCGATCAGCTCGTCTTTGGTAGCCCCGGGCTTCGCGTAGCCGATGTTCTCGGCGATGCTGGTCGAGAAGAGCACCGGGTCCTGAGGCACGACGGCGAACTGACGCCGGAGATCCTCCAGCCTGAAGTCGCGGAGGTCGACGCCGTCGAGCCGGACCTCCCCCTCCCTCGGGTCGTAGAACCGGGTGAGCAGGTTGATCAGCGTGCTCTTGCCGGCCCCGGACGCGCCCGCAATCCCGAGACGCGTGCCGAGTCCGATGTCGAAGGAGATGCCATGCAGGACCGGACGATCATTGCCGTACGCGAACGAGATGTTGCGGAAGGCGATGGCTCCGGCGGCGCGCTCGAGTGGCCGGGCTCGCGGCCTTCTGGCCGATGGTCCGAAGCGGCTGATAGAGCTGGGCAAGGTACCCCATCACCATGAGCAGCTCGCCCAGGGTGAGCGCGCCGGCGCGGACGTGGCCGATCCCGATCAGGAGCACCGCCGCCGTGCCGACGGCCGTGGTCAGCCCGACCAGCAGCTGGTAGCTGCCTTCGAGGCCCGCCGCGCGCATCCGTGCCCGCAACCCGTCCCCGGAGCTGCGGAGGAAGCGCTGCTCTTCCCGCGTCTCCTGACCGAACGCCTTGACGATCCGCAGCGCGCCCAAGACCTCTTGCACGATCGACTGGGCGGCGCTCTCGAGCTTCTTCACCTCCCGCCACTGGCGGCGCAGGCGTCGGCGAAACACGCGCGCGATCACGACGGGGCCCGGCGAGACAGCGAGGGCGATCAGGGCCAGTGACCAGTCGATCCGGGCCATGACGTAGATCATCGCGACGAAGGTGACCGTGGCGGAGACGAAGGGGATGAGGCCCTCCGTCAGGATGTGCTGGACAGCCTGGGCGTCGCGCTGGATGCGGTACGTCGAGTCCGCCGTGCCGCGAGTGTCGTGGTAGGCGAGGGAGACGCGCTGGACGTGGCGGAAGAGCCGAGCCCGGAAGTCCAGGACCAGCCTCTCCTGGACCCATGCTCGCAGCAGCGTGCTCCCCAGTCCCTGCAGCTGGCTGAGTAGCGCGACGGCCAGCACGAGCCCCACCGCCAGGGCCAGCAGGCCGCCCGCGGAGCGCGCGATCGCCTCCGGCGCGAACGGGGCGATGAACCGCGGGAGCGGGTGCGAGCCGATCACGCTGTCCACCGCGATCTTGAGCGGGAGCGGTGTCAGCAGCGAGAGAGGACTGGCCAGCAGGCTCGCCAGGAACAGAGCGCCGACGTGCGGCCAGTAGGGCCGCGCTTGTCCGAGTAGCCGCCGGAGCAGGACGATGTCGGTGTAACCGGCCATGATGCTCAGGCGCCTCCTGTCCGCAGCTGCCCGACGGTCCGGGCGATGAGGGCGGCGGCGCCGGCACATTCGATGACCACGCAGAGCGCCATCGCGAGGGTGACTGTAGCGAGGATCGTCCCGGCGACCCACGCCCCGGATGCCGCGGCGCCGCCGGCGAGGGCCGCGAAGAGGGCAACGAGGAGGACCCCACCGCGAGAGCTGCGCGGCCACCAGCGGAAGCGGAGGAACTGCGTGCCCGCACCGTGATCCTCAGCGGCCATGAGCAGCCTGGCCGAGCCGAACGGCCCACCACAAACCTCCAGGTCCCAGCGGTCGTAGTCGCCTCCGCACCGAACCGCGGCGCCGGCGGCCTTGAGGTCCGCTTCGATACGCCGGAGTCTCTGGTCGGGATCCTGCCAGCGGTCGCTCCAGAGGGTGGAAGTCCGCGGCCATGGCAGCGCCAGCCTGGGCGCTCCCCGCCTCCGCCAGGGCGCCAGTCCGCTTTTCAGCCGGCCACGCAGGCGCGCCAGCGGCTGGAGCAGGTGGAGCGCCGCCGTCAGCAACCGCCGCTTCAGCCCGGCCGAACTGCGGGGCGGTACCCCGTTGAACGACGCGCGGGCCGCGCTCAGAGCGGCCTGCGCCAACGGCGGTAGGACGATGCCGACGAGCAGCGGCAGCAAGAGCCTGAGCGGGCTCCAGGCCATGCTCAACGTCGCCAGTCCCATCACGATCGCGATCACCAGATACCATTCCGGCATTTGCGGCAGCGAGCCGAGCAGGCTCGGAGCCGGCTCGTAGAGAGACTGATACGGCGCGACGCCCCAGATGCCGTGATAGACGCGGGTCCGGCGCCACCGGAGCGCGTGCGTCAGCCCGTTGCCATAGATGCGGCCGGCCCAGCGCGCGTGCCCGGAACCGTTGTATTTCTTGGGCCACTTCCGCTCCAGCATCGCCTCCGCGCGGCCGTACCCGATCTGCTGTTTCCAGTAAGTGCGCACCGAGTTCCGGCGGTGGTGCCAGACCATGGCGGCGGCGCTGAAGCCTAGCGTCCAGCCGCATTCCTCGAGCCGCCAGCAGACGTCCACGTCGTCGCCAGCAGTGCGGAATTGCGGGTCGAACCCTCCGATCGCTTCGAGACGGGTTTTGCGGAACGCCATGTTACAGCCGGGAATGTGCTCCGCCTCACGGTCGCTCAGAAGGACGTGGTTGGGCCCGCCCGGCGCGCGGGCGATGCACTCGGCGATCGGCCCATCGCCCGGCGGGGCGAGGTTCGGTCCGCCCACCGCCGCGTGCGAGGTGGAGATGAACATGGCCGCCAGATAGGTGAGCCAGTGCGGATCGGGGTAGGCGTCGTCGTCGATGTAGGCGACGATTTCGCCCGTCGCCTCTCCGAGGCCCGTGTTGCGCGCGCTGGAAAGGCCGCGGTTCTCGGTCTGGATCAGGCGGCAGTGGTACTCGCGCGCGATGGCCGCGGTCGCGTCGGTGGATCCGTCGTCCACCACGATGACCTCGTAGTCGGGGTACTCGAGTCGCTTCAATCCCTCGAAGCAGTCACGGATCGTGCGCGCGCCGTTGTACGTGCACACGACCACCGAGATCCGCGGCCACGGAAGGCTCGACGGGAACGGCACCTCTGCGAACGCGTCTCGTACAGCGTTCAGGGCGGGCTTGGGCGATCGGTCGGCGCGCGTGAGGCCGAAGCCCCAGTCCTCGACGTCGTGGCCCTGCCGGTACCACTCGTCGGTCCAGGAGAACACGACCACGCCGGCGCATCCCGCCGCGAACGCGCCCCGAACCTGCCAGTCGAGCGACCGCGCCTGAGCGCCATCGCCGTTGCGCAGGCCGTCGAGGCCGAGCTCGCTCATGACGAGCGGCCGCTCTCCGGCGATATTCTGCAGGCGTCCGAGGTACGCCTCGAACCGCTCCGGCGACTCGAGGTAGACGTTGAAGCACACGAGGTCGAGGAACGGAAGGTGGAGGTACTCCGTCGTGGGGTAGTTCACGTAGGTCACGAGCCCGTCCCGGTCTTCCTCCTTGACCGCACGGTACAACCGCTTGAGGTAGCGCTCGATCGCTCGGCGACCGAGCCAGCGCGCCATCAGGGCCGGGATCTCGTTGCCGAGGGCGTAACAGAGCAGCGCCGGGTGGCCTGCGCACTCTCGGACCTTCGCGCGCACCATCGCCTCGATCTCGAACACGCTCTTCTTCCGATCGATAAGGAACCCCAGATATTGCTCGGCGGACAACCCCACCATGACGCGGAGGCCGTGCCGCTGGGCCGCGTCGAGGAGGGAACGGGGGGCCGTCGTGTGCGGAATGCGGACGGTGTTGATCCCGTTCGCCGCCATCTGGGCAAAATCCCGCTCGATGACGTCCAGGTCGTGGTACTCCCGGCCGCTCGCATCCGGGTGAAACGCCCCGTAGCTCACGCCGCGAACGTAGAACTTCTCGTCGCCGGTGAAGATGAATTTGCCCCGCGCGCGCGGCCGGACCAGCGTGGGGACACCGGTCGGCAGGCTCGCGCCGGTGATGTCCGGGGTGATCGCGGGAGCGATCAGGACATCCGTCGTGGACGAGTCAGGAGCGATCGACAGGTCGGGCATGCCCAGTCAAACAACAGCGGCGGGCAGCCCGAACTCGGACTCCCGACAAGGCAGCGATGACCCGGTGACCTCCCACGCGGGAGCAACGATTCGCCATCTACGGGTCACCGACAACACTGGTCTCTCCTCCGGTCGCGAGAGATCTATCACCGAATGTGCTCGTGGACAATCGGCGGCGGACCGACGACCGCGTCGGATTCGAGCGCGATCCCAGTGTAGGAATCTGTCTCACATACTCGATCCCGTATTCGCCGAACTCGAGCGCCCATGCGCGGTTCGATCAGGGAGCTCTTGTCGCGGCTCGTCGGGATGGACGGCTGAGCGCCCGCGCATTGCCCGCGATGTCGACTCTCGTGATGTC
>QHSR01000043.1 GCA_003221635.1 Candidatus Rokuibacteriota bacterium | reverse complement strand
ACAGTGTGGGCCAAGGGTGAGGTGGCCGCTCTGGGCGAGACGATCAACGGTATGACGGACACGTTGGCCACCTTTGCCGCCCAGGTCTCCAACGTGGCTCACGAGGTGGGTGTGGAGGGGCGCCTGGGCAATCAGGCGAGCGTGCCGGGCGCGTCAGGGACATGGAGGGACCTGACGGGCAACGTCAACCAGCTCGCCGCCAACCTGACGACGCAGGTGCGTGCCATCGCGGAGGTCGCCACCGCCGTCACCCAGGGCGACTTGACCCGGTCGATCCAGGTCGACGCGAGAGGTGAAGTGGCCGAGCTGAAGGACCACATCAATACGATGATCGACAACCTCCGGCTCACCACCGCGCGCACCAACGAGCAGGACTGGCTCAAGAGCAACCTGGCCCGGTTTGCCAGCCTCCTCCAGGGCCAGCGCGACCTGGTCGCGGTGGGACGCTTGCTCCTGTCAGAACTGGTAAAGCTCGTGGACGCTCAGCAGGGCGTCGTGTACCACATGCGGACCAGCGAAGGGGTGTCCTCTCTGCACCTCGTCGCCTCGTTCGCCGACCACGGGTCCCGATCGCACAAGGACACGCTCGCGCTCGGCGAGGGCCTGGTCGGGCAGTGCGCCGTCGACCGAGCCCGCAGCCTGATCACGAACCTGCCGGCGTCGGCCATCCCGATCAGCTCCGGACTGTTCGAGGCCGTGCCACGGAGCGTCATCGTGCTCCCCGTGCTCTTCGAGGACAAGGTGAAGGCGGTGATCGAGCTGGCCTCGCTGCGCGATTTCACCCCGCTGCACACGGCGTTTCTCGAGCAGCTGACCTCCAATATCGGAATCGTGCTCAACACCATCGAAACCACCATGCAGACGGAGGGCCTCCTCGAGCAGTCGCAGGACCTGGCCGCGGAGCTCCAGACCCGGCAGACGGAGCTGCAAGCGACCAACGAGCAGCTCGAGAAGAAGGCCGCCGAGCTCGTGGAGCAGAACGCCGAGGTCGAGCGCAAGAACGCCGAGATCGAGCAGGCGCGCCTGGCGCTGGAAGACAAGGCGTCTGAGCTGGCGATGACGTCGCGGTACAAGTCGGAATTCCTGGCCAACATGTCGCACGAGCTGCGCACACCGCTGAACAGCATCCTCATCCTCGGCCAGCAGCTTGCCGAGAACGCTCAGCAGAACCTGACGGACAAGCAGGTCGAGTTTGCGAGCATGATCCACGCGGCCGGCGTCGATCTCATGAACCTCATCAGCGACATTCTCGACCTCTCCAAGATCGAGTCGGGCACCGTCACGATCGACGTCGACAACGTATCGTTTACAGGCCTGAGCGCCACGGTGGAGCGCACATTCCGGCTCGAGGCGGAGCGCCGCAAGCTCGGCTTCCAGATCACGCTGGACCCGCGCCTCGACTCCAGTATGTTCACGGATTCCAAGCGCCTGCTCCAGGTGCTCAAGAATCTCCTGTCCAATGCCTTCAAGTTCACCGAGCACGGGAGCGTCTGCCTCAACGTGAGGCCCGCCGCGCAGGGCTGGCACCCGGAGAACCGGATTCTCCAGGCGACATCGTCGGTCGTGGCCTTCGAAGTTACCGACGCCGGGATCGGCATCGCCCCGGACAAGCAGAGGATCATTTTCGAGGCTTTCCAGCAGGCTGAGGCCGGCACCGGCCGCAAGTACGGCGGGACGGGCCTGGGGCTCGCCATCTGCCGCGAACTGGCCACCCTGCTGGGCGGAGAGATCCACCTGCGCAGCACGCCAGGCGCCGGGAGCACGTTCACCCTCTATCTGCCCCTCAAGTACTCTGGTTCGGCGAGCGCCATCACAGAAATGCCGCGGACAACGCCCGCGGCGGTCAACCCGGAAACCCTCGGCGCCGCACCGCAACCGATCGCGGACGACCGAGCCAAGCTGGAACCCGGACGCGCCCTCCTGCTTGTCGTCGACGACGATCCGGTCTATGCCAACGTCCTGATCGACCTGGCCCACGCGCAGGGTTTCCAGGTCGTCCGAGCCACCGGAGGCGCCGAGGCCCTCACCCTCGCCCACGACTATCGGCCGACCGCCATCTCGCTCGATATCAACCTGCCCGACATGCACGGGTGGGCGGCGCTATGCCAGCTGAAGGACGATCCGGCCACGCGGCACATCCCGGTGCAGATCGTTACCCTCGAAGAGGACCAGCAGCACGGTCTCACGCGCGGCGCTTTCACGTTCGTGACCAAGTCCCCGACGACCGATGCCTTGAAGGCCAGCCTGGCGCGGATCAAGGAGTACTCCGTCGCCCGACGCAAGCGGCTCCTGGTCGTGGAAGACGACGAGACCGCCCGGCTGAGCATCGTCGAGCTGCTGGCCCACGACGACATCGAGATCTCCGTTGTCGACACAGGCGTCGCCGCCCTCGAGGCACTCGGAGAGCACGCCTTCGACTGTGCGGTCGTCGACCTCCGCCTGCCGGACATGTCGGGATTCGCGTTGCTCGAGCAGATCCACGAGAACCTCGCGCTTCGGGGCCTGCCGATCGTGGTCTACACCGGCAGGGAGCTGTCCGCCGAGGAAGACGCGCAGCTCCAGCGGCTGGCCAAGAGCGTCGTCCTCAAGGGAGTCGAATCGCCGGAGCGGCTGCTGGACGAGACGGCGCTCTTCCTCCACCGAGTCGTGACCGACCTCCCGCCAGCGAAGCAGCGGCTGTTGGAGCAGTTGCGCGCCTCCGACCAGGGTCTGGCGGGCAGGCAGGTGCTCGTGGCCGACGACGACGTGCGCAATATCTTCGCGCTCAGCAGCGTGCTGGAGCGGCACGGGATCAAGGTCCTGAGCGCGAGCACGGGGCGCGAGGCGATCGCCCAGCTCGAGCAAACGCCGAACATCGCGGCCGTCCTGATGGACATCATGATGCCCGAGATGGACGGCTATCAGACGATGCGGATCATCCGGGAGAACCCCGCCTTCAGACGGCTGCCCATCATCGCCCTGACCGCCAAGGCCATGTCCGGAGACCGCGCCAAGTGCCTGGAGGCGGGCGCCTCCGACTACCTGGCCAAACCCGTGAACACCGACCATCTGCGGTCGGCGCTCCGGATGTGGCTCCGTCGCTAGCGATGGCAAGCGGCATGAATGACGGCGACAAGGTCGGAATCCTCGTGGTCGACGACCAGCCGAGCCAGCTGGCGAGCCACGAGGCCATCCTGCGCGAGCTGGGGGAGAGGCTGGTCACGGCCCGGTCGGGCCGCGAGGCCTTGCAGAGGCTCATGGACGAGGACTTCGCCGTCATCCTCTTGGACGTGAATATGCCGGACATGGATGGGTTCGAGACGGCGAGCTTGATTCACCAGCATCCCCGGTTCGAGAAGACGCCGATCGTCTTCGTCACGGGCGCCCAACCCACGACGCTCGACCGACTGAAGGGCTACCGAGTGGGGGCGGTCGATTACGTCGAGGTCCCCGTCGTGCCGGAGATCTTGAGATCCAAGGTGGCGGTCTTCGTCGACCTCAACCGCAAACGGCGCGACCTGCAGCGGTTGAACGACGCGCTCCAGACCGAGATCGCCCAGCGCCGGCACGCCGAGGAGGCGGTCCGACATTCCCGTGAGAAGGAAGTACTGCTCCAGGAGATCCACCACCGCGTCAAGAACAACCTCCAGATCATCACCAGCCTGCTGCGCATGCAGAGCCGCGCCGTGCGGGACCCGGCGCTCAGCGAGGCCCTGCGCGAGTGCCAGAACCGGGTTGCGTCGATGGCCCTGATCCACGACAAGCTCTACCGGGCGCGCGACCTGGCTCGGGTAAGCTTCGGCGAATACGTCCGCGACCTGACGAACAACATCCTCACCTCCTACGCGCTCCCGGCTCGGAGCGTCCGCGTCAGGCTCGACATCGACGACCTGTCGCTGAGCTTGGACTGTGCCGTGCCGTGCGGCCTGATCCTCAACGAGTTGATGTCGAACTGCCTGAAGCACGCCTTCCCGGTCGGTCACTCTGGCACCGTTTACGTCGGCCTCCACGCCGAGGGAGAGGAAGAGCTCTGCCTCGTCGTCCGGGACGATGGAGTGGGTGTACCCGCAGACGTGGATCTCGGCCGCACGAGCTCCTTGGGCTGGCGCCTGATCCGAGCCCTGGTCGAGCAGCTCGGCGGCGTCGTCCAGTGTCAAACCACTGGTGGGACTTCGGTCGAGATTCGATTCGCTCGGCAAAACGCACCGCCGGACGAAGCATCCGCGGTCACAGGGGAATCTCCTCATGCCCAAGTCTAGAATCCTGGTCGTCGAAGACGAAATCCTCGTCCGTGAGGACATCGAGGACTGCCTCGCGGGCCTCGGCCACGAGGTCGTCTCGGTCGCGTCCACCGGCGCTGAAGCCTTGAGAAAGATTCCCACGTCGCGCCCGGACCTGGTCCTCATGGACATCCGTCTCAAGGGAGACATGGACGGCGTCGAGGCGGCCCGGCAGATCCGGACAAACTTCCGGCTGCCGGTCATCTTCCTGACCGCGCACGCTGATGACTCGACCTTGCAGCGCGCCAAGGCCGCGGAACCGCTTGGGTACATCGTCAAGCCCTTCGCTGAGACCACCGTCAACGCGGTGATCCAGACAGCCATGCACAAGCACGAGCTCGACCGCCGCTTGAGGGAGAGCGAGGAGTGGTTGACCACGACGCTCGGCAGCATCGGCGAGGCCGTTCTGGCCACGGATAGCTCACGGAAGATCACGTTCATGAACCGCGTCGCGGAAGACCTGACGGGGTGGGGCGCCGAAGAGGCTATGGGCAAAGACGTCGACACGGTGTTCCCGCTCCGAGACGGCCGCACCCGCGAGCCGCTCCCGAGCCAGGTGGCGACGATCCTCCGGGACGGCAAGGGTACGGAACTCGCCGCGGACACGATTCTCGTCTGCCGCGACGGGAGCGAGCGTCAAATCGCCGACTCAGCGTGCCCGATCAAGGACAATGCGGGCCACGTCATGGGGACCGTCCTGGTCTTCCGCGACATCAGTGAACGCCTTCGGGCGGCGGAGGCCCTGCGGCAGATGCAGAAGATGGATGCGGTCGGCCAGCTCGCGGGCGGCGTGGCCCACGAGTTCAACAACCTGCTGACCGTCATCAACGGCTACGCGGCGCAGGCGCTCGACAGACTGCCCTCCTCGGACGCGTTGCACGCTCCGCTCCTCGCTATCCTCACGGCCGGCGAGCGGGCCGGCGCGCTGACCCGCCAGCTCCTGGCCTTCGGCCACAGGGAGATCAACTCGCCCAGGGTCATCGACCTGAATGCCCTCATCGTGGACTATGCCCAGCTGCTCCGCAGCTTGCTCGGTGACAACGTCGAGCTGTGCGCCGTCGTTTCGCCCTCACCCTTGACGGTGAAGGCCGACTCTGCGCAGCTCGAGGAGGTGCTGATGAACCTGGCCGTCAACGCCCGCGACGCGATGCCTGAAGGGGGGCGGCTGACGATTGAGACCGCCGCCGTCACCCTGGAGCAGAACGCGCTGGCCCCTGACCTGCCGGCCGGGCCCTACGCGCTCCTGACCGTGAGCGACACCGGCTGCGGCATGACGGCGGAGGTCCAGCAGCACCTCTTCGAGCCGTTTTTCACCACGAAGGATGTCGGGCAGGGAACGGGCTTGAGCCTGGCGGCCGTGTACGGCATCGTCCAGCAGCACCAGGGCAACCTCAGAGTCAGGAGCCAGCGGGGCGAGGGCACGACGTTCCGCATCTACCTTCCACGCCTGGCCGACGTGGCGAAAACCGCCGAGCCGCCAAAGCCGTCGATGCCGGGGGCCACGGGTTCGGAAACCATTCTGCTCGTCGACGACGAGCCGCTGGTACGGGGGCTGGCCCGGGATGTTCTGGTACCGCTGGGCTACAACCTCCTGGATGCGGAGGGCGGCGTGGAGGCCTTGCGGATCTGTGCAGCGCATCCGGGCCCGATCCACCTGCTGCTGACCGACGTATCGATGCCGGGGATGAACGGCCGGGTCGTTTCCGAGCGTGCACGCCAGTTGCGGCCGGGGCTGAGGGTGATCTACATGTCCGGCTACTGCGGAGGCGTCATCGAGTCCCTCGGGGTCCTCGAGCCCGGTGAGGAATTCATCGCGAAGCCTTTCACCACGATCGCCCTGGCGAGCAAGGTCCGGGAGCTGCTCGGGCCGACAAGAGACGCCGGCGACGCCGCTCCACCCGGGTCGACGCCTCCGGCCTAGACGCGACGTGAGATCGAGCCGGCCTCCGGACGCCGGCGGTCGAATCGCATGGGTTCAACGGTTCAGGAACTTCTTGACGCTCGCGGCGATTCCGGCGGGGTCGAGGCCGTGCTTGGCATAGAGGCCTTTGGCGTCGCCCGACTCGCCGAATCCCTGGACACCGAGCCGCTTGAGCGGCGTCGGCAGCACATCGCCGAGCGTCTCGGCGACGGCGCCGCCCAGGCCGCCGGCGACCGAATGATCTTCGACCGTCACGACGTGACCCGTCTTGCCCGCGGACTGGAGCAGTAGCTCCTCGTCGAGCGGCTTGATGCACGCCGCGTTGATCACCTCGGCCGAGATCCCGTCGGTCTCCAGGCGCTTGGCCGCCTCGTGGCAGTTGAAGATGGGGCCGCCCGTGCCGATCAACGTCACGTCATGGCCCCGACGGAGCAGGAGCCAGCGGCCGTACTGGAAGCGATAGTCGGGCGGGCACACGGGCTCGAGATTCTGGCGCGTGAGCCTGAGATAGAGCGGGCCCTGATGCTCCACCGCGTACGCAATGACCTGCTTCGTCTCGAGCTCGTCCGCGGGTTGCACGATCCCGATATTGGGGAGCGCGCGGACGCAGGCGATGTCCTCGATCCCCATCTGGCTGTAGCCGTCCTCGCCGATCGCGATGCCGGCGTGGGTCCCGACGATCCTGAGGTTCGCGTTGGTGTAGGCGACCGAGATCCGGATCGTCTCGAAGCGTCCGACGACGAAGCACGCGAACGAGCAGGCGAACGGAATCCGGCCGGCGAGCGCGAGCCCGGCGCCGACGCCGAGCATGTTCGACTCGGCGATGCCGAGGTTGAACGCCCGGCCGGGGAAGGTCTTCGCGAACTTCGCGGTCATGGTGGATTTCGACAGGTCGGCGTCGAGGGTGACGATGCGGTCGTCCTTGGCCCCGAGCTCCAGGAGCGCTTCGCCGAACGCCGCGCGGCTGGCCTTGGCCGGCATCACTTCTTCTCCAGGGCGGTGAGCTCGTCCACGATCGCGCGTGTCGCCGAATCGGTCTTCAAATAGTCCTCCCAGGCGCCGGTCGAGACGCCGAGGACCTCGCGAATAGCGGCGATCGCCTCGGCGGGCTTCGGCGCCTTGCCGTGCCACTCCGGGTCGTTCTCCATGAACGGCACGCCCTTGCCTTTCACGGTGTGGGCCACGACGAAGGTGGGCGTGCCGCGGGTGGCCTCGGCCTGGTCGAGCGCCTTCGCGATCTGGGTCACATCATGGCCGTCGATCTCGACCACCGGCCAACCGAACGATTGCCACTTGGCGATGACGGGCTCGAGGTCGAGCACCTTCTTCACGAAGTCGTCGAGCTGGATCTTGTTGTAGTCGAGGATGACCACGAGATTGTCGAGGGCATGGGCGGGCTGCCCGAGCTTCGGCGCCGACATCGCGGCTTCCCACACCTGGCCCTCCTGGATCTCACCGTCGCCGAGCACGCAGTAGACGCGCCGAGCGAGACGGTGGCGGCTTCGATGCCCGGCAGCGCCATCCGGTCGGGATGACCTTGGAGGGGCGAGCCGAGCTTGCGCAGCGTGATGAGCAACTTCTCCGGGAAGTACCCGGCGGCCGCCAGGACGCTGTAGAGGGCGGGGACGGCGTGCCCCTTCGAGAGCACGACGCGGTCGCGGTCGGGCCAGTCCGGGCGCTTGGGGTCGTGCCGGAGACGGCCGAAGAAGAGCGTGACGAGGATATCGATCACCGAGAGCGAGCCACCGGGATGTCCGGAGCCCGCGTGGGCGAGCATGCGGAGGATCTGCACACGGCACGCGCGCGCGACTGCCTCGAGACGGTCTCCTGGCATCAGTCGAGTTCCTCCATGAACCCGGCGATTTCGTCGACGTGGACCCCGGTGACCGCCACCTCGGGCGCGTACACGACCTCGTCCGCGGCCCAGACGATCGTGCCCTTCACGTCCTTGGTGGTCCCGGCGATGTTGTTCAGGACCGTGGCGATGTTGTCGTTGATCCGGATCGCGTTGGCCTTGAGCGGCTCCGCGATCCGCCCGTCGCGAATGATATAGGAATCGGCGACGACGGTGCAGGTGAAATCCCCCGCGCGCAGGCCGTTGATGGGATACGTGTACCAGATGCGCCCGATGTAGAGCCCGTCGCCGACCCGGCGAACGAGCTCGTCGAGGGTCATCGGCTCGGCGCCTTCGAGCACCACGTTTGAAGCGGCCACACCGGGCGGGCTGTCGAACTGGCGCCCGCCGCCCGCGCCGAAGCGAAAGCCGTTGCGGGGCACGAGCGCGGCCTTGGCGGCGGGGCCGCGGGCGCCGAGCTTCTCCTCGAGGGCGGGGTCGCGCAGAAGGCGCTGGGACTCGTACCAGTTCGAAAGACAGCCGGCGAGCACACCATGCTTGATGAGCTCGGTCCGGCCGGTCGGTAGTCCCTCGCAGGTGATTCCCTTCGAGCCCATCAAGCCGGGCATCGCGCCGTCGTCGTACACGCTCAGGTGCCGGGAGGCCACGACCTTGCCGAGCTTGCCGAGAAACGGCGTGCTCGACGAGTAAAACGCGCTCGCGGTGCACGCGGGGATCACGATGTTGTTCAGCAGGTCGGCCACCGGCTGCCGGCCGAAGATGACGGTGTAGGTGCCCGACGGCACGCGCTCGCCGCCGATCGCGTTGATCGCGTTCTGAGCGGCCTCCACCCCGGCCTCGTCGGTGAAGTGGTCGAAGCGCGTGCCCGTCGACGCGCCGGAGCCCTTGGCGCTCTGCGACTCCACCATGGCCGTCACGAACGCGGTGATCAAGGACGTCTCGTCGGTCTGAGCGCGGGGCATCGCGGTCGAGGCGATCGCGATCCGCTCCCTCAAGATCGTCACATCCCCGCCGAGGATGAGGCCGAGCCGCCGGAGCGCCTCGTCGTCCTGCGCCAGCGCGGCCAGCCGACTCGAGGCGGTGAACGTGCGGAGGGCCCCGCCCGTGATCTTCCAGCCCGCGGCGACCAGGCTCGGGTCGTCGATGTCCATCAGTCGGGGATCGTGGTAGTTCGCGAGGGTGCGCGGGGAGGCGGCGCGCGCCGGGAGCGAGACGAATTCTGGATCGGCGACGGCGGCCGTGCGGGCCTTGCCGAGCGCGCGCTCGGCGCCGGCGGGCGTGAGGTCGCTGGGCTCGCTGCCGAAGCCGATCCGCCGGCCGTCGGGCGCGTCGAAGACCGCCTGGATCCCGATGCCATAGGACTCGGCGGACTTGGGCTCCTCGACGCCGTTACACGGAATGTGCGAGGTGTAGTTGAGCCGGGTGAGCAAGGCGGAATTCGCCGCCACGAAGACCTCGGCCTCGACGACGGCCGGCTGGGCGGCGACCAGCGCGAGCGCCTCTTCGGCAGCCTTCGCCAGCTCGTCGATGGTCCTCATCGCCACGTCAATGAGCGGGCGGTGCGCCCGGGTTCCGTCCGTCGACGGGATAGCCCCTGGCGATCCATCCGGGCAGCCCCTCCTCGAGAACGCGGTGGTTTCGCCACCCCATCTTGTACAGGATGTCGCTGGCCCCCCGGGACAGCGCGTGCGGGCACGTTCAGTAGAAGACCACGAGGCCCGTCTTCGAGATCTCGGGCGCGCGATCGGGCACCGCGCGCAACGGCATGGAGCGGGCGCCGTGAATGTGGCTGTCGACGTAGGCGTCCCAGTTCCGGACATCGATGATGTCCGCCTTGGTGCCGCGGTCGAGCAGGACCCTCAGCTCGTCGACCTTGATGAAGGTCACCGGGTACTCGGGCGGCGCCGCGGGTGCGGCACCGGCGAGCAGGACGCCGGCCGCGACCACGACGATCAGCGCCCGGCGCATCCACTCATCCTCCGACGACTCGGGCGCGGCTCCGCATCGTCGGCCCGCCATTGCCGAGGCGCTTGGTCTGCATCGGTTGTCCCTTGCCGCAGTTCGGTATCGGGTAGAGCCGGAAGTCCGAGCCGACCGCGTCGACGTTCATGAGGTAGTCGCGCGAGTCGGCCACGATCCCGCCGTCGCGGTAGAGTCGGCCAAGCTGGCCGTTCCTGATCTCGTAGACGCGGCGCGCCGAGATGCGGAAGTTCTCGCGGCTCTCCGCGATCGAGGGGGTCCGATGGCCCGCAATGTAGTAGCCGTGGTCGACTTCCTGCAGGACGTCCTCGGCCGCACGCGCGCCCGCATCGAAGACGGTGTTCGACATACGGATCAGGGGGACCAGCGAGGCGTCCGTGGCCTTCCAGTGGCCGTTGGGCTCGCCGCCGAAGATCGCCGCTGTTTGCCGGCTGTTCATGAACCCGCGAAAGATGCCGTGGTCGATATGGACCACGCGCCGGGCGGGCGTGCCCTCGTGGTCGTACTTGTAGTGGCCGAAACCCGGGAGCGACGGATCCGAATACGTGGTGACGAGTGGCGAGGCCACGCGGCGGCCGATCTGATGCTCGGTGAGGCCGCCGAGGAGCCAGGAGCGCCCGGCGTACGCGGTCTCCATCTTGAGCGCGCGATCGAGCTCGACCGGGTGCCCGATGATCTCGTGCGACACGAGGGTGTTGTAGTGCGGATCGGTCACCACCACCACCTCGCGATCCGACGTCGGCAGGACGGGCGCGGCCGCGAGCGCCACGCCCTCGCGCGCCAGGCCGAGGGCGAAGTCGAGGAAAGTCGGGAAGCGCAGGAGCGGCTCGTCGATGCCCTCGAGCAGGATCTCCCAGCCCCGCTGGTGGCCGAGCGCGTCGTAGAGGTCCTGGCTCACCGTCCCGGCGACGGTGACGACGGTGCACGTCCCCTGGGTCAGCGCGAACGTCTGGTCGATGCGCGCCCCCTCGCTCGACACGAAGAGCTCACGCGACAGCTCGGTCATCGTCGAGACATAGTTGTACTTGACGCCGGCGTCGACCCCGTCGACCTGGCGCGAGATGTCGGTCGCGTAGCGCACCATCTCGGCGAGCGCCATCGCGCGCGGATCGATGCGATAGACGGCGCCCACGGTGTCCTGCCGTACCTCGACCGGATGGAGGCGCGTGTCGGCGAGCGCCTCGCCGAGGGGGCCGAACTTCTCACGCGCGTCGGCCTTCATCTCGCCGTTCACCATCGCCCGCCGGTACGCCTGCTCCAACGCCTCGCCGACGATCCGGGCGAGATTCGGGACGTCGGCCACACCGAGCGTGAGGCCCACGTAGCCGGGCGCGCTCATGCGGTCGCCCGCGAGAACGCGGACACCGAGGGCCAGGGTCTGATCGTCGCCGGAGAACTTGGGCGTGCCGTTCTCCGCCCCCGCGCCCTTGGCCTCGGTGGCCTCGAGCCTCAGGTCGGCGTACCGGAGGTGCGGCAGTCGCCGCGCCGCCCCGTGCACGCGTTCCTCCATCAGGGGCGTGACGGCTTCGATGAGCTCGACGGAGATCCGCGGCATGTCAGAACGGCTCGACCAGCACGGTCTCGCCGGCCGCCACGTCGCCCCGGTCTTCTTCGAGCACGATGAGGCAGTTGCCCATCGCCATCGAGGAGAGGATGCCCGAG
Source organism: Candidatus Rokuibacteriota bacterium (assembly GCA_003221635.1). Lineage (GTDB taxonomy): Bacteria > Methylomirabilota > Methylomirabilia > Rokubacteriales > CSP1-6 > AR31. The sequence goes on along the minus strand of QHSR01000043.1, from coordinate 14,880 downwards.
CCTTGCGGCCCGGTCGTTCGTGCCTCCCAATGGCCGTTCTGCCACTGGACGATGCCGCGCTTGAACTCGCGGCGGCCCTTCCGCTTGCTCATGGGTTCGAGCGCCGTCGCCTCGGCGGTGTCGGGGAAGAGGCGCCGCCGTCCGGCCAGCTTGAAGATCGCCGGGCGGACGAAGAGCATGGACGCGAGCATCGAGGCGACGGGATTGCCCGGCAGCCCGAAGAAGTGGGCCGACTTGATCCGGCCGAAGGCGAGCGGCCGGCCGGGCTGCATCGCGACTTGCCAGAAGTCGATCGCGCCGATCTCGTCGAGCACATCTTTGACGAGGTCCAGGACGCCGACCGACACGCCACCGGAGGTGACCACGATGTCCCCGACGTCGGCGGCCTCGAGGAGCCGCGCCCGCAGCTCGTCGCGCACGTCCGGCACGATGCCGAGGTCGAGCACCTCGCCGCCCCACTGCTCGATCGACCCCCGCAGCGTGAAGCGGTTGGCGTCGTAGATCTGGCCGGCCTTGCGCGGCGTGCCCGGCTCGACGACCTCGTCCCCGGTCGAGAGGAGCGCGACCCGCGGCCGCCCGTGCGCCAGGACTTGCCACTGGCCGAGCGACGCGATGAGCCCGAGCTCCTGAGGACGCAGCACGGTGCCACGCTCGATCACGATCGTGCCGGCCTGGATGTCTTCGCCGCGCATCCTGACGTTCGCGCTCTTCCGGGTGGGGCCGACGCGCACGAGGCCGCCGCGACGCTCGACCACCTCTTGGGGATACACGGTGTCGGCGCCCTGCGGCATCGGCGCGCCGGTCATGATCCGCACGGCCTGCCCCGAGGCCAGGAGGCCCTCGAACACGGTGCCGGCCGGGAGCTCGGCCACCACGTCCAGATCGCGCGTTCCGGCCGCCGGCACGTCGCCGCTGGCGACCGCGTATCCGTCGACGGCCGAGTTGTCCGTCGGGGGCACGTCGAATGGCGCGCGCAGATCCTCGGCCAGCACCCGATCGCGTGCGCGCGTGACCGCGAGGAGCTCCGGCGGCGTGGGCTCACCGATCTGCGCGAGGATCTGATTTTGGCCGTCCCGCACCGAAATCATGGCGATATTATACGCGCCATGATTGAGCCTCGCCCCGCCGGCTTCTGGATTCGCGCACTCGCGGCGCTCATCGACTTCGCGATCTTCGCCCTCGTGCAGTTCTCGCTCGGGTACATCGGCGCGAGCGCGTGGGGTCCCGACATCGAGAAGAGCGCCGCCTTCAAGCCGATGGTCACGCTCTTCACCGTCGTCTTCGCCGGCGCGTACACGACGCTGCTCCACGCCCTCGGCGGCCAGACGATCGGTAAGATGATCGTCGGCGTGAAGGTCGCCGCCGCCGCCGGGGAACCGCCGCCGCTGGGGACGGCGCTCCTCCGCTACCTCGCGTATTTCGCCTCGGCCGGAATCTTCACCCTCGGCTTCGTGATGGCGGGGCTCCGCCACGACAAGCGGGCGCTCCACGACCTGATCGCCGGCACGCGCGTCGAGCGCCTTCCGAGGGCGGCCCCACCCGCGCCCGCCGAACCGCCGCCGGTCCCGGCGCAACAGTCCACGGCGGGCGCCGCGTGATCCCGACGCCGCCTCTGCGGGTCCGGAACCGTCTGGCCGAGATCATTCTCGCCGCGCTGGAGGACGCCGGAGCGCGTCGCGAGCTGGCGGCGCTCGGCGAGCCCGGCGCCCAGGCGCCGGGCTGGCTGGAGCGCGATGAGCTCGCGCACGCGCGCCTGCTGCGCGAGAGGGCGCAGAGCGCGAGCGCCGCGCTCGGCACCCGATCGACCGCTCGCATCCGTTCGCGGGCCGACGTCCTCGACGCGGCGGCGACGCTCTTCGACGCGCATCTCTATTTCGAGGTCCACGAGCTTCTCGAACCCTCCTGGCGCGACGCCCGGGGGGATGATCGCGAGGCGCTGCAGGGGCTGATCCAGGTGGCGGTGGGCTACCAGCACCTGGCCAACGCCAACTTCGCCGGCGCGCGAGCGCTGCTCGACGAGGGGCGTGGCCGACTGCGAGGTCGCAAGCTCGACGGGCTAGACTTGGAGCCGTTCGGGCAAGCGGTGGCGCGCTCGCTCGACCAGCTCTCGCATTTCGACTGGCGAGCGGTACCGGTCTTTCCCAGACTCGGATCCGGCGGTGCTCGGGAGGGCTCCGCCGGCCTGGACGTGAACATCAGAAAGGAGACCTCGTGAACCTCGAACTATCCGGCAAGACGGCGCTCGTGACGGGTGGAAGCCAGGGAATCGGACGGGCGATCGCCTTCGGCCTCGGCGCCGAGGGCGCGAAGGTTGCGATCTGCGCGCGTGACAAGACGCGCCTCGAGGAGACCGCGCGGGAGATCAAGAGTAAGACGAACGCCGACGTCCTCGTCGTCCCCGGCGATCTGAGCCAGCTCGACGAAGTGAACCGCGTCGCCACGACAGTGCGGGATCGCTTGGGCCGACTGGACATCCTCGTGAACAACGCGGGCGCCATCCGGGGCGGCGACTTCCTGAAGATTCCCGACGAGCAATGGGCAGGGGACTGGAGCTTGAAGATCCTCGGTTACGTGCGGATGGCCCGGGCCGTCTTCCCGATCATGCAGGCGCAGGGTGGCGGTCGCATCGTCAACGTCGTGGGTGCCGCCGCCCGCAACCCGACCCCGGGCTACCTGCCGGGCGGGATCGCCAACTCCGGGCTCATAAACTTCTCGAAGGGTCTCGCCGATCTCGGCGCACCCTCGAACATTCTCGTCACCGCCGTGTCGCCGGCCGCGACCGCCACCACACGCTGGGAGAGTCTGATCGCCCAGCAGGCCGCAGTGGCGGGGAAGACTGTCGAGGCGCAGCGGGCCGAGGCCGCGAGCCACTACCCGCTGAAGCGCATCGCGACTCCGGAAGACATCGCCGATCTCGTGTGCTTCCTGGTCTCGGCGCGCGCCTCGTTCATCACCGGCGTCTGCATCACCGTGGACGGCGGCGCGACGCGCGGGGTCTATCTCTGATTCCGTTTTTCGACCTCCTTGACATGCGTCACCAGTTGTCATATACCTTTGCGCCAGCAACGGGAACCCGGAAGTAACGTCCTTTTTCCGCCGCTTTCGCTAGGGCTAGGAGGTCGGTGCGATGGCCGCTAAGTTGTTCGTCGGAAATCTCTCCTTCCAGGCCACCGAGGAGGACCTTCGCGAGCTCTTTCAGCAGGCTGGGACCGTGGAGACGGTTCGGATCATCACGGACCAGTTCACGGGAAGGCCGCGCGGATTCGGGTTCGTCGAGATGGCGACGAAGGAGGAAGCCAGCAAGGCGATCGAGATGCTGAATGGCCGGCTTTTCAGGGATCGAAACCTCGTGGTCGATGAAGCGCGGCCGCAACCGCAGCGGGCTGGAGCGGGCGGCCCGCGTGGCGACCGCGGGCCTCGGCCGGGTGGGGGTGGCGGCGGCGGAGGCTGGCGGCGCTAGATATCGGATAGGACACAGCCCGGGGAGCCAGCTCGCTCCCCGGGTTTTTCTGTGACCTGAAAGGCTCAACACATGACGATCATCCCAGGAGTTCCAGCGCCAGGAATGGCGCCGCGACTCGGGCTCACGCTCGACGAGTGTCGGGGCGTTGAATATCACGAGCTTCACGCCAAGGATCTCGTGAACAAGTCCAACGCGCGGCCGATGCCCTTCGGGTGGACCGTGAACCCGTATCGTGGCTGCGAGATGGCCTGCCGCTACTGCTTCGCGCGGTACACCCACGAGTTCCTCGGTCTGAACGATCCGGACGCCTTCGAGCGAAAGATCTACGTGAAGGAAACGAAACGTGACCGCCTCATCGCCGAGTTCCGGCGGGCGAGGAAGAGTGGTCAGCTGGTGGCGCTCGGCACCGCGACCGACCCCTACCAACCCGCGGAGGCGAAATTCGAGGTGACCCGCCGCGTGCTCGAGGCCGCGCGAGAGGTGCCCGGCCTTCTCCTCTCGATCACGACGAAGTCGACGCTCGTCGCACGCGACGCCGGCCTCCTCCGAGAGATCGGTGCCTCCTCGGAAGTCACGGTGAACCTCTCGATCACGACGGTCGACCCGGCGCTGGCGCGTAGACTCGAGCCTCGGGCGCCGCGGCCGGACCTCCGATTCGTCGCCATGAATGCGCTGGCCGACGCGGGTGTCGCGACCCGGCTCTTCATCATGCCGATCCTGCCTGGCTTAACCGATCACGAGGAGAACTTGAAAGCGCTGCTCGTCGCGGCGCGCGACGCGGGCGCCGTCGGGGCCGAGTCGAACGTGCTCTTCCTGAGGCCCGGGACGCGCGAGACCTTCCTGCAGTTCCTCGCGATCGACTTCCCGCAGCTCGTCCCGGAGTACGAGCGGCTCTACCGCGGATTGGCATACGCCCGACCCGATTACGTGCGTGACGTGGAGCGACGCGTGCGCTATCTGGCGGCCGAGGTCGGGCTTGCCGCCCGGCGCAGAGAGGACCGTCCAGACCAGCGCACGCCTCGCCAGCTCAGCCTGGTCTGGTAGCACCTGCCCGTGGGGGGAATTCGGGGGAGAGCGTCGCGCTCCCCCCGATGTTCACTCTAAGAACGCGCGCCGGCGCGCGCCCGACCACGGTCGCCGGGGGAACCGCGCGGAGCGGCGCTCGCTCCCCCCGATCAAAAGAGAGTCAGCTGGATGCTCGGCTCGGGCTCTTCCACGGGAGGCCTGAGACCTTCGAGCTCCGCAAAGGCGCGAAAGCGATCCCAGATCTCGCGGACCTTCGCCTGGTAGTATTCGACGTTCTCGTCGGGCTGCGCCGGGTCCCACTGGCTCGCGAGCTTTGCGTACTCGTTGACCGTGACGTTCGGTCCACGGCCGGTGACATAGTAGGACACCTGGTCGCCGGGCTGGACTGAGCGTCCCGACGTGCCGGCCAGCTCGTACGCGGCCGACGTCGAGCGGGCGCCGGCGCGCACCTTGTCGCGATACGCCTCGATGGACTCCTGGAGCGTCTCGGTTCTCGCGAAGGCGCGGAGCTCGACGCGATGCGCGGCGAAGTCGCCCAGCCATCGGTCGATGACCGCGCGCACTTCGGCCCGACGTCCGAGCACGAGGCAGCGGACGATCTCGCCGATGATCTGTCGCTGGAAGGCCTCCAGGCCGCGCGAGCGGAACGCCGAGCCCTTGAGGCTCAGGCGCCCGAGCTCGTCGAGCAGCGCGTACGTCTTCATCTTGTAGCTGAACATCGCCGCGTAGCGGCCGTCGAGCTCGAGCTGGATTCCATCGGGCAGGCCGGCCGCGACTCGCTCGAGCAGCACATCGTCGTCCGCCGGCGTGTGGCCGGACGGTGGGACGAAGTAGACGCCGTCGGTGTCCGCCTCGACCGGGGTGGCCCCCTGGGCGGTCAGCGCGGCGAGGACCGCGGTGACGACGGCCCGCCCCTCGGCGGTCACGCGGTCCGCGGCGTCGAAGTCGTTCCAGTGCCCGCCGCTGAACGCGAGATATCCGTAGAACGCGTTGATGAGGATCTTGAAGGACTGCTGGAGCGCGCCGAGATGCGCGCGCTCGGCGGGTTCCCGCGCGTCACGGGCCAGTCGCTTGGCGCGCACGCGGAAGTCGCGGAGATGCTGGAGGAGCGCCGGAAAGACGCCGAGTATGTCCGAGGCGGGCGCGATGGACCGCGCGAGCATGAGCGAGGGATAGAGCGAGGTGACGTCCACGTGCAGGACGGGCCGGGCGACGCCTTCCTGGTAGATCGCGGTGTGGCCGCCGCCGACCGGGGCGACCGGCCCGGGCAACGGCACCGCGTGGCCGCGGGCGAGGTACTCCCGGAGCACGAGCGCGTCGATCTTGGCCGCGGCGCCGCGCAGCGTGCAGGATTGATAGTCGAAGGGGACCGCCTGGGCTTGCGCGAAATAGGGCGGCGCCAGGATGGATCCGATGCCGAGTGTCTCGACGGCGTCGTCCGCGGCGTAGGCCATGAGGCGCTCCGGCGCCTCGCTGAACTCCCGCGTGATCCGTGACGGATCGACGTACGTGCGGCCTTCCGCCGCGACGCCGAAGTGGCGGGCGAGGTCCTTCAGGCCGAACCCCGGCAGATCGCGCGTGCCGGCGTCGTGGAGCTGGGCGAGGATCCAGGTGTCGATGATGTGACGGCCGGCGACCTCATAACGCCGATACCCGATCGTGCGCTCGGCGATCTGCAGCCGGGCCACGCGGCTCCGGAGACTCTCGGCGCCGCGGCCCCAGGCGAGCGCGACGCGGTGCAGGCGGGCCCGCGCCTCGAGATATTCGAGGTCGAAGCGGAAGATGTTGTGGCCCTCGATCACGTCGGGATCCCGCTCGCGGACGATGCGGGAGCACTCCTCGAGGAGCGCCCGCTCGTCGAGCCGGTCTCCGCGCACGACGTGACGAAAGCCCGTCGAGTCGGCGAGCGCGACCGCGATGATCCGGTCCCCGGGGCGCGCCGCGCTCGGGAACTCGTGGCCTTCGGTCGTCATCACCTCGATGTCGAGGGCGAGGCGGCGGAGATCCGCGAACACGAGCCCACCGAACGAAGTGCGCCCGGCCTGCAGGAGGTACTGGTGGACCGGATCGCCGAGGAAGAGATACGGCGCCCCCAACGCGTTCACGGGCTGGCCGGATCGATCCCGGCAGCGGTCGCGCGCGCCGAGGGCGTCGGCCCAGGAGGCGAAGCTCGCCCGCCAGCGCAAGTCGCCGGGACCCGCGAGCGGTTCGACGGCCATGAGGCCCTCGGCATCCTTCACGAGGTCACCGTCCGCGAGAAGGAAGAACGGTGAGAAGGGGACGATCTCGGTGACGGTCGCGCCACCCGAGCGTCGATAGAGGCGGATCGCCCGTCCGCCCTCCGCGAGATCGAAGGCGACGAGTCCCGGGCTCGAGTCTCGGCCGAAGAGCAGGGGGGCGTGCTCGATGGTGAGCACGCGCTAGGCCACGGCCTCCTGGACGGCGGCCGCCTCGGCGTTGCTGATCAGGGTCGTCGTCCGAGGTGTCATGGCGTCAGGATACCCGCCGGCCGGCCGGCGCTCAACCCGCCGTCGCACCCGAGCCAGCGCGGTGTGGTCGAAGCGAGCTCATGCAAATGCTTACGCAGTCGGTATCGTTTCTTGCAGAGTCCTGGTAATCCGCATCACAGCACGCGAAGAGAGGCTCAGCATTTCCGCGATCAGCGTTCTGGCACGTAGCCTGCTGGAGGCACCTTCATGGAGCTCCTTCCTTCGCTCCTGGAGACCGCGGTTTCCTTCGCGGTCGCGGTCGAGCTGGTAGGCGTTGGGCTTCTCATCTACCGCATGCTTCGATGACAGCGTGACCGGTCGGCCGGCGCGAAACCCGCTCCGGCGCGACGACAACCTGCCCGCAAAGATACACTCCGCCTAGCGGTTCTCGCTTAGCGGGGTGTCGGGGTCGGTGTATGCTCAGCACATGGTGCGACGGGCGCTGTCGGCGCTTCTCGCCTCGACGGTCATCGCCGGCTGCGCCGCGACGAGTCTGTCCTTTCCGAACGCGACTCCAGGCAAATCGCTCGTGGTGCCGGCGTGGGAGGAGCGCCCGGAGGGTCCGGGGCCGTTCCCGGCCGTCGTCCTGCTGCACGGCTGCCACGGCGTGTCCGAATCGAACCACGAGTGGGCGCGCTGGTTCCGCGATCAGGGGTACGTCGCGCTGATCGTCGATAGCTGGAGCCCGCGCGGGTATGGGAAGACGTGCGACCCGAAGCTTCCGGACATCCCCAACACGGATCGGTTCGATGACGCCGTCGGCGCGCTCCGATTGCTCCACAGCAGACCCTACGTCGATCGGGCGCGCATCGGCGTGATCGGATGGTCGAACGGCGGCGTATTCGCCATCGCGCTCGTCAACGGGCCGAGTCTCGAGCGCGCCCGCCGCCGGGGCGTCGTCCTCCCCGAGCCCGGCTTCAGAGCGTCCGTGGGTTTCTATCCCGGAGGGTGCTATTCGCTGGTCGAGGAGCTGGTGACGCGCCCGCTCCTGGTGCTGATAGGCGACGCCGATGACTGGACCGTCCCGGGACCGTGCGTCGCGATGGTCGAGGCCATGCGAAGGCGCGGCGCGGAGGCGCACATCGTTCTCTACCCGCAGGCCTACCACTACTTCGACGTGGTGGGCCAGCCGCGCGCCTACCTGGCGGAGGTGGCCAATCGCAACAAGCCCAACGAGTGCTGCGGAGCCACGGTCGCGTTCGACGCGGGGGCCTTTGCGGACGCGCGCCGCCGGGTCGCCGAGTTCTTCGGCTATCATCTGAAGGTCCGATAGCGTGCAGGTCAGATAGCGCCCGACCATGGATAGCTCCGTCGAGCTTGTCAGGCACCTCCTGCAGAGCGTCGTGTACATCCACACGACCGTGGGGCGCGATCATCCCTCCACACGGATCCTCGGCAACGAACGACTCGGCAGCGGGATCGTGGTCGATGCCTCCGGCCTCATCCTGACGGTCAACTATGTCGTCATGGGTGGCCAGTCGATCTACGTCGCGTTCCAGAAGGGCCGGCGCGTGAAGGCCGAGCTCGTCGCGCAGGATTTCGAGGTCGGCCTCGCGCTGATCCGGGTGAATCGGCAGGGGCTGGTCGCCGCCGACGTGGACACGGGCGAAGCAGTCGAGCGGTGCGACGAGGTCGTGCTGCTCGGAGCCATGGGGCCACAGGAGCGGCGAGCGACCGGCGGGCTTGTCACCTACATCGGCGAGTTCGAGGCGTACTGGGAATATCTGCTCGACCGGGGCATCGTCTCCAACGCGCCGAACCCGGGTTATGGCGGCGGCGGGCTCTTCACGATGAAAGGCCGCCTCGCCGGGACCGTGTCCCTGAATCTCAACGAGATCGCCCGGAGCTCGCTCGCGATCCCGATCGACTTCTACCGAGCGCACCATGAGGAGATGGTTCGGTTCGGCCGGGTCGTCAGCCGGCCCCGCCGCGCCTGGCTCGGCGTCTTCGCGCATGTGATCGAAGAAGGCGTGGTCGTCGCGGGTCTGGTGCCGGACGGTCCCGGCGATCGCGGCGGGCTGCAGGAGGGCGACTTGATCGTCTCGCTCAACGCCGAGGAGGTGGGGAGTCGCCGCGACCTCTACATGAGCCTTTGGCGTCATGAGCCCGGCGAACCGCTGACCTTCGAGGTGATGCGCAATAACAAGGTCCGCCGGTGCGAGGTGAAGGGGGGCGACCGCGCCCACTTCTTCCGTCAGCTGTGACGGCCGGCCCCCGCGGGGCGCTCTCTCGCTTCGTCGCCGCCGACGGCTTCTTCATCAGCGCCGGCCTCGCGTTCTTCTTCCTGGTGTGTCTGATCCCTATCATCTTGTTGGGCGTCTCGATCGTGGGATTCGTGCTGTCGGGGGAGGAGGCGGCACGTCGCGTCGTCGGCCAGCTGACCCAGCAGTTTCCCGTTTACCAGACGCAAATCGGCCGGGCCCTGCTGGGGATCGTGGAGACGCGCGCCGCGTCGGGGTTGCTGGGCACGGGGGTGCTGGTGCTCTTCTCGACGCCGCTCCTCAGCGCCTCGCGCCTCATCCTGCATCGACTCCTGGGCGTCCGGATCGACGGGGGCGTTCTGCGGAATCTCGCGCGCGACAGCGCGATGGCGCTGGTGCTGAGCGTGTTGCTCTTCACCATCAGCGCCGCGACGTGGCTCTACCACTGGTTCCGGGCGCTCGCCGTGAACGCGTTGCCGGTTCCGCCGGGATTTGGGCTCGGGGGCCTCCCGCTGAGCCTCTCGCTCTCCGCGCTGATGTTCTACCTCGCCTACCGTTACGTCCCGCGCCGCCGCGTGGGCGTCGGGGCGGCGCTCGCCGGCGCCGTGCTGGCGAGCCTCCTCTGGGAGGTCGCAAAGCAGCTCTTCCGCCTGTACATCCAGGAGGTCAGCCTCTACAGCCAGATCTACGGTCCCCTGAGCGTCCTGGTCGCGTTCGTGATGTTTGTCTACTACTCGGCGGTGGTGTTCGTCCTCTCCGGCGCGTTCGTCGCGGCCATCGACGCCCGTCACCGCTAGTGTTCGAGGCGATACCGGACGGGGGGCGCGTCCCCGACAGGACCCCTCGGTGGCCGGGACGGATGTGCTATGGTCATCGGCGCTTTCCAATCGGAGTGGAGGGACGCGCATGATGCTCAAGGGGAAGGTGGCCGTGGTCACAGGGGCGGCGCGCGGCATCGGCCGGGAGATCGCCCTGCTGATGGCGCGACACGGGGCGCAGGTGGTCGTCAACGACTATGGCGGCACGGAGGCGGGGAGCGGTGGCGCGAGCGCGCCCGCCGACGAGGTGGTGAACGAGATCGCGAAGGCCGGCGGCAAGGCCGTCGCGAACTACGACTCGGTGGCGACGATGGCCGGGGGCCAGGCGATCGTCAAGACGGCGGTCGACACGTTCGGGCGCGTCGACATCGTCGTCAACAACGCCGGCATCCTCCGGGACCGGATGATCTTCAACATGACCGAAGAGGAATGGGACGCGGTCATCAACACCCACCTCAAGGGCAGCTTCGCGGTGACCCGCGCGGCGGCTCCGCTCATGCGCGAGCAGAAGTGGGGGCGGGTCATCAACATGACCTCGACCTCCGGGCTCATCGGCAACGTCGGTCAGGCGAACTACGCCGCGGCGAAGCTCGGCATCTTCGGTCTCACCAAGGCGACGGCGCTCGACATGGCCCGCTACAACGTGACGGCAAACTGCATCTCGCCGTTCGCCTGGACGCGCATGATCGGCACGATCCCGACCGAGACCGAGGCGCAGAAGGCGCGGGTCGAGAAGATCAAGAAGCTCTCGCCCGCCCACATCGCGCCCGTCGCGGTCTTCCTGGCGAGCGACGCGGCCAAGGACGTCACCGCGCAGATCTTCGGCGTACGCGGCAAGGAGATCATGCTCTTCGGCCACGAGCGCCCGATCATGCGCGTGCACAACTCCGAGGGCTGGACTCCCGAGAGCTTCACCGAGATGTTCCCGGGCACCCTCCAGCATCACCTGGTCCCGCTCGTGACGTCCGGGCAGTACTTCAACTACGACCCGCTCGTCTGAAGGCTACGGCGCTTGCCGCGACGCCGGGAGACCGCGAGCCAGACGACGCCTCCGACCACGCTCACGACGATTCCGGAGATCTCGGGCGTTCCAGGACCGTAGGAGAGGTCGACCACAGCAGGAGGGCTTCCGCTTCCCCTCAGTCGCACCTCGAGGTCGCCGAGGCGGCCCCGACGCGTCTCCAGCGGCGCGCCCTGAACGCTCGCGCGCCAGAGCGGGTAGTACGCGGTGCGCGTCGACACCCAGACATCGCGATCAGCCGCCAGCGTGATGGTCCAGCGATCGGGAGAAGGGCGGCGGCGCCTCGCGCTTCGCGAACGTGCGATTGTCGTCGAGCGCGCGCAGGCGGGACGCGTCCTCGTCCAGCGCCACGACGACGCTGATCCCAAGGCCCTCCGCGAAGCCGTTGAACGTCTCGGGGTCGAGCGATTCCAGCGGGCGTCCGAAGAGCGAGCGGCCGTCGAGCTGTTCGGCCAGGCGCGTGATTGGCCCCGGTCCGGCGTCGCCGCGGTAGATCAGCGCGGCTATGGGCGAGGGGTGGGTGAAGGTCCCGTGGACGATCGCGCGTTCCGCGAACACCGGGGCGAGCGCCGTGACGTGGGTGTGAGGCCGGTGCCACTCGGCCCCCCCGGAAGCGCCATACACGAGTGGCACCGCCGACCTCACGAACAGGACACGCCCCGGAGGCGCTTCGCGCAGCGCCCTCCAGAGATCGCCGAGCCTGAGGCCGCGCTCGACGGACCCGAGCGTGGGCCAGTCCCCGGCGCGCGGCCACAGCGTGAGCGCGCCCGGGCGCGGCGAGACGGCGATCAGCAGGAGCACGCCCGCCAGGCCGACCAGAAGCTCGCGGTGATCGGGACGGGGCAGGGGTTTCACCGCGTCAACGGGGGCGACGCGTGCCGGGTCCGCGTTCGACCCACGGGCCCCGGACCAGCCGAGGGCGGCCGCCAGGACCAGCGCGATCCACGCGCCGTCGGCGACGCGGTTCGCCGGGAGGAAGCGCGCGCCGAGCGGCTCGAGCGCGAAGCGATCGAGGAGGGTGACGAAACCCATCGCCCACCCGTAGAGCGCGACGACGAGCGCGGCGCGGCCGCCGGCCCGAGCCCGCCAGAGGCCGAGCAGGGCCACGAGCACCAGCATCCATCCGAAGCCGCCGAGGCCGGGCGGTCCACCCCACGCGAGGGCGCGGGTGTGCTCGAGACGCAGGACGAGCGGCCAGGTCCAGAACGCCGTCAGCGCTGCCGCGAGCACGAGACCGGCCAGCGCGGTCGCGAGACGCGCGGCCCGTGGCGGGCGGGCGACCGCGGCGAGCACGATCAGCACTACCGCGGCGGGCAGCTGCGCCGGATGGGTGACGACGACGGCCGCGACGAGAAGCGCCGCGCTCCACGGAAGCGGTCGATCCTCCTCGATCCAGGGCACGAGCACCAGGAGCAGCAGAGGGACGAGCGCCCAGGCGAGCCGCGCTCCGACCATGCCGACATGCACGCCGCCCTCGACGCCGCTCGCCGTGCCGGCGGACAGCGTCAGGGCGAGGAACGAGCCCGGCAGGGCGAGCCAGCCACTCCCCAGGACGCGCTCGAGCGCGAAGAAGGTCGTCGGTCCCGGCGCCAGATACGCGATCCAGACGAGCGCGTGGTACGAGGCCGGCACGGACAGCGTGGTGAAGGACACCCAGTGGAGGAGCGCTCCCGCGTACGCGAGGCCCGGCGGATAGAACTGGAGCTCGGGATAACCCGCCCACCAGTCCGGATTCCACGCCCACGGCGCCGGCCCGCGCGTGGCGACGTGCCAGAGCCGATAGAGCTGACCGGGGTGATCGTCGAAGGCGAGCGGCGCGGCGCCGAGCGCCGCCATGCCGAAGACGAGTCCATACGAGACCAGCAGCGCGAGCGGGAAAAGCCGGTCGGGAGCCACCGCACCGGATCATACTTCAATTGACAGGACGCGAAGTTGAGTGTTAAGTGATGCAAATGTCTTGCTGTCGGTGCAGCAAAACTCGGGGCTCAATTCCCCTACCGATGGAGACTTGAAATGGAAAAGCTGAACGGCCTGCGCTGTCGCGAGTGCGGCCGCCACTACGGGGCGGCTCCCGTCCATGTCTGCGAGTTCTGTTTCGGCCCCCTCGAGGTCGACTATCGCTACGATGCGCTGAGGGGCGTGGTCACCCGCGAGTCGATCGCGGCCGGGCCCCCGAGCATGTGGCGGTACAAGGACCTGCTGCCGATCGACGGCGACGTCGCCGTCGGACACCATGTCGGCTTCACGCCGCTCATCCGCGCGCGCAACCTCGCCGACGAGCTGGGTTGCCGCGAGGTATGGGTGAAGAACGACTCGGTCTGCCACCCAACGTGGTCCTTCAAGGACCGCGTGGTGTCGGTCGCGGTCACCAAGGCCCTGGAGTTCGGCTTCGACACCGTCGCGTGCGCCTCGACCGGCAACCTCGCGAACTCCGTCGCCGCCCACGCCGCCGAGGGCCGGCTCAAGTCGTACATCTTCATTCCGGCCGACCTCGAGCAGGGCAAGGTGCTCGCGACGCTCGTGTACGGCCCGACGCTGGTCGCGGTCCACGGCACCTACGACGAAGTGAACCGGCTGTGCTCCGAGATCGCCGACAAGTATCGCTGGGCGTTCGTCAACGTGAACTTCCGCCCGTACTACTCCGAGGGGTCGAAGAGTCACGGCTTCGAGATCGTGGAGCAGCTGGGCTGGCGCACTCCGGCCCATATCGTGGTGCCCTGCGCCGGCGGGTCGCTGATCACGAAGATCTGGAAAGCGATCAAGGAGCTGAAGATCCTTGGCCTCATCGACGAGGGGCTCAAGACGAAGATGCACGCGGCCCAGGCGCTCGGCTGCGGCCCCATCGTCACGATGATCAAGAACGACACGGACGTGCTCGTGCCGGTCCGGCCCAACACGATCGCGAAGTCCCTCGCGATCGGGAACCCGGCCGACGGGTACTACGCGTACAAGACGACGAAGGAGTCGGGAGGCTCCGGGGAGCACGCGACGGACGAGGAGATCGTCGAGGGGATGCTGCTCCTGGCGCGCACCGAGGGGATTTTCACCGAGACCGCGGGCGGCGTGACCGTCGCGGCGGCCCGGAAGCTGATCGAGCGCGGCGTCATTCCGCGGGACGAGTCGATCGTGCTCTGCATCACGGGCAACGGTCTGAAGACGCCGGACGCCCTCCAGGATCGCCTGGACGCGCAGGTGAAAATCAAGCCCTCGCTGTCGGCCTTCGACCGTGCCTTGGCCGATCTCAAGTCCCAAACGTCGTAGGAGGAAACGCGAATGCCGGTGCTCGTACGGATTCCCACCCCGCTGCGCACGCTCACGAAGGGCAACGCCGAGATCCAGGCCAAGGGCGGCACGATCGACAGCGTCGTCGACGACCTCGAGCGTCAGTTTCCGGGCCTGAAAGAGCGTCTGCTCGACGAAACGGGCGAGCTGCGTCGCTTCATCAATATCTACGTCAACCAGGAGGACATCCGGTTCCTCCAGGCCAAGAAGACGGCCCTGAAGGACGGCGACGAGGTGTCGATCGTGCCCGCGATCGCGGGAGGGTAGCCCGGGGCGGTGCTCTCGATGGCCCGCATGCGCGTCCGCCTCACCTTTCCGCCGGCGCTGATTCAGGAACCGATCGTCTACCGGCTCGTGAAGGACTTCGACATCGTGATCAACATCCGCCGCGCCGAGGTGAAGACCGACCACGGGTGGATGGTGCTCGAGCTCGAGGGCGACGAAGGCGTGCTCGAGCGCGGGGTCAGGTGGCTCAAGGACCGGGGCGTCCAGGTCGATCCGATCGAACGTGACGTGATCGTTCCGTAGTGGAGATCTCCAGGCGCGTTCAGGAATTCACCGAGTCGGTCATCCGGGAGAT
>QHSR01000042.1 GCA_003221635.1 Candidatus Rokuibacteriota bacterium | reverse complement strand
CTTGCCCGCGATGTGGCCGCAGCGCTTGGGGAATCGCTGGTCTTCCAGATGGATCCCCGCCACGCCCGTCTTGGCGAACTCCTGCACCGTGCGGATCGTGGAGAGCGCATTCCCGTAGCCGTCGTCGGCGTCGGCGATGACCGGCAGGCTGGTGGCCCCGGCGACCATCGACGCGATGCGGGCGACCTCCGTCTGCGTGAGCAGCCCCATATCCGGCCAGCCATTGGCCAAGGCCATGGAGTAGCCGCTCAGGTAGATCGACTTCATTCCCACCTGCTCGGCGATCTGCGCGTCCAGCGGCTGGTAGATGCCGCCGGTGAACAAATACGGCTCCTCGGCGAGAAGTCGGCGGAACTTCCGTCCCATGCTCTCCGGCATCGATCCCTCCTCAGGCGGCACGGTGGCGCGCGAGCACCGTCGCGCACCACCGGCAATAGGTAACGGTCTCCACGTGGATGACGCAGCTCCGGCAGGCCGTCGCGTCGCACTCCTGGCAGCGCGCCGCCTGGGACGGCTCCTCGAGCGTCACTCCGCACTCGCACGTCATCGGCATCTGGCGTCCCTCCCTCGCCCGGATCGGCTTCTGGAACCGTCTCGGTCCATTCACTTTGCCGGCGGGCAGTGATCAAAGCAATGTTATTGTTCTTATAAGCTCGATAAATTATATTGATCACCAAGTAAATTCCGGAATCGCGTCATGGAAATCCCTCAGGTCGAGGCGTTCCTCGCCGTCGGAACGTTTGGCGGCTTCCGGCGGGCCGCCGCGGCGCTACGCCTCACGCAGCCCGCGGTGAGCGCGCGCATCCGCGCCCTCGAGGACTCGCTGAGCGTGCGGCTCTTCGAGCGCGGCCCGCACGGCCTCGCGCTCTCGGCTGCCGGCCGGACGCTCCGACCTCACGCCGAGCAGTTGCTGCAGGCCGTTGCACTGGCCCGCCAGGCGGTCCACGATCTCCGCCCCACGAGCGGGGGCGCGATTCAGATCGCGGCGGTGCTCTCGATCTGCACGTATCTGCTGCCCGACGTCCTCAAGCGGTTCCAGACGGCGCACCCGAACGTCATGATCACGGTGCGCTCGGGCCACTCGAAGGAGGTGCTCGAGATGGTGCTGCGCGGCGAGGCGGAGATCGGGCTCGCCCGGTCGCTGCAGCATCCCGAAGTCGAGACGGTGAGCCTCCGGGACGATCCGCTCATCCTCGTCGGGCGGCCGAAGTCCTGGCCGACCAGCGCGCGGCGGGCGCGACTCGCGGAGGTCGCGGATCGCCCGCTGATCTTCTTCGATCGCGGCTCGAGCGACTGGACCCTGACCCAGGGCCTCTTCCGCCGCGCCGGGCTCGTGCCGAACGTGACGCTCGAGGTCGAGACGATCGAGACGGCGAAGCGGATGGTCGAGCGCGGGATGGGGCTGGCCTTCCTTCCGCACCTCGCCGTGGGCCGCGAGCTACGGCGGCGCAGCCTGGTCGCGATCGAGATCGTCGACGCCGAGCCCATCAGCCGGAGCCTCGACGTGATCCATCCACGCCCGCGGCCGCTCTCGTCGGCCGCCCGCGCCCTGCTGCACGCGCTGCGATCGGCGCTGACCGAGGCCGGCGGGCCGCCGCGCCGGCGCCGCTAGAGACGATCAGGAAATCGAGGAGCGCCACGGCTGTGCCGGGGCGCTTCCGAGCGTTGGGGGGGCTTGGGGGGCCCGTCGAGGCCCCCCATGTCCTCAACGTCCGAGAAGCAGACGGAGGAGCGCGCGACCCTTGTCGCCGGTCCACGCGCGCACGCCGACGCACTTGCCGACGAGCTTGCCGTCGCGATCGACGAGAAAGACGGTCGGGGTGTACGCGATCCCGTAGCTCTTCGCGACGGCGCCCGTCGTCTCGAGCAGCACTGTAGACGTGACGTTCCGGCTCTTGAGCCAGCCCGCCAGCGTGTCGCGCTCCTCGCCGAGGTTGATCGCGAGGACCGTGAGCCCCTGGTCGTTGAACTCCCGGTGGAGCTGCTCGATCGTCGAGGGCAACTCCCTCGCGCAGTACGGTCAGCCGCTCTCCCAGAAATAGAGCAGGGCGGCGCGACCGCGCAGGTCGGCGAGCGAGACCGGCTTGCCGTCCATCGACTCCAGAGTGAACGGCGGCGGCACCTGGTCGCCGAGGGGAGCGATCTGGAACTCGGACAGGAGATCGTCGAGCGCGTCGTCGGCCGCGGCGGCGGGCAGCAGCCAGAGGCCGGCGCTCAGGACGGCGAGCGCCAGGCTACGGTTTGACGTACGCGTAGCCCGCCTCCTGCAGCTCCATCACCCGCGCGACTCCGCTCGGCACCGCCGTCACGCCCTGCAGCAGGTCCTTGGGATCGATCTTCTGGCGCGTCATCGTGATCTGGCAGGCGTCGAATCTGAGCCCGCCGGCCAGGAGTGTCTCGAGCTTGCCGCGCACCTCCGGATCGATGTCCCGCGCGAGGAACGTGCGGAGCGCGGGCCCGTGGACCACCAGCTCGAGCGCCTCGATGTTCTTCCAGCCGACGACCTGGAGGTGGTTCTCGATGTTGACGAGCATCGCTCTCGCCTTCTCGACGCCACCGTCGTTGAAGTGATAGAAGACCTTGTGCTTCTTGGGATATTCCGGCGAGTGCGACGCCTCTGCGCAAGGGGCGCTCAGCGCCAGCATTCCGGCCGCGATCACCGCGAGTGTCCAGTGCGCGCTGCTCATGTCGGCCTCCTTCGAGGAAGGTAGCGGGCGCGGCGCGGGCGCCATGCCCGTGCCCCGCGGCCACCGCTCACGCGATCCGGACGCGCGCGGGCGGGCTCAGCTTCACCCGCCGGACGCTCCGGAGATGATCGGCCACGACATCCCACGCGGGCGGCCCTTCGGCCTCGCCGAGGCTGGCCCAGCCGGTCGCCTTGTAGCGCCGAGCCGGCTCGAGGAGGCGCCCGCCGATACGGACGTCGAAGATGCGCTTACCCACGCGCTTCGACGGATCGATCGCGTAGGTGAGCCCACCCAGCCGGACCATGTCACCGCCCTGGCGATAGTATGGATCGGGATGGAACAGGTTGTCGGCGACGTCCTCCATGATCTGGTGGATCTCGTTACCGGTCATCTCCCGCACCCAGGTGTTCGGGTAGGTCACGGCGGTGTGCGAGTACACGTCCTCGAGCGTGATCTCCTGGCCCGGCACGATCGTGATCCCCCACCGGAAGCCCGGCGAGAATGCGATCTGCGCGTCGCCGCGCCGGAGGAGCGCGTCGAGAATGATCTCGTCGAACGTGCCGTTGAAGTTGCCGCGTCGGTAGAGCAGCGATTCCGAGACCGCCAGCCGCTCGCTCAGTGTGGCCTCGTGGGGGCGGCGGATCTCGTCGATCGTCCGCGCCATGTCCGGATCTGCCGGGACGTCCTGCGCCAGGACCGGGATCAGGCGGTAGCGATAGCCACCGACGCGCCCGCGCTGGACGTCGAGGTCCAGCCGGCTCAGGAACTTGCCGTGCGCGCCTGAGTTCACGACGAGCGTTCGGCCCACGAGGATCGGTTGTGGCAGCGCGTCGTGGGTGTGGCCGCCGAGGACGACGTCGAGTCCGTGGACCCGGGCCGCCAGCTTCAGGTCGACGGCGACGCCGTTGTGCGAGAGGAGCACGACCAGGTCGACCTTCTTGTCGTCCCGCAGCTCGTGGACGAGCGTCTGGACGCCGTCTTCCCGAATGCCGAAGGTGAGGTCGGGCACGAAGCGCCGAGGGTGGGAGACCGGGGTGTAGGGAAACGCCTGGCCGATGACGCCGATCCGAACGCCGCCCACGTCCCGGATCGTGTACGGATGGAAGACGTGGTCCCCCCACCCGGCCACGGTCACGTTGTGGGCGACGAAGTCGCCGGCGAAGAGTCCCCGGCGCTCACGATCGCCGAACAGCTGCTTGACACGCTCGAGGCCGTAGACGAACTCCCAGTGCGGCGTGAAGACGTCCACGCCGAGCTGGTTCGAGACCCGCACCATGTCTTCGCCCCGACTCCAGAGGGTGGTCGCCGAGCCCTGGAGCGTGTCGCCCCCGTCGAGAAGCAGCGTGCGCCCATTCCGCTCGGCCCGGATCCGCTTGACGAGCGTCGCGAGGTGCGCGTAGCCGCCCATCCGGCCGTAGCGCGCCGCCAGCGCCGGGAAGTCGAGGTACGTGCACGCGTACGCCTCGACGGAACCGGGGGCGATGTGGTACGCGCGGAGCAGCTCGGCACCCGTGAGGAACGGCGGCCGGCCGCGCTCGGCGCCGACTCCGAGGACCGTGTCGGGCTCACGATAGAACACGGGGCGGAGCGTCGCGTGAGCATCCGTGATGTGCAGCAACGTGACGTTGCCGAGAGGCTCGAATGCGAGCAGGCGCGCGGGACCGTCGGCCGCCTCGAGCCGCCACGGCGACAGCCCAGCGCCCGCGGCGACCGCGAGGAGCTTGGCGAGGTCGCGCCGGCTGACCTGCATGACCTAGTGGCGGATGCCGGGCACGCTGAGCGGCTTGCCGTTGTCGAAGGTCGTTAGGTAGAGCTCCAGCTCGGCGTACTCGATGGAATCCGCGGCGAGCATGTTCATTCCGAGCGGCGTCATGCACCACTGGAAGCGCCGGCGCATCCCCCACACGGCGCTCTGGTCCGTGCGCCAGAGGGGGAAGTGCTTGGTCAGCCCATTGGTGACGTCGCCGAGGAGGCGACCGCCCAGGAATTTGTTGGCGCCCTTCTCGGGCGTGTGGCAGTCGGCGCACGCGTGGTTGCGCTCGCCCACGCGCTTGTAAAAGGTCGCTTGGCCACGCGCGAGCGCCGCGCGCGCCTCGACGCTCGACGTGTCGACGTTCACCGGCAGACCGTTCGACGCCTGCTTGACGAGCATCGTCAAGCGCAGGTTGTCGGTCGACTCAGCCGGCAGCGGGCGACCGGTCGTCTCGGGCGCGTGGACCGTGAGGAAGTCTTCCACGCTCATCACCCGCCGGTACGTCTTGACGAACTTCGGATACCGGGTCGCGACACCCCGCATCGCGCGCGCGACGCCGCCTTCGTGGCAGTCGGCGCACGCTTTGGCCATCGGCCCCCTCGCCGTCCACAGAGCCTCGGCGCTCTCGGTCAGGAGCGCCGCGGGGTTGTTCGTCGGATCGAGGTTGTCACCGAATCCCAGCGGCTTCCGGCGCGTGAAGGGATTGCGGTCGGGGTCTTTTTCCGGCGGCACCGGTCCCGTGAGCGTCTGGAGGTAGGCGACGAGGTGGACGATCTCCTCCGAGCTCAGGAAGCCGATCGTCCCCCAGGGCGGCATCGACGTGTTTGGAAAGAAGACCCGCGCATCCCAGATGAGCTGATAGAGATATTGATCAGGCAGCTTGCGGTCGCCGATGGTGGACTGGTCGGGCCCGACACTGCCGGCCGGCCATACTTCGTCGCCAGGAACCAGATGGCACCCGGTGCACGGCCCCTTGTCCCGGCTGAGAAAGAGCGCGCGGCCCTTCCGGGGATCGCCGGTCACGGCGGTTGGTAGCGTCACCCGCTCCACCGGCGGCTCGGCGCGCGGGTCGTCGTAGGCATATGTACGGAAGTTGAAGTCGCGCGTCGTCCAGCCCCGGTACCGAATCGCCGCGCGTTTGCCGTCGGGCGGCGTCTGGAAGTCGCCGCGCGCCTCGGGAACGGCGCGCGAGGTCCACTTCGAGAGGCCGGTGGAGTTGGGCGCGTTCGCGACCGACCCGGCGCAGCCGGCGCTCAGCGCGACGAACGCCACCCACCGCAACGCCAGCGGCGCGGACGCGCGCCTCATCGAGGCGCGCTCACGAGAACGTGATCTCGACGGTACCCTCGTACCGGCCGCCCGTGGTGTCGAGAAACTGGACCTTGAGCTGGCCCGGGTCGGTCGCTCTGAATGTGAACGAGAAGAACGGGTTCTCGGCCACGTTCTGGGTCGTGTCGAAGGTCGCCACCGCCTTGCCGAGGTAGGTCACGATCACCTTGTTGATGTAGTTGTAGTTCTTCTGGATGATCTTGCCCTGCGCGTCGCGCTCGATCCGCTCCATCGGATGGATCACGAGCGAGCGCACCTGGACGACGTCGCCGGGCTTGATGCTCGTCGGAACGCGGAGCCGGACCTTCCCGATGTCTGACATGGTGGCCTCCTAGCCTCCGCAGCCGCCGACCGTGACCTTCACCTCCCGCTTGACCTGGAGCAGCGTGCCGTCGCTCTGCTCCACGATCGCGCGCACGTCCCCGCTCTCGCCGAGGCGGATGTTCGCGCCCATGAACGCCCGGCCGGCCTCGGGTGCGAGCGTGACCCGCGTGACGACCGGAATCCGGTTCTTGTCGGCGACGATATAGATGTACTTCACGTGGCTCGCCGGCGTCATCGGCGAATCGACGCTGACGGAGACCGGTACCACCGCGCCGTTCTCCGCGATGAGCGGGAGCTCGAGCTTGATGAGGGCGGCACCGTCCTTGATGGGCTTGTCGCCGAAGAGCCGCTTCATCGCCTCCTGAACGCTCTCGTTCTGGCCGAGCGCCTGGGCGCGGGCCGTCCCCGGCACGCCTGCGACGAGGCTGGCGGCGGCGAGCGCGCCCAGCGTCCGCAGGACCGTCCGCCGGGTCACCAAGAGATCTTCAGTCATACGCGCGTCCTCCCCCTCATGTTTGTGTCCAGCTCGTGAATCACTTGACAACCCTCGGACTGCCGACCAGAGTGCGTCTACGCTCGACGGCCCAGGTGGACACTATGCGCCCGAAGCAGGTCCTCGGACAACTCCTCGCTCCTGCCGTGCTCCTCCGACCCCCTCTCGGTGGACGTCTCGGGCGATCCCGGAGGCTCGGGGCGAGATCAAGGAGATCGACGGCAAAAGAGTGCAGATCCGTTATAAGGAAGAACCCTTCAGTGGCGTCACGGCGAACTTCGAGCAGTGGCCCACCTATACTTACTCCGACACCAGGATCTTTCCCGGGCCAAGCCGAGTCCCCATACCCGGCGTCCAGGGCGATCCACGGCAGGGGCGGAATCTGTTCATAGCCAGGACCAAGGGGCCCTGCACGGGCTGCCATCTGATTCCTGGGGATGACATCTGGCCTGCCGGAAGTGTCGGGCCCGATCTGTCGGTCATCGGCGACCGGCGTCTGCCGGATCGCTATCTCTTCGAGCTCATCTGGGATGCTCGCGTGTTCTTTCCCAACACCAGCATGCCCCCCTGGGGACCGGCCGGAATCATGTCGCCCGAGGAAATCGTCCACATCGTCGCCTTCCTTCGGACGCTCAAAGGGAACCCGCCGTTTGTGCCGCCACCGGAGAGAGACCTCACGCGTAACCCGCATACGCGTCCGACGATACCCCCCTACTATGGCGACAACCTGGATCCGGCCACGAACCCGGCGGTCCTTTTCGCTGAAAATGCCCTGGCCACGTGGTCCACGAGGGGACCGGCGGGGAAGGCCTGCGCGGACTGCCACGCGGGCGGCCCGGAGAAGGCCATGAAGGGCGTGGCGACCAAGTATCCAAAGTATCTCCCGGCGTACGGGCGCGTCATGTCGGTTGGGGACTTCCTCACTGTCCACGCTCCGGCGATGACGGGGAGAGAGATGCTGGCCGAGAGCGCGGACAACCTCAACATGACCATCCTCATCAGGATGCAGTCGAACGGGATGCCCGTGAACGTGGACGTCACGAGCCCCGAGGCTGCGGCCGCGTATGAGCGTGGGCGGGCCCTGTACTTCAAAAGGGTGGGACAGCGGAACCACGCCTGCGCGGACTGCCACGAGACGGATCGGGGCGCAGGCAGGTACGCAGGCGCGCGCCTCTTGAATGTCGCGCGCGACGGACTGACCAGGCAGTTCCCACTCTGGTTCATGGCGTATCGCGGGATATGGGACATTCGGAAGCGTTTCCAGGTTTGCATGCTGCCGTTGGGGATGAACTACCTGCCCGCCGACGCGCCAGAGTACGCCGATCTCGAGCTTTACCTCACCGCCTTCGACAACGGGAAGCCGATGAGCGTGCCTGGAATCCGGTGACCCCCCGAAAACTGGGAAAGATCTTCGCGCTCGTCCTCGGGAGGGTCGTCGCGATCTCGGCTACCGGCCGGACGCAACGTCGTCCTCATCGCCGCTGCTCGTCTCTCTGAGTGTTCCCGACTACCTGTGCGTACGCCCGTAGATAGTAGACGGCTTCCGTCACCCGAACCGTCGCGTCCTCGTTCTCGACCAGGAGCGCGTGGGCCGCTCCGTAAAAGGTGGCGAGGACGCGTCGGGCGCTGTCCAGATAGTCGGCCCGGCCTCCGAGCCGGCCGGCGCGGAGCAGAGCGTCGGCCATGACTCCGTTCGCGTCGAGCGGCGGTGGCGAAGCTTTGTCCTCGCCGAAGGCGCCGCGCCCAGTATCGAAGAGCTCGGCCATGGCGAAGCCCAGCACTCGCTCGGCGGCTTGACGGTAGGCTGCCACTCGCGCGACGCGATAGCCCTCCAGGAATGCGAGCGCGGCCCACGCATTGGCGTCGAGCTGGCCCTCACCGTATCTCCGCCCTGTCCGGTGCTCGTAGAGGTGGAAGACCCCCCTCTCGCCGACCAGGTGGCCGCGAATGAACTCGAGCGTGCCGAGGGCGACGTCACGGAGATCCTTGCGCCCCGAGGATTGGCCGAGCTCTAGCAGGGCGATCGCGGCCTCGGCGTTCCACGCGGCGACCTTGTCACGGTTCACGGGCGGCCGTCGCGCCGCGCGTCGCTCCTGGAGCGACAGGCGATAGTACACAGGATCGGCGCTCTGGCTGCTGTAGAACCCACCCCCCGTCGCGTCGTGGAGGTTCCGGAGCAGGTACGCGATCGTGGCGTCTGCGGCCTCCCGATACCGCGGGTTTCGCGTTACCCGGTGCGCCTCGCCCAGGACGGCCGCCAGCGCGGCGTTGAGGTGCAGCAGCTTCTCGTAGTGAGGCTGGCGCCACTCGCGTCCTTCGGCATATCGGAAGAAACCCCCGTCCACACGGTCGTAGAGGGCCCCGAGAATCCCGGCGAGGCTCTTCTCGACGGCGATGAGATAGCGGTGGTCCCCCGTGGTCTCGTGCAGCTCGAGCAGGTACGCCAGCAGCCGCGGCTGGGGATGCTTGTCTCCGGTCCCGAACCCGCCGTGGACCGGGTCCAGGTGCTCGGCGATGAAGCGCACCATTCCTTCGCGGAGCCGCTGATACGTCTCCAGGGTCACCGGCGCAGGGTCCGGGGGGGCGACCGGACGCGCGTCCGCCGCCAGGGGTGGCGACGTGATGACGCTCCTCACGACGCCCAGGAAGTCCTCCTTCTTGAGCACGCCCGCGAACGATTGCCGGACCCGGCCGTCGGGACCGAAGAGGACGATCATCGGCAGCCCTCGGACATACTTGCGCACGAGGTCCGGACGCCTGTCGTAGTCGACGAAGACGCTCAGGTAGTGCTGGTTCAGGTATTTCGACACCTCGACATCGGCAAGCACCTGCTGTTCGAAGTACTTGCACCAGTAACACCAGACGGCGCTGACCAGGAGGAAGACGGGTTTGCCTTCCCTCCGCGCGGCGTCGAATGCCGCCGGGGAATGCTCCGCGAACCGTACCTTCGACGCGTGATGGGCATGGCCCCGGGCGTCCGCGGCGGGGAAGACCGCGATCACGCCGAGAGCGAGAATCGGGAGGAACCGCCTTGACAAGTTCCCCCAGCCGACACAGAGTCTCCGCACGTCCATCTCGGGGAGAAAGTATGCGCCCGGACCAGAACCCGGGACAACAGTGCAGGCGACGCGGACCTGGAGCTCTATTTTCACCGGCGCTCTTGGCCCTCGTCCTCGTGATCGTCTGCACGCCGACCGGCGCCGAGGCGCAGCGGCCGGACAATATCCCCCGGATCGGGTATCTCATCCTGTCGCCCCTGGCCGATCCGCCCTCCGCCGAACGCCAGGCCTTCCTGGACGGTCTCCGTGATCTCGGCTATGTGGTCGGACGAAACATCATTATCGAATACCGTTCGGCGGCCTGGAATCGCGAGCTTCTTCCCGATCTGGCCGCCGAACTGATCGATCGCAAAGTTGCCCTCATCGTCGCGGTACCGGGAGCGATCGAAGCCGCCAGGGATGCGACCAAGACGATTCCGATCGTCATTACGTCCGGGAGCGACCCGCTCGAGCGAGGGCTTGTCGCGAGCCTTGCCCGGCCGGGCGGGAACATCACGGGGACAGCGAATTCCTCGATAGAGTTAACGGGAAAGCGGCTCGAGCTGCTCAAGGACGCTCTCCCCAAAATCTCTCGTGTGGCGGTGCTCTGGAATCCGACTTCCGAGACCGCACCACTGCAGTGGAGCGCGGCCCAGGCCGCGGCCCGCAAGCTTGGAGTGACGCTTCAATCGCTGGAGGTGAAAGATCCCAAGGACTTCCCCGGCGCCTTCGCGGCAATGCGGCGGAACCGCCCCGACGCGCTCATGACCTTCGCCAGCCAGCTCACAACGGCGTATCGACCCATCATCGTGGAGTTCGCGACAAAGACCAGGCTGCCGACGATGTTCGCAGTGCGGGAGGACGTGGTGGCTGGCGGTCTCTTGTCCTATGCGCACAACCTGCCTGACGTATTCCGGCGCGCCGCATACTTCGTGGACAAGATCCTCAAGGGCGCGAAGCCGGCCGAGCTGCCCGTCGAGCAACCCACCAAGTACGAGCTGATCATCAACCTCAAGACCGCCAAAGCTCTCGGGGTGGCGATCCCGCCATCTCTGCTCCTGCGAGCGGATCAGGTTGTCGAGTAGAGCCTTCGAGTTCCGGAGATCCGAGAGAGGCGTGAGCTGGCAAGCCGCGTTGACGATTCTCGGGCTTGTCCTCGGACTCGGCACAGCGCAACGCGCGGCCTTCCTCGAAGGTCTGAGGGAGCTCGGCTACGTCGTGGGCCGGAACATCGTCATCGAGTACCGATCGGCAGCGTGGAATCGTGAGCTGCTGCCGGATCTCGCCGTGGAGCTGGTCGAGCTCAAGGTGGACGTCATCGTCGCCGTGCCGGGAACCGTGGAGGCCGCGAGAGACGCGACGAAGACGATCCCCATCGTCGTCCCGTCTCTCATCGATCCGGTCGAGGAAGGCCTGGTCACCAGCCTCGCGCGTCCAGGGAGAAATGTCACAGGGCCCGGGTGGTCCACGGGAGAACTGACCGGGAAACGGCTGGAGCTGCTCAAGGAGACTATCCCGAAGCTGTCCCGCATCGCGGTGCTGTGGACTCCAACCAGCCAGGGCGGGCCGCGCGAGTGGCAGCACGCACAGTCTGCGGCCCGAAAGTTGCGCGTGACGCTCCAATCGCTGGAGGTGCGAGATCCCGCCGACGTCCCCAAGGCCTTCTCGGCGATGACGCAAAGGCGTCCCGATGCTCTGATCACGTTTGCCAGTTCTCTCACGACGGCGTACCGGCCGATCATTGTCGAGTTCGCGACCAAACAGCGGCTTCCGACCATGTTTTCGCTGCGGGCCGATGTCGAAGCCGGCGGTCTCATCTCCTATGCGCCGAGCCTCACCGACACGTTCCGGCGGGCGGCCGGCTATGTCGACAAGATTTTGAAAGGCGCCAGTCCCGGCGATCTGCCGATCGAACAGCCCACGAGGTTCGAGCTCGTCATCAACCTCAAGACTGCGAGAGCACTCGGCGTGACGATCCCTCAGACCTTGTTGCTGCAAGCGGATCGGGTGATCGAGTAGCCGTCCAGCTCCGCGCGTCTCAATGACCCGACCTCAAACACGGTAGAGGAAGCGCACGGCTTCGTCATGTGTCGTCGAGCCGGTACGCGGACGCGTCGGGCTTGAACGCGCGCGGCAGCCAGAGCGGGCGGCGAAGGTTGTCCGGGCCGGGCGCCGGGCGCGCGAGCGCGAGCCACTCGCGATAAACCTCGAACGACT
Source organism: Candidatus Rokuibacteriota bacterium (assembly GCA_003221635.1). Taxonomy (GTDB): domain Bacteria; phylum Methylomirabilota; class Methylomirabilia; order Rokubacteriales; family CSP1-6; genus AR31. The sequence continues at coordinate 14,207 of QHSR01000042.1, read as the reverse complement.
TGTTCGTGTCCACGAACACGTCGCCGTAGCGATCGTCGGGGCCGGGCCGTGACACCGTCACTTTCTGATGCCAGCAGTGCTGGCCGCTGACCGGGTCGGGCTGGACCGGAAACGTGAGGTTCTGGTGGACGCCGGCCTCCTCCCACCAGATGCGCTTGGAGTCCGGGTCGTCGCTCGCGAACGGACGCGGCCCGTGGACCTGGCGCATTCGCCACTTCCCGGGCTCGAGCCTCGTGAGATCGACGAGCGCGGTGGACCACCGCTCGCCGCCCGCGTCTTCGTGAAGACGCCAGCGACCGAGGTGATGGGAGCACGCGACCACCCCGGGCCGGATAGCCTCCGTCACCCACACCTTGTCGACGAAATGACCGATCCGGGTGGAGACCTTGAGCAGGTCCCCGGTGACGACGCCGCAGCGGGCGGCGTCCTCGGGATGCAGCCAGAGGGGATTGGTGTGGGACAGCTCGTAGAGCCATTTGGAATTGCCCGAACGGGTGTGGATGAGCGTCGGCAGCCGGAACGTCGGCAGCAGGATCATCTCGCCGTTCGCCCGATCGAGCGTCGACCAGTGGACGTGGCTCCGGATGTAATTCGGCACCGCCTGCTCGGGCCATTTCCACGCCTTGAGCGTCTTGGAGAAGAACTCGAGCTTGCGCGACGGTGTTGGGAACCCCGGGTACTGCCGCCCGTCGATCTCGACGCCGATGGCCTGACCGCCTTTGTGCACGACTTTCGTCACCGGATCCACCGTCGCGCGGTCCAGGTCGTTGGCGGCGAGCGGCTGCTCGTGGGTCCGGTACACGTGGTCCTCGATCAGGAACGCGCCGTACTTGCGCATGTACTGGAGCGGTGTCAGCCTCTCCCGGGCCGCCGTCTCCGGGAGGCCCGGCACGCTGTTCTCGAAGATCCAGCGGTACATCTCTTCGATCCGGAGCTTTTCGCCCGGCCGATACGGCGACTCGAAGTACTTCCGGATGCCGAGCGCGCCGTCGGGATCGATCCGCCACGACAGCTCGATCCAGAACTCGTCTTCCTCCCACACCTGCCCGAGCCCCGCCGCCTCGTGAGCCTGCCAGGTCAGATCGAACCTCCGGCCGGCCTTCTCGAGGGCGACGCGGAGCACGGGCTGGCGGAAGCCGATCCACCGCGCCGCGTGCGTTTCCTGCGACATGAGGTCGTGGCGCTCGGAGGCGTGCCCCATCGGCAACACCAGATCGGCGAACCACGCCGTTTCACTCCATATCGGTGTCAAGCACGCGTGCCGCCCGATCTTCGCCTCATCGGTCAGCATCTCGATCCACGACAACCCGTCCGGGTTGGTCCACACGGGGTTGTAGACGCGCGTGAAGTACATCGCGAGCTTGCCGCGGCCCTCCCGCAAGAAGTGCGGCAGCAGGAAGCTCATCTCGAAGAACGCGAGCGGATACTCCCGCGGCATCAGGAGCTCGCTCCAGATCTTCCCGGGCGGCGGCATCATCGGCGGCGCCGGGACCTCCTTGTTCCAGGCGCTGGGCGCCGTGCCGCCGGGCACGCCGACCGCGCCCATGAGCACCACGAGCAGCTCGAGCGCGCGCGCCACCTGCCAGCCCCCGAGATTGCCGGACGCGGTGTTGCGCCAGACGTGGGTGGCCAGCGCCGAGCCGGCGCGGCCGATCTCCCGCGCGACCTCCACGATCGTCGCGCCCGCGACCCCACTCTCGGCCTCGGCGAACTCGGGGGTGAAGTGCCTGTACAGCTCGTCGAGCGCGCGCTCGAACGACTCGAACGTGACCGGCAGCTCGGGCCGCTCCTCGCGCAGGTACTCGTCCCAGTTGACCCACCGGCGGACGAACTCCCGGTCGTAGAGCTTCTCGCGTACGAGGACGTGGGCCATCGCGAGCAGCACGGCCGACTCCGAGCCGGGCCAGGGCGCGAGCCACCAGTCGGCCATCGACGCGGTGTTGGACAGGCGCGTGTCGACGACCGCGACCTTCGCGCCTCGCGTCTTTGCTTCCATGATCCGCTGGGCGTGCGGATTGAAATAGTGGCCGGTCTCGAGATGCGACGAGAGCAGCAGGATGAAGCGCGCGTTCGCGTGATCCGGCGAGGGGCGATCCATCCCATGCCAGAAGGCGTAGCCCGCGCGCGCGCTCGCCGAGCACACGTTCGTGTGGCTGTTGTGGCCGTCGATCCCCCAGGCGTGGAAGACGCGCTGGAGGTAAACGAGCTCGTGACCCGGCCGGCCGAGGTGATACATGATTTCCTTCTGCCGACCTTCCACGAGCGCCTTGCGGATCCGCCCACCGATGTCGTCGAGCGCCTCGTCCCAGGTGATGCGCTCCCATTGACCCCCTCCGCGGGGGCCGACCCGACGCAGCGGGTAGAGGATCCGCTCCGGGTCATTCACCTGGTTGAGCGTCGCCGGGCCCTTGGCGCAGTTGCGGCCACGGCTTCCCGGGTGCGCCGGGTTGCCCTCGAACTTCTGGATCTTGAGCGTCGCCCGGTCGACGTAGGCGAGGAGGCCGCAGGCGGCCTCGCAGTTGAAGCAGATCGTCGGGATCAGCGAGTACCGGCGCTTGACCTTTCTCGGCCAGGCGACGGGGTCGAACTCTTCCCAGTCCTCCCAGCGCTCCACGGGCGGATAGCTCATGAGGCCACCCTGCCGCGCGGCCAGCTCCCGAGCCACCGGATGAAGCGGCTCGGCGGGTGACGTCACGACAGCGGGACCGATTGCCCGGCCTTCACCCACAGGTCCTCCCAGAGCCAGAGGCCGGCCAGGGCGAGCGACGCGCCGAGCGTGCCCAGCAGTGTCGAGTTCCAGGCCGCCGCGGCGTGCAGCATGGCGATCGGAAGCAAGGTGCCGGCGAGCACCACGCCACCCCAGAACCGAGCCCCGTACGCTCCACGCCAGATCAAGCGAGCGGCGAGCGCGGCGTCATGGACGGCGTGACGGTTGAACACCTCGAGCGCCAGCAGCAGTCCGTGCGCGACCAGGGCCAGGAACAGCAGCGGCCACAGCGTGCCCGGGTTGTCCCTGGCGGCTCGCGCGGGCCACGCCGCCGCCGTGAGCGAGAGCGCGGCGGCGCCCGCGACCATCGCGGCGACGATCAGATGCGGAAGCACCAGCGGACTTTGCCAGAAGTCGCGCCCCTCGGCCTGCCCGAACAGGAAGGCGCTGTAGCCGGCGGTCGCAAGGGCCAGCACCACCGCGGGGACGAGCGCCCAGCCCACCACGTCCCACCGGCCCGTCGATCCGGCCGCAAGCCAGACGGCGCCGACGCCGCCGAACGCCATCAGAATCCAGGCGCCCCACACGAGCCACGACCGCGGGTTCGCCTTGACGAGGATGAAGGCGAAGCGGTCGGGGCGCTTGAGATCGACGATCAAGAGCGCTGTGGTGAGGGCCAGAAAGAAGAGGCTGAGGGCGGGCGCTCCGATCCCGAACAGGCTTGCCCCGCGCGGGAGAGCGGCCGCGGCGACGAGCAGCGAACCTGCCGCGATAGATTTCGTCCACAGGTACGCCGCGACCTTCCAGCCCCACGGCCGCACCATGTGAGGCGCGTCGTAGACGGGGCGGCTCAGGGCGCCACTCCCAGGGTCGCCGCGCTCCTGAGCCGCGGCGACCATCGCCACGAGATCGACTTCCTCGCGGGGCCGCTCCGCCCAGAGGTAGTGTTGCGCCGGCGCCTGGAGCTCGGGGGTCAGCGCGGCGGCGTCGGCCCCGAGGTAAAAGACCTTCGGCCGCGTCCCTTGCTCCGCTTTCCGCACCTGCACCGCTTCCCGGGCGACGATCGTGGCGATTCGCGAGGTGGGGTCGTCCAGAGCACCCGCGATGATCGCCTGCTCAGGACACACGATGACACAGGCGGGCTCGAGCCCGACCTCGACCCGATGCGCGCAGTAGTTGCACTTCGCCGCCGTCCCCGTGTCCGGATCGATGTAGAGCGCGTCGTAGGGGCACGCCTGCATACACGATTTGCAGCCGATGCACCGTCCGCCGTCGAAGTCGACGATGCCATCGGCGCGCCGGTACAGCGCGACGGTCGGACAGATGGTCACGCACGGCGCCGAATCGCAGTGGTTGCATCGCAGGACGGAGAAGTAGCGGCGCGTGTGCGGGAAGGTCCCGCGCTCGATGTACTTCACCCAGGTGCGAAAGGCTCCGAGGGGAACCCGGTTTTCTTCCTTGCACGCGACCGTGCAGGCGTGACAGCCGATGCAGCGGCGCTGATCGATCACGAAGCCGTAGCGCACGCGCTCAGCCTCGCCCGATCCCGAGGGCCCGGACCACGTCCCACCACACACGCAGGGCGACCAGCACGATCGTGATCGCGAGGACCAGCTTGAGGTTCCTCGTGCTGACCCGGTGGCTCGCCGCGGCGCCGAGCTGGGCCCCCGGGATCGCGCCGAGGGCCACGGTGAGCGCGGGCACGAACGGAATCTGGTGCGTGATCAGCTTGCCGACAACGCCGGCGGTCGCCGCCATCGCGGTGATGCCGAGCGAGCTGCCGATGGTGACCCGGACGGGCATGCCGACGACGACGACCAGGAGCGGCACCAGCAGAAATCCTCCCCCCGCGCCCACGAACCCCGCCGCCAGGCCGACCCCGCCGGCAACGACGGCGATCCGCAGCGGGCTGAACCTCATCGTCGCGTCGGCTGGCGCGGGGTCCTCCTCGCCGCCCGGTAGCAGGATCAGAACCGCCCCGACGGTCGCCAGGATCGCGAAGACGACGAGCAGCCACGTGTCGTCGACCCACTTCGACGCCAGGGCGCCTACGAACGAGCCGGCGATGCCGGCGAAGCCGCCGATCATGGTGAGTTGCGAGCTGATCGCGCGCTGTCGCCGGTGCGCGAGGAAGCCGGACACGGCGGCGACGAACACCAGCGCCATCGTCACGCCGACGACGTCCTTGACCGCGAGCTGGCCGACCCCGAGCAGCGGCGGCACGTAGAGCAGGAGCGGGAACATCACCAGGGCGCCGCCGATCCCGAGAAGCCCGGCGAAGAAGGATCCGAGGAACCCGACACCGACGAGCGTCGCGACCAGCGAGACCGTCACGCGTCCCGGCGCGTCGGCGGGCGCCCTCGATCGACCAGGGCCGCTACCTGACGCTCGACCAGTATGCCGCCAGGTCGGCGATCTGCTCGTCGGAGATCGTGCGCATGAGCGCCTTCACCGCCTTGAGCTGCTCGTCGCCCGGGCTCCGCCGATCGGCCTTGAACAGCAGCATCTGGTTGCGCAGATACCCCGGCGGCTGGCCCGTGAGATCGGGGACCCCTTTGGACGGGTCGCCCTTGCCCGACGGGCCATGACAGAGCGTGCACTGGACGGCGGCGGCACGGCCGCGCTCCGCTGCGGCCGGATCGACCTTGATCGGCGATGGCGTGCGCGCCTGAGCGGCGAAGTAGGCGGCCACGTCGTCCACGCCGAACTGGAGCACCATCTTCGCGTACGGCTCCATCTCGGGCGACGACCGTTTGCCGGCCGCATAGTCCTGGATCGCCTTCTTGAAGTATGCGGGAGCGATGCCCGCGATGATCGGCATGGTGTTCGACTGGCTCTGGCCCGCGAAGCCATGGCAGGCGCTGCAGACCAGCGCCTGCGGCGCTCCGGGGGCATCGAGCGGTCCGGCCGCCGCGGTGCTGGCTATGGCGAGCACGAGGAGCAGGCTCATGAAAAGGGGCATCACGTTGTCCTCCCCGCCGCCGGCCTAGCCGAGCATGTCCTGCCAGATGCTGTTGGCCCACCCGACCGCGTTCTGCGCCCACATCTCCGACTGGCCGGGGGTGAGCTTCTGCTCGATCTGAACGACCTTGCCGCCCTCGAGCTTGTAGCTATTGACGACCGCGATGGCCTCCCGGTCGCTCACCCAGCTGTAGCAGGTGTTGCCGGGCGCCATCGGCGGCACCGGCTTGTCGTTGAGCAGGCTGACGACCGCGACCGCGCAGATCTTGCCCATCGCGTTCGCGATGTTACCCGACTTCGGCACGGGCAACCCGATCGTCGAGTCACCGATCACGTGGATGTTCTTGTGCTTCACCGACTCGTAGGTGAGATGGTTGACCTCGCACCAGCGCTTGTCCGCGCCGACCAGATCCGCTGTGACGGCGATGGTCCCCGCGCGCTGCGGCGGAATCAGGTTGAGCACGTCGTACTTCACCTTGTCGCCCACCTCCGTTGTCACCTCGCGCGCGCCCGGGTCGACTTTCACGACCTTGTTCGAGGCGCGGTACTCGATGTTCGGATAGCTCGCCCAGGCGGCACGGAACAGCGCCGCCTTCGAGACGAGGTTCGGGTTGGCGTCGAGCACGATGAGCTTCGACTTGGGCTTGTTGTTCTTGAGGTACCAGGCGACCTGGCACGTCCGCTCGTACGGACCGGGCGGACAGCGATAGGCGGCCGGCGGAATCGTCAGGACGAACACCCCACCGTCGGCCATCGACTGGAGCTGCTTGGCCAGCTCGACGGTCTGCGGTCCGGCCTTCCAGGCATGGAGCACGCGGTCCTGGGCCGCGGCGAGGCCCTCGACCTGCTCCCACTGGTATTCGACGCCCGGCGACACGATGAGCCGGTCGTACGGGAGATAACCGTCGCCCACCCTGACCCGACGGGCCTCGGGCTCGATGGCGGTCGCCATCTGGTGCAGGACCCGGACGCCGTGGTCGCGCAGACGGCCGTAGCCGAAGGTGATGCTCTCGATCGAGCGCACACCGCTCAGCACGAGGTTACTGAACGGGCACGACACGAATTCTTTGTTCGGCTCGAGCAGGACGACTTCGATCGAGGGATCGGCCAGACGCACGTACTTGGCGGCGGTCGCACCGCCCCATCCGCCGCCGATCACGACGACGCGGCGACCGGTCTTCTGGGCGAAATCGGAGACCGTGGGCGCACAGCCCGCCGCGAGCACGGCGAGCCCGCTTCCCGAGGTCCGGAGGAACTCTCTACGCGTCGATGCCTTCATCCGACCCTCCGCTGACTGCGTTCGACCCACGCCTAGGCGGCGCTGAATCGGCCGGTCGCCTCGTTCCAGGTCGCCAGCATAGCCCACCCGAGCGCGATGAGGACGACCAACACGATCGCGCCGCTCCAGCCGAGCGTCGCCGGCAGGAAGACCGCCGCGCCGAGCTTCTGCAGCAGCCCCGTCTGCACCGCGACGAGGCGCACCAGCGATGCGCGCAACGCAAAGCACGCGACGGCGACCCAGAGCTTCACCTGCCCCTCACCGGCTCGCCAGAGCGAGCCCGCGCCGCAGCCGCCCGCGAGCGTCATCCCGATTCCAAACGCGAGACCGCCGACGAGCGAACCGAGCCCCGCCGCGGGAAAGACCCACTCGCTCTTGTCCTTGAGGTCGGTGAATTTCAGGATGGCGAAGCCCAGCGTCGACACGACGAGCGCCAGCGCCGCCGCCCGTGTGTGCTCGGCGTCCCCCGTCATGAACGGCTCGCGAAAGGCGCGTACGAGGCAGAACCGCGATCGCTGGAAGATCACACCGAAACCAGCGCCAAAGAGCAGGAAGATGCCCCGCGTGCCGTAGCCCGCGCGGGCGTAGAGGAACAGCGTCGCCAGGACCAACCCGAGGACAAGCGCGCCGGCCCAGGGTTGACGGCCCACAGCCGGCGCGCTCGTTTGTAGATAGATGCGCCCGCCGCCCCGCGACCAGTCCGGCCGGTGCGCCACCTCCCAGATCAGGTACCGCAGGCCGAGGAATGCGCCCATGCCGAGTCCGAGCATCATCCCGATCCCCGACAGGGACAAGGCACTGGTCGCCGAGAAGAAGCCACCGATATTGCAGCCGAAGGCGAGCACAGCTCCCACGCCCATCAAGAGCCCGCCGGCCGCGCCCTTGGTCAGCTCGGCGCGCGGCGGCACACGAATCGCGAATTCACGCGACAGGAGCGCCGCGATCGCTCCACCGACGATGACGCCGAGGTTCAGCAGGGAGCCCGAGTAGAGCCAGGGCGGCAGGAGGTCGGGACGGCTCACCAGGCCGACGGCGGTGAGTGCCCAGTCGCCCCAGTTCCGAAGCCCGTCCGACGCCGTCCACGGACGATCGAAGGCGAAGAGGAAAACGTTCAGGGTGGCCACGAGGACGCCCGAGCCCCACACCACCCACGGACGAGCGAAGAGCGCCGTGTACTGCGGAGCGAACGCGCCGGCCCCGCTCACGCGATCACGTGCGCGGAGAGACGGGGGGGTCGGACGACGCACGCACCACGGGATAGCCCGACCGCATCCACGCGGTCATGCCGCCCGAGACGTTGTACCAGCCCTGGAGGCCGTGGCGCTTGAGCGCGCTGATCGCCGTGCTCGAGCGGAGACCACCGGCGCAGAGCACGGCCTTCGGCCCCTCGGGTGAAATCTCGGCCCGACGCGCCGGCGCCTCCAGCATCGGCAAGTGCACCGCGCCCTCGATGTGCCCGGCCAGCCACTCGGAGTGCTCGCGGACATCGATCACCGTGATCTCGCGGCCCTCCTCGAGCCACTCGGCGAGCTCGTTCACGGTGATCTGTGGAACCGACTCGACCGCGAAGCCCTCGCTGCGCCACTCGATCATGCCCCACTGGAGGAAGCCGGCCACCTCGTCCACCCCGACGCGGGACAGCGCCTGCACCGCGCGGTCGAGATCAGACGGCCCCTGCGCCAGCAGGAGGAGGGGCGCGCCGGCCGGGACCATCCCGGCCACCCGCTCGGCGAACTGCGGGCTCTCGATCCACACGTTGACCGCCCCGGGGATGTGCATCTCGCCATAGGTACCCGGGTCGCGCAGGTCCAGGACGATCTCGCCGCGTTGCACCGCCTCCCACGCCTCGCGGGCGGTGTACGGGCGCGGCTTGGCCGCGACCAGGGACACCAGCCCCTTGTTCTTGTTCACGATCTTCTCGAACGACGGCGGCTTCGGCGGGAGATCCCGCATGAGGAACTCGACGAACGCCGCGCGGTCTCGGAACTGGAGGGCGGGATTGAAGCGCCGCTCGAAGCCGATCGTCGAGCCCGATTTGGCCGACATCGCGCGTCCGCACGCCGAGCCGGCGCCGTGGGCCGGATAGACTTCGACGCTGTCTTCGAGCGGCAGGAGCACACGCTGGAGGCTCGCCCAGGCGTCCTCCGCCGCCTGCGCGCCGCCGAGGTCGGGCCGCCCGACCGAGCCGACGAAGAGGGTGTCGCCGGTCAGGACGAACCACGGCGCTTCGCCGCGCGACAGATCGGTCACCAGCAGGCAGATCGAATCGGGCGTGTGGCCGGGCGTGTGCGCGACCTTGAAGCGCACGGTCCCGATCCGGATCTCGTCGCCGTCGGTCAGCTCTTCGTGCTCGAACGCGACACCCGCCGCGCGATGAACGAGGATGGGGGCCCGCACGGCCTCGGCCAGGTCGCGGTTACCGGAGATGTGGTCGGCGTGGGTGTGGGTTTCGAGGATGTGGCTGATCGTGAGGCCCTTCTTGGCGGCGAAGCGGAGGTACTCGGGAACGCGGTCACGGCCGGGGTCGACGACGAGCGCTCGCCCGGCCTCGCCACAGCCGATCAGGTACGAGAGGCAGCCCGACTCTTCGTTGAGGATCTGCTGGAATATCATCGCCGCCTATTCTACGTCCGAGAGCCCCGCCCGCTCTAGTGCTTCTCGGCCTTCTCCTTTTCCGCCTTCGCCTCCTTGACGACCTTGTCGGCGAGGAACGACGGGACCTCCTCGTAGTGGGAGAACTCCATCGAGTAGCCGCCGCGGCCGCCGGTCATCGAGCGCAGGCTCGATTCGTAGGTGAGCATCTCGGCCATCGGGACCGAGGCCCGCACGGCGGCGGTCTCACCCGCCGGCTCCATGCCGACGATGCGGCCGCGCCGCGAGTTCAGGTCGCCGATGACGTCGCCGGCGTGGTCCGCGGGGGTCGTGACCTCGACGTTCATGATGGGCTCGAGCAGGATCGGATGGGCATCGACGAACACCTTCTGGAGGCCCATCGAGGCCGCGATCTGGAACGCCATGTCGGATGAGTCCACGTCGTGATAGGAGCCGTCGTAGAGCGTGACCTTGAGGTCCACCACCGGGTACCCGGCGATGATCCCCTTCTTCATGCAATCGCGGACGCCTTTTTCGACGGAGGGGATGAAGTTGCGCGGGACCGCGCCGCCGAAGACGTCGTCCACGAACTCGAAGCCGCCGCCCCGCTGGAGCGGCTCGACGCGCAGCCAGGTGTCGCCGTACTGGCCGCGGCCCCCGGTCTGCTTCTTGTACTTGCCCTGCCCCTCGGCGCGCCCCTTGACCGTCTCCTTGTACGGGATGCGCGGCGGCAGGAGATTCACATCCACGTTGTATTTGCGCTTCATGCGCTCCACGACCATCTCGACGTGCAGGCTGCCGACGCCGGAGACGAGGAGCTGCTTCGTCTCCGGATCGAAGTGGTAGTGGACCGTGGGATCCTCTTCGGCGATGCGGGCCAGCGCGTTCGAGATCTTGTCCTCGTCGCCGCGCGTCTTCGGCTGGATCGCGAACGAGATCGCGGGCTCGGGGAACGTGATCCGCGGCAGCTCGAACGGGTGCGCCTCGTCGGACAGCGTGTCGCCCGTCAGCGTCTCCTTCAGCTTCTGGGCGACGCCGATCTCGCCCGGCCCGAGCGCCTCCACGTTCTTCTGGGTCTTCCCCTGGAGCCACGAGACGTGCCCCATGCGCTCCCGGGCGCCGCGTCCCGGATTCAGGAGCGTCGAGTCGGCCCGGACGGTGCCGCTCGTGACGCGGAACAGCGAGAGCCTTCCGATGTGCGGATCGCTGAGGGTCTTGAAGACGAGCGCCGTCACCGGGGCCTTGGCGTCGGCGGCGCGGGTGCTCGCCTGCTTCGTCTTGAGATCGGTCCCGGCGATCTCGGCGCGGTCGGCCGGCGACGGGAGCGAATCGACGATCAGGTCGAGGAGCGCGTGCACGCCGATCGACTTGGCCGTGGCGGCGCACACCACCGGTACGAGCTTGCCCTCGGCGATGCCGGCGCGGAGCGCCTTCAGCATCTCGGGCTCGCCCAGCGAGCCCTCATCGAGGTACTTGCTGAGGAGCTCGTCGTCGGTCTCGGCGGCGGCTTCGACGAGCTTCTCGCGGTATTCCTTCGTCCGGTCCGCGAGGTCGCCGGGGATCTCGCCCTCGACCGGTTTTCCGCCCACGACGGTGACCGCCTTCATCTTGACCAGATCCACGAAGCCCTTGAAGCTCGACTCCTCGCCGACGGGAAGATGGAGCGCGACCAGACGCCCCTTGAGCCGGCGGGCGAGGGACTCGAAGGTACGGAAGAAGTCGGAGCGCTCGCGGTCGAGCCGGTTGACGACGACGACGCGCGGGAGATTGTACTCTGACGCGAATTTCCAGACCTTCTCGGTCTGGACCTGGACGCCCGCGACCGCGTCCACCACGACGACGGCCGCTTCCACGACCCTGAGCCCCGCGCGCGCGTCGGCGATGAAATCGCCGTACCCGGGCGTATCGACCAGGTTGATCCGGTGACCCTTCCAGTCGCCGTACGCCAGCGACGTGTTGATCGAGATCTTCCGCTTGATCTCGTCGGGGTCGAAGTCGGTGGTGGTCGAGCCGTCGTCCACGCGGCCCAGGCGCGTCACGGCGCCGGTGGCGAACAGCATGGCCTCGACGAGCGACGTCTTGCCGACGCCGCCGTGCCCGACGACGCCGACGTTCCGGATCTTCCCAATCTCGATCGCCATTGACCTGCCTCCTGGGACGGGCGATGCGGTGGGGGAGATGCTACCACCGAAGGGCGGATGCTGTTAAGCCCCGGCCACCCGGCGCACCCTGGCGAGGACCTCCTCTTCCGTGCCCGACAGATCGGTGGGCGCCGGGAGCGGGGGCGGCTCGTACTTGATCCCGGTGCCGGTGAAGATCAGCACGATCTCGGCGTCCCGGACGGTCTCGCCGCGATCCTTGAGCTCGGCAAGCGCCGCGACGAGCGCCGCCGACTCGGGCGCCGTCCAGATGCCTTCGACGCGCGCCACGAGGCGCTGCGCCTCCCGGATCGCCTCCTCGCTGATCGCCACCGCGCCGCCCCGCGTATCGCGCAGGAGCCGAAGCATCTGGCGGCCGGCGAAGGGCGAGGGCACCCGCAGCCCGGCGGCGTGCGTCGTCGGATTCTCCCAGGCCGTGGTCGTCTCGGCGCCGGCGGCGAATGCCTTCACCACGGGCGCGCAGCCATCGGCCTGGACGGCGAAGAAGCGCGGCAGCTCCCCCGAGAGCCAGCCCATCGCCCGGAGCTCCTGGTAGCCCTTCGGGATGCCGATCAGCCCGGTGCCCCCGCCCGTCGGATAGAGCAGGACGTCGGGCATCCGCCATCCGAGCTGCTCGGCCAGCTCGAGCCCGATCGTCTTCTTGCCTTCCAGCCGATACGGCTCCTTGAGCGTCGAAAGATCGAACCAGCCGAGCTGGGGCGAGACCTTCGCTGCGACCCGGCCGGCGGTGGCGATCGAGCCCTCGATCGTGAAGACGTGGGCGCCGGCGATCTGAGCCTCCGCCACCGCCGCCGCCGGCGTTCCGCGCGGCACGATGACGACGCACGGCAGGCCGCACCGCGCCGCATAGACCGCCGCGGCGCCGCCGGCGTTGCCCGCCGAAGGGATGACGAAGCCTCTGGCGCCGAGCGCTCGCGAGCGCGTGATCGCCATGCCCAGGCCGCGCGCCTTGAACGAGCCGGTCGGGTTCTGGCCTTCGTCCTTCGCCCAGAGCTTCTTGATCCCGAAGTGAGCGGCGAGCCGCGAGAGCTCGAGCAGCGGCGTCCCCCCCTCGCCGAGCGTCACAGGCAGCTCGGCGTCGTCGAGCGGCGTCAGCTCGCGGAACCGGTACATGCCGGGTGCACGCTGGCGGAGCGCGTCCTTCGTCACGCTCGCCGCGACACGCGCGAGGTCGTAACGCACCGCGAGCATCTGCCCGCACTTCTCGCAGACGGTCAGGAGACGCTTGGCATCGTGGCTGGCGCCGCAGATGGTGCACTCGACGTGGCTGACGAAGCTCATGGTGCTCGAGTGTACCCCGGCCCGAACGGTAACGCCCTGCCGCCCCCCTAGCACTCTTGCGCAATCTTGCGCCTTGACGTGGGACGTGGCCCCCGCTATACGGGTGGAAACGCGACAGGACCGGCCGCGAGGAGCTTATCCGGAGGGGTAGAGGACATCGGCCGCGGCATCGCGGCGATCGCCCTCGGCACAGAGGAGGACGCCATGTCGCTCAAGGGCAAGCACGCACTGGTCACTGGAGGATCGCGGGGCATCGGCCGCGGTATCGCGGTCAAGCTCGCCGAGTCGGGCGCCCGCGTCGCCGTCCACTATTACGTGAACCAGGCCGCGGCCAAGGAGACCCTCGAGCGCGTGCGCAAGCACGGCGCCGACGGGTTCCTCGTCCAGGCCGACGTGTCGCGCATGGAGGACGTCCAGCGCATGTTCGGCGAGGTTCGCCGGGCCTTCGGCACGCTCGACATCTTCGTCGCCAACGCCCGCCCGGAGGCCGCGAAGTTTTACCAGAAGCCGATGGACATCACGCTCGAGGCCTGGGACCACGCCATGGACTCACAGGCCAAGGCCTTCCTGGTCGGCGTGCGGGAGTCCGTCGGGATCATGGGCCAGGGTGGCCGCATCGTCGCCGTGACCTATGCTCCGGGCGGACAGAAGGGCACCTGGCAGCCGTGGGTCGCGATGGGCTCGGCCAAGGCCGCCCTCGAGTCGCTCGTCCGCTACTTTGCGGTAACGCTGGCACCACGCGGGATTACGGTCAACTCCGTGAGTCCCGGTCTCACCGATGACAGCGTGCTGAACAGCTTTCCCCAGGCCGCCGTCGACACCGCCCGCGCCTGGCATGCCAGCGGCTGGACGCCGATGGGACGGATGGGAACACCAGCGGACATCGGCAACGTCGTGGCGCTCTTGTGCTCGCCGGACGCCGCATGGATCACGGGTCAACTCATCCACGCCGACGGCGGTGCGTCACTGGTGGACACGCTGCTGCCGCTCGAGATGCAGCGTGGCTGAGACGTCCTAGACCAATCACCCCCCTGCTCCGACAGGCCTCGGGACCATTGGGGAGCGCAGGGACGTGGGGGCCCGTCGAGGCCCCATGGACTATCGGCAAATCGAGGAGCGCCTCGGCTGCGCCGGGGCGCTTCAGAGCGCGGGGGGTTGGGGGCCCAGTGACCCCGGAGTTGCTTGGGATCGTCTTCAAGGGTCACTGCCGAAGTAGCCTCACGGCTAC
>QHSR01000041.1 GCA_003221635.1 Candidatus Rokuibacteriota bacterium | reverse complement strand
GAGTCGAGGTGCTCGCCGCGCGGCCCCACTCGCGCTGGGGCGAGCTCCACGGGCTCTACACCCACGAGCGCGGCCGGCAGCCCAAGATCCAGCTCTGGATGCGCACCGCCAAGCAGAAGCGCGTCGTCGCGTTCCGGACGTATCTCCGGACCCTGCTCCACGAGGTCGGCCACCACGTCGATTACACCGGGCTGCGGCTGGGCGAGTCGTATCATACGCAGGGGTTCTACAAGCGCGAGTCGAGCCTGTTCCACCAGCTCGTGCCCGACGCCGAAGGGAGGATCACGATGCCGACGATGGAAGAGTACGCGAAGCTGCCTGTCGAGGAACGGCTGAAGCGCCTGACGCGGACCGCCGACGAGCTCGCCGCCGCGATCCGGGGCCGCGACGACGCGGCGCTGTCGCGCCGTCCGGACGGCAAGAACTGGGCGGCGAAGGAGGCCGTCTGCCACCTGCGCGACATCGAGGAAATGTTCATGGGGCGGTTCGGGATGATGCTGGCGATGGACAGCCCAAAGCTCTCGTTCGATCCCACCACGCCGGATCGCTGGGCCGAGGAGCGTCAGTATCTCCGGAACGACGCGCAGCTGGCGCTGGCGGCATTCCGCACACGGCGGGACGAGTCGCTGGCCTTGCTCCGCACCCTCACGCCCGCGCAGTGGAAGCGCGCCGGCGTCCACGCCACGCGCGGCCCCGTCACGATCAACGACTTCGTCACGCTCATGGCGTGGCACGACGACAACCATCTCGACCAGCTCAAGCGCGCGCTGGAGGGCAAGGCCTGAGCCCGGCGACCGGTCGTCTCCGTAGGGAGGGTCCTGCACCGTAATCGGGTAGTTCCCCGAGCCACGTCCCGCTTGCCGAACAGGGTTTCCTCGCCCCTCTTTACAGGGTTCTCGCGCTTGCCTCATCCCGGGCCTCGGACCACAGTCAGGGACAGAAGAGTCAGAGACAGAAGGTCGAGGGCAGATGACCTTTCGTGGTGTCTTCCCTGCGGCCGCGGATGCCCGGCGAAGAGGCGACCGATCACGCGAAGAGGAGAGACTGTATTGGCGCGCTGGCAGCACACGGGCCCGGACTCGGGGAATCTTCTCGTCGGCCCCCAGGATTGTCCCCTGTGCTCCGGAAACGAGGAGGTACTCACTCGAGACCTGCATTCGCACTACTGCAACATGTGCGAAGGCGACTGGGATCATGAAGGCCGGTGCCTGGACGGGCTCGTCTCCTGCTGCCCCTGGTGCTTCCGCAGGTCGAGTCGGAGCCGGAGCCGGGAGCACGACGAGGACCGCACTTCCACTATTGCCCCGAGTGCGCACAGAACTGGCAACACAGGGTCGCATGCTCGGCGCCCCTCCGGGCCGCGCTTGCCGACTGCCCGGGGTGCCGCAAGCCGCGCAGCGAACGCGGTGTGGAACCGTTCACGGCGTCCGCACCGGCTCGCACCCGTTCCCTGCAAGCTGTTCGCGAACGCATCGGGCCGTACGCCGTACCGGTCTCGCTCGTCGCGAGCGTGATCCTGGCTACGCCGATCCTCCTCGGAGTCTCCCGGATCCTCTGGAGCAAGGCGCCCCAAGGCGGTGCTCTCGTCTCCGACCAGCGTATCGACGCGCGCCTGGCGGTGTCGGCGCCAGCGGGGCAAGCCCCGGGCACGGCCGCGCCGTCGCCGCGAGAGGCGAGCAGCCCCACCGCACCCGCCCAACCGAGCGAAGCCATGGGCCGCGGGCAAGCGGATGACCGAGAGGCGATCAGTCCGGGTTCCACGCCAGGCCGAGCCCGACGAGCAGCCGACGCGGACGGCCCCTCCGACCGCCCTCAGAGCGGACGCGACGGAAGACCTGAGAGACGCTCGAGCCGCGCCGTCGCCACCGCCGCCACGCGAACGTATTGCCGAGCCGCCGCCGCAGGCGCCGGATGCCCTGACGGCTCCGAGCAAAGGTGGCGCACGGGCCACTCGTTCCGCGAGAATCACCAATCCATCCATTCCCGGAGCGCCTCTGCTCGGATCACCGGGTGGGGGTGCTGCCCTAGACACCCTGGCCGGAGCCCAGGCTCGATTCGTCAGTCGGTCGGCACGAGAGCCCAAAGCAGCGGGGGCATCGCAGTGGCTACAGGATTTGCCGACATGGGCCTCGGAGTCTCCGCGATGGGACAGATTGTCGATCGCGGCGTTGATGCGCGCGGTCGTCGACGTTCGCTTCTCGAAGCGCACCAGCACTGACCACGGCGCGCCCAGACGGACGCCGGCGGAGCTCCACCCACGGCCGAACCGCGGGTTCATCATCGATCGGCAGGGATACATCGTCACGCACGACCGGACGGTCAGCGGCGTAAGCGCCATCCAGGTGACGCTCCACGACGGGCGGACGCTGCCGGCCGCCGTCGTGGCCCGGGACCGGCTGAACGACATCGCGATCCTGAAGGTCGAGCAGAGCGGACTGCCGGTCATCGCGCTCGGTGACTCCTGGATTCTCGCGGTAGGAGAACGCGTGCTGGCGATCGGAAATGGAGGTGCCGTCGGCCGCGCGCCGACGGTGGCCACCGTTCGCGCGACGGGCGCCGGCAGCGGAGGCAACCTGGCAGTCGATCTGACGCCGAAGCCGGACGGCGCCGGAGGGCCGCTCCTCAACCACCTCGGGCAAGTGGTCGGCATCGTGACCGACAGCGCGACGGCCACCGGCGCGAGGCCGCCATTGACCTTCGCCGTCCCGGTCGACCGCGTCAAGCCGATCATCAGGAGCCTGATGTCCCGCCCCGCGGCCGCGTTGACGGATCTGCCCGAAGCGCAATGATCCGCTGAACGGCGGAGCGCCGTTCACAGGGGTTCTTGTACCGACTTCGCTACGACGGACGGACCTTCGCCCGCGGGCGCGCGGCAACGACAAGCGAATGCGGAATGAGCCCGCCGGCCGGGCGTTACTCCGGCGGCTATCCGCGGTGCTGGCGCGGGGCCCGACATCCCCCGCCGTGTGGCGCTGGCCGCAACCCCGCGGCTTCACCCGCCGCTGCAGCCGGCGGCGCGACGAGCCTTCCTAAGGAGTACTACCGAGCGGTTCACCTTTCATCCCTCACCGCTCTGCTGGAGGAGCTTGGCCACGAGACCCGTCCAGCCCGTCTGGTGGCTGGCGCCGATGCCCGCGCCGTTGTCACCGTGGAAGTACTCGTAAAAGAGGATCAGGTTGCGCCAGTGGGGATCGCGCTGGAATTTGTCGGTGCCCCCGTAGACGGGCCGCCAGCCATCCGCGTCGCGCAGAAAGATGCGCGTGAGCCGGCGGGACAGCTCCACGGCGACCTGCCAGAGATCGAGCGCGGTCGCCGAGCCCGTGGGGCACGGGACCTTCAGCGTGTCGCCGTAGAAGTGGTGGAACTTCTGGAGCGACTCGATCAGGAGGTAGTTCATCGGGAACCACACGGGTCCGCGCCAGTTCGAGTTGCCCCCGAAGAGACCGCTCGAGGACTCGGCGGGCTCGTAGTCGACGCGATGCTCCATGCCGTCGAGGTGGAGCACGTAGGGGTGGTCGCGGTGGTAGCGCGACAGCGCGCGGACGCCATGGGGCGAGAGAAACTCCGCCTCGTCCAGCATGAACCGGAGGACGCGCGGCAGCTGCTCGCGGGCGACGATCGCCAGGAGCCGGCGCATCCCGACGCCGGGCTTGGACGCGTTCTCGACGTGCTCGCGGAACTCGGGATGGTTGTCGATGAACCACTGCATCCGCCGCTTGAAGCCCGGCAGCTTGTCGACGATCTCCGGCTCGAGCGTCTCGACCGCGAAGAGCGGCACGAGCCCGACCATCGAGCGCACCTTCATCGGGTAGGCGGCGCCATCACTGTGGAGCACGTCATAGTAGAAGCCGTCCGCGTCGTCCCAGAGGTTGATGCCCTCCTCGCCGAGGTGACGGGTCGCGCGGGCGATGTAGACGAAGTGCTCGAAGAACTTCGAGGCGACGTCTTCGTAGGCCGGATCTTGCCTGGCCAGCTCGAGCGCGATCGCCAGCATGTTGAGGCAGTACATCCCCATCCAGGAGGTGCCGTCCGACTGCTCGATGTGGCGCCCCGTGGGCAAGGGCGCCGACCGGTCGAAGACGCCGATGTTGTCGAGGCCGAGGAAGCCGCCCTGGAAGACGTTCTTGCCCTCGGCGTCCTGCCGGTTCACCCACCAGGTGAAGTTCAGCAAGAGCTTGTGAAAGACCCTCTCGAGAAACGCGCGGTCGCCCTTGCCCCGCAGGCGCCGTTCGATGCGGTAGACGCGCAGCGCCGCCCATGCGTGGACCGGCGGGTTCACGTCCCCCAGCGCCCACTCGTAGGCCGGGATCTGCCCGTTCGGGTGCATGTACCACTCGCGCAGGAAGAGGATGAGCTGCGCCTTGGCGAAGTCGGGGTCGACGAGCGCCAGCGGGATCGTGTGGAACGCCAGGTCCCACGCC
Organism: Candidatus Rokuibacteriota bacterium; assembly: GCA_003221635.1. Classification (GTDB taxonomy): domain Bacteria; phylum Methylomirabilota; class Methylomirabilia; order Rokubacteriales; family CSP1-6; genus AR31. The sequence goes on along the minus strand of QHSR01000041.1, from coordinate 26,336 downwards.
GCATACCACGGGTACTCCCACTTGTCCGGCATCGAGATCACGTCTTCGTTGTAGAGATGCTGCCACTCGTGATTGCGCCCCTTCGCGCGCCCGGGCGGGGGCGGTGGGCACGCGGGGTCGCCTTCGAGCCAGCGCCGGACGTCGTAGTGATAGAGCTGCTTGGACCAGAGGAGCCCGGCGAACGCTTGCCGCATCACGCTCTTGGCGTCGTCGGAGAGCCCCTTCGGGACGACCGTCTGGTAGAACTCGTCGGCCTCTCGCACCCGCTGACCGAACACAGTATCGAAGTCCTCGCCGAACGGCCCGGCCGGAAGCGGCGTGTTGCAGAGCCGGAGCCGCGTGACGACGCTCTGGCCGGACCCGACCCTCAGGCGATAGTACGCGGCGGCCTTCGTGCCGAGCCGCTCCGGGTTGACGGCGTCCTTTTTTCCTCCGACGACGTAGTCGCCGATCGAGTCCTTCACGTACGGGCGCGCGGTCGGCACGTCGAAGAGGCGCGCGGTGTTGGTATCGTTCTCGGTGAACAGGAGCTCCGGCCCACCCTCGCAGTAGAGCCACCGCGCGCCGAGCGACGGGTGCTCCGCCGCGATCACCGTGTGGCGGCGATCGTCGCCGGGGCTCAGCGTGGGCCGCTCGGGGCCTCCCCTGTCCCACGACCACGTATTGCGGTACCAGAGGGTCGGCAGGAGGTGCAGCTCGGCCGCCTCGGGGCCGCGATTCGTCGCGGTGATGCGAACGAGGACATCGTCGGGCGCCGCCTTGGCATACTCGATCATCACGTCGAAGTAGCGATCGCCGTCGAAGATGCCGGTGTCGATCAGCTCGAACTCCGGCGCTCGACGGTCGCGCCGCCGGTTCTCCGCCACGAGGCGCCCGTAGGGAAACGCCGCCTGAGGATACTTGTAGAGGTACTTCATGTAGGAATGCGTGGGCGTCGAGTCGAGATAGAAGTAGTACTCCTTCACGTCCTCGCCGTGATTCCCCTCGCTGCCCGCGAGCCCGAACAGGCGCTCCTTGAGAATCGGGTCGTGGCCGTTCCAGAGAGCCATCGCCAGGCAGAGCCGTCCGTGGTTGTCGGTGATCCCGCCGATTCCGTCCTCGCCCCACCGGTACGCCCTCGACCGGGCGTGATCGTGGGGGAAGGAGTCCCAGGCGGTGCCGTGGGCGCTGTAGTCTTCGCGCACCGTCCCCCACTGGCGTTCGGCCAGGTAGGGCCCCCACCGTTTCCAGTGGGCTGTACGATCCTGGGCCTCGCGGAGTCGCAGCTCTTCCCGGGTCATGGTCTTTCGTGTGCTCACCGGTTGAACACGTCCCGGGGCTCGAGCGACGCGACCAGAAAAGCTACCGCCGGCCCCGCGCACGGCGAGCGCCGGGAGCGGCCCTGGACAGGAGCGATCTGGCGATGGCGGCCGCGCCCAGGAGCGCGGCGCGGGGCTCGAGTACCAGGTGCACGGGAATCGCGGCCATCAGCGGGGTGAGCCGGCCCTTGTCGCGGAAGGCCGAGACGAACGTCCCGTCCAGGAGCTTCTCCTGGATCTTGGGCGCGATACCGCCGCCGATGAATACACCCTCGACCGCGAGCGCCTTGAGCGCGAGATTGCCCGCCTCGGCGCCGTAGATGGACACGAACATGTCGAGCGCCTGGACGGCGCGCGAATCGCTCCGGGTGAGAGCCGCCTCGGCGATGACCGCGCTCGGATCGCCGCCCTCCATGCGCGCGCGGAGCCATTCGGGCTCCGATGAGCCGTCGCTCGCCCGAAGAAACCGGTAGATGTTGTAGAACCCGGGTCCCGAGATCACGCGCTCGTAGCTGACGCGCCCGAACTCGCGGCGAAGAAACCGGAAGAGCTCCACCTCGAGATCGGTCCGCGGCGCGAAGTCGGCGTGGCCTCCCTCGGAGCCGACGACCCGATGCCGCTTACCGTCCCAGACCAGAAGGACCTCGCCGAGTCCCGTGCCGGCCGCGATCAGCACCATGTTCCCCGCGCGGGACGCGCCGGTCTGAAGCGGTAGCAGGGACGACGACGGGAGCGCCAGGACCCCGTGGCCCGTCGCCTCGAGATCGTTCAGGAGCTTCACGCGCTCCGTCGACACGCTCGCCCCGAGCGTCGCCTCGTCGACCACCCACGGGAGGTTCATCGCCGTGGACCGGCCACCGATCACGGGACCGGCGACGCCGAAGCAGGCCGCGTCCACCGACACCCGCGGGCCGATGGAAAGAAACCGTCCGATCGCGTCCTCGAGGGCCGCGAATCCGTGGCTCGGCAGTACCTCTTCGCGGACGAGCGCCAGGTCGCGGCCTCGCTCATCGAACAGCGCGAGGGCCGTCTTCGTCCCGCCGACATCGCCCGCGAGGATCACCCGGGCAGCTCGACGTGACCGCCGAACTTCTGTCGCATGGCCGAGAGCACTTTCTCGGCGAAGGTGTGGTCCTGTCGGGAGCGGAAGCGCGCGTAGAGGGAGGCCGACAGCACGTCGGCGGGGACACCTTCCTCGACCGCCGCCATGACCGTCCACCGACCCTCGCCCGAGTCGGCGACGACCCCGGTATAGTTGGAAAGGGTCGGATTCTCGGCGAGAGCCTGCGCCGTCAGGTCGAGGAGCCAGGAGCTCACCACCGAGCCGCGCCGCCACACTTCCGTGACGTCGGCGATGCTCAGCTCGTACCTGAGATCGGGCTCGAGGGTCTTGGCGTTGGCGTTCTTCAGAATGTCGAGCCCCTCGGCGTACGCCTGCATCAGCCCGTACTCGATCCCATTGTGGACCATCTTCACGAAGTGGCCGGCGCCCGACGGTCCACAATGGAGGTAGCCCTGCTCGGCGGTGCCGCCGGCCGTCTCGCGGCCCGGGGTGCTCGGGATACTCCCCTTCCCCGGCGCGAGCGTCGTGAAGATCGGTCCCAGCCGTTCGACAACTTGGCGCTCGCCGCCGATCATCAGACAATAGCCGCGCGCGAGCCCCCAGACGCCGCCGCTCGTGCCGACGTCGACGTAGTGGATCTGCTTCTCGCGCAGCATCGTCATCCGGCGCACGTCGTCCTTGTAGAAGGAGTTACCGCCGTCGACAATCGTGTCGCCCGGCGCCATGCGCTTGGCCAGGTCCGTCACGACCTGCTCGGTGGCCGCGCCGGCGGGCACCATCACCCACGCGACCCGAGGCGGCCGGAGCGCCAGGACGAAGTCGTCGAGCTCCGTCGTGCCTCTGGCGCCTTCACTCGCGATCGCCTTGACGTTCGCGGGGTCGGTTGCGTACCCGACCACCTCGTGGCCACCTCGCATCAGGCGGCGCGCCATGTTCGCGCCCATCCTCCCCAGTCCCACCATTCCAGCCTGCATGGAGTCCTCCTCACGCCTCGACGGCCCGGCGCAGCTGGCCCAGGCCGGCTTTCACATCGCTCCCGAGGTGCACGCGCAACGCCCGCCGCCCGCGCGCCCGGAGGACCTGGAAGTCGCCGAGCGCCTGCGCCGCCTTCACCACGCCGAAGGAGTATCGCCGCCCCGGTACCGGGAGGTCCTCCCCGTCGTCACACGTGATCTGGATGAAGACGCCAGAATTCGGTCCGCCCTTGTACGCCTGCCCGGTCGAGTGGAGATAGCGGGGTCCGAAGCCGAGACACGTCGCGACCTTGAGCCGATCCCGCGCCGCGACCCGGGCCGCCTGAAGCTCGGCCTCGTGCGCCTCGTTCATCGGAACGTACGCGAGGAAGGCCACGTAGTCCCCGGGCCTGACCGCCTGCAGGTGTGCTTTCAGTGCCGGACCGCACGCGGGATCGCTCACGCGCAACGGCGACTCGACCGGCAAGGCGCCCGTCGTCTCGTACCGGTCGGTCAACGAGCGCGTCGCCACCTTACTCGCCTCCACGTCGGGCTGGTCGAAGGGGTTGACGCCGAGGATCGCGCCAGCGACGGCCGTCGCGAATTCCCAGCGGAAGAACTCGGCGCCGAGATGGTACGGGTCGGGGACGACGAGTCGCACGACCGGGTGGCCCGCGCGCTCGAGCGCCGCCATTGCCTCGTCCTGCGCGCGGTCGGGGCCCGAGGCCAGACGAAGGTACACGAAGAGGCGGTCACCCCCGTACACCGCCGGCGGGCCCAGCGGCTCGCGATCGACCGGGATCAGCCCCTTACCCTCCTTGCCCGTGGACTCGGCCAGGAGCTGCTCCAGCCACACGCCGAGGTGGTGGATGCCGGGCGAGGTCACCAGCGTGACCTTGTCACGTCCGCGCCGGGCGAGAACGCCCATGACGATCCCGAGAAGGACGCCCGGGTTCTCCCTAACCGGCACCCGCGCGCCGCACCGTCTGGCCATCGCATCGGCGTGGCCGAGGAATCTGGCGACGTCGAGCCCCATGATCGCCGCCGGCGCCATGCCGAAGTCCGAGAGCGCCGAGTAACGCCCGCCAATGGACGGCACGCCGAGGAGGACGCGGCGGAATCCGTCGGCCGTCGCGACCTGCTCCATCCTGGAGCCCGGATCGGTGATCGTGATGAAGCGACTGCCGGCGCGATCGACGCCGACCAGCTGCCGGGCGCGCTCGAGGAAGTACTGCATGAAGATGTTCGGCTCGAGGGTGCTACCGGATTTGCTCGACACGATGTGGAGGGTCCTGGCCAGGTCGCTCTTGCGCTCGATCGCCCGGATCTGACCTGGATCGGTCGAGTCGAGAACGAAGAGCTCGGGATAGCCGGCGTTCCGGCCGAAGGTCATCTTGAGAACCTCCGGGCAGAGGCTCGAGCCTCCCATGCCCAGCACCAGGACCTGGGTGAAACCCTCGGTCCGGACCGCGTCGGCCAGGTCACGGAGCTGGCCGACGCGAGCGAGCTGGTCACCTGCGACACCAAGCCACCCGAGCCAACTCGCCTCGTCAGCGCCCGTCCACAAGGTCGCGTCCCGCGCCCAGAGTCGCATCACCTTGTCACCCGCGGCCCACTCGTCGAGGGTGGCGCGTACCTCCGCGTCGAGCTCGGGAGAAAGGTGGAACCTCGTCGTCTCGTCCATCACCGCGACCTCCGCCGGACGAGCTCGCGAACGGTCTCTCCGTCGGACACGAGGACCGTGTCGGCGGTGCCGAGGAAGAGGCCCGTGTCGATGACGCCGGGGATCGCGAGGATCGCGCGCTCGAGGGCCGCGGGATCCGCGATGGGACCGACCGTGCAGTCGACGATCACGTTGAAGTTGTCGGTCACGAACGGACGCTCCTCGCGCGTGCGCAGCGCGGGCTTCAGTCCGAGGTCCTCCAGTCGCCGCTGGCAGAGTGGAAGCGCGAACGGCAGGACCTCGACCGGAAGCCGGCCACGACCGCCGAGCGTCTCGACCAGCTTGTCGGCCGTCACGAGGATGACCTGCCGCCGCGACGCCGCCGCGACGATCCGCTCTCTCACGAACGCCCCGCCGTAGCCCTTGATGAGGTTCAGTCCGCGATCGACCTCGTCGGCGCCATCGACGGTGAGGTCCAGCTCGGCTTCGAGGCCCACGAGCGCGATGCCGAGCTCCCGGGCGAGGCGCGCCGTGTCCTCGGACGCCGGAACCCCGCGGACACGCAACCCCCCGCGCGCGCGCGCGGCGAGGGCACGGACGAAGGCGCTCGCCGCCCGGCCCGCGCCCAGGCCGACGACGCTGTCGTCCCGGACGAAGTCGAGGGCGCGCGTCGCCAGCGCCGCGAGGGGATCGTCGTTCGTTGCCGTCATGATTCGGGCTCGGTGCCCGCCACCAAGGATACCGCGGCCGGCGGTCAGCTGCCGGGCCGCCCGTCGCACCGTCGGCAGAATCCGATGGCGCACGGCGGGCGTTTGCCTTAGATTCTTGCCATAACTGGCCGCGGACGAGCACGAGGACCGCATCGGCCAGCGCAAGATGCCGATCAGGCCTTTCGGTCGTGATCTGTTCCTCGATACCCGCTACAGCAGGACGGGCACGCGCTTTCGCGTCTACCCGCAGCCGAAGTTCCTGCCCGGCTTCGCGCGAGCCGTCACCATCCACGTCGATTCGACACCGGGCACCGTCGGGATCGGACCGGCGGACGATCGCATGTACGTCGTGGACGCGCGCAACAAGCGCCCGTACTCGAAGACCGGTCGGGTGCCCCCGTACGCGGGGGCGCGGTTGCGCCCCGCCGAGCCCAACCGCCAGGGACATTTCGATGAGATCGAGCCGGACGACGAGACCTTCAAGTCGGCGACCGCATACGGCGCGATCAGGTGCGTGCTGGACATCTGGGAGGTCTATCTCGGTCGCCGACTCGCATGGCACTTCGGCGACACCTATCGTCGCCTCGAGATCATCCCGCGGGTACGCGATTGGAACGCCTTTTCGATGTTCGGCTACGTGGAATTCGGCGCGGGCGACCCGTCCGGCCTCGTCTGCGAGAACTTCGACAGCGTCGCGCACGAGGTCGGTCACCTCATCCTGAAAGGAGTGATCGGCAACCCCTCAGTGCGGCCCGTGGAATTCCGCGCACACGAGGAGGCGGGCGCCGATCTGGTCGCCGTGGTGTCGTCGCTCCACTTCAAGGAGGTGGTCGATCGCCTGCTCAAGCGTACGCACGGCCGGCTCTTCGCCGCGAGTATCGTGTCGCGCATCGGCGAGGCCGTTGTCGCTCGGAACCTGTACAACGATTTCACCATGGGCGACGTGCCGTGGGACCCGGATCCCGACGCTTACAAGTACTCGCTGTGCCTGCCGTTCGAGGGCGCGGTCTTCGACCTCCTGGTCGAGCTGTACGAGCGGCGACTCGTCGCCCACGACGCGATCGCGCGACGCGTCGCGGACCGCTCGTCCCACGCCCGTGGCCGGGCCGTGCGAGGGCTCAAGGGGGCGTTCGCCCGAGGTTTCGCGCGTCATGAGAACGCGTTCAGGCTGGCGTTGGCAGAGGCTCGGGATTATATGGGCCTGCTCCTGGCGCGGACCTGGCAGATGACCCCTGCGACGAACCTCTCGTTCTCGAGCGTCGTGGCGACGATGCTGACCGCCGACCAGCAACTGGGCGGGCGCCACGGTCCGCTCATCCGGGCCATCTTCGCGCGGCGGCTGATCCTGCCCATGAAATCCGCCTGAGCGCGCCGATGCCGATCCACCTCCTCGTTCCCGCCGCGGGAACCGGACCCGGCAACAGCCTGATCCGCAGCCTGCGGTCGGGCGATTCGTCGTGTGTCATCGTCGGCTGCCACGACGATCGCTTCGTTCTCCGGAAGTCGACCGCGGATCGGAACTATCTCGTCCCCCCGCGGGCGCATCCCCGCTACGCCGCGGCGTTGCGCCACATCGTCCGCACCGAGAAAATCGACCTGCTCATCCCGAACACCGACGAGGACGTCTCCCTCGCGTCCCGACTGCGCGGAACCCTCGGCTGTCGGCTGTTCCTGCCAAGTCGGCGAGCGATCACGCTGTGCCAGGACAAGTACCAGCTGACCGCGCACCTCGGCGCCCGCGGTGTGCCCGTGCCCCGGACACTTCCGGTGAGATCCGAAGCGACGGTGTCACGAGCGTTTCGTGATCTGGGCCGACCGGCGCGCGTGTGGTGCCGGATCCGGTCCGGCAGCGGCTCGCGGGGCGCTGCGCCGATGACGCACCCGCGGCAGGCCGTCAACTGGATCGCCTACTGGCGCGAGATGCGCGGGGTTCCCGCGCGAGCGTTCACGATCGCGGAGTATCTTCCGGGCCGGGATTTCGCGTGCCAGAGCCTGTGGAAGGACGGCGCGCTCGTCCTCGTGAAGACGGTCGAGCGGCTGTCCTACTTCGGCGGGGGCAGCCAGCCGAGCGGCGCGTCGTCCATCGCGGCGCTGGCCAAGACGGTCGTCGACCCTCGGGTCGTCGAGGTCTGTGTCGCGGCCGTCCGCACGCTCGGCCGCCGCGTCACCGGTGCGTTCAGCGTCGATCTGAAGGAGAACGAGGGGGGGGTCCCGTGCGTCACCGAGATCAATGCCGGTCGCTTCATCACGATGATGAACTTTTTCGACCTCGCGGGAAAGCACAACATGACGCTGACCTACGTGCGGCTCGCCCTCGACGAGCCCGTGGCGGTCAGCGAGCCTTATGACACCGTCGAGGATCATTATTTCGTGCGGGACGTCGACGCGCTACCGGGGATCTTCCACGCGGACGAGCTGTTCGAGGGTATCCGCGACGCGCGGGGATAGACCCCGCGCGCCGGGTGGATCCGGGCGCCGGCGGATGAGACACGAGGTCGAAGGGAGGTGATGGGATGAGCGCGTTTGGAGCCGACAAGAAACACGCGGTCACGTTCGAGGTGCGAGGCCCGAAGACCCGGAAGCAGGTCAAGGCGTACATGAAGCGGATCCGGACGGTCCTCCGGGGCCTCCCGGGGAACATCCAGTCGCAGTCGTTACCGTCGGCGACAAGAAGGCGGAAGTCGCGGAAGACGAAGAAGCGGAGACGGCGGACTTCCTGAGACCTGACGGGACGGACCCCGGTGATCTCGCTCGGGGTCCGTCCACCGCTGCTCGTGAGGAGCGACCGATGAAGCGCAAGACCCGAGCCGACGTCGTGCACCGCGTGACGGTCACCGGTCTCGACCGCCAGGCCGCCGAAAACCTCTATCTGGAGTTGCGGCGGCTGAGCCGCAAGGGCGGTGTCGAGCTCGTGCGGTTCGTGGTCAGGGAGGTCGGCACGAAGCGCTAATCAGCGAAGATCCCGATACTCTGCCTCGGCCCGCTCCAGCCAGAGTGGCATCTCCATCGCTCGGAGGAGTTCGAGCGCCGCAGTCAGCTGCTCTCGCGCCGGCGTGCTCATGCCGTGCCGTCGATAGAGCGCGCCCAGCTCGAGCGCGCACATGGCGAGGAGGGGGCGCATCCCGAGCTCCTCGGCCAGCGTCATGGCTTGCCGATACGACGCTTCGGCGCTGGCGGTGGCAGACGGATCGGCCTGGGCAGCGATCGCGCCCAGCAGGCGGAGGGCAGAGGCCTCGTTGCCCCGTTCCGTCCGTTCGCGTGCCAGCGTGAGCGAGCGCCCGGCGACCGTCGCCGCCTCCGTCGTCCGTCCCGCGATGAGGTAGGCCTCGCCGAGAGAGGCGAGGCGGGCCGAATGGCTGGCCATCCGGCCCATGGAGATCTGCTGCTCGATCGCCTGCTCGAGCAGTGGCAAGCCGTCGGTGAGGCGCCCGCCCAGCGCATAGGCGTGACCCAGCCAGGATCTGAAGACCGGCTCCCACAGCCGAATATGCCAGGTGCCGCACAGCGCCAGGCCTCGTTCCAGCGCCGGCACTGCCCGCGCCAGGTCACCCTTGCCGAGATAGAGCCGGCTGAGAGCCGCGTAGCCCGACGTGAGGCTCAGCGGATGATCCGCGGCCTCGGCCATCCGCAGCCCTTCCTCGGCGACCGCGATGCCCTCGCGGAACTCGCCGAGCTCGCTCAAGCAGAGCACCAGCCACACGCGGGAGTGGACGGACGAGAGGAAGGGCAGGCCGAAGCGCTCGAAGGTGAGGTCGCCGACGAGCCGCTCGACGTTCCGCCGGAGGAACACGGTGCCGTCGCGGTAGTGCCCGAGGTCGTAGTGGACCTGTCCAAGGTACGTGTTGGCGGCGACCTGGAGCGGGAAGTCGCCGAGCGCATCCGCGAGCGCGAGCGCGCGCCGGCCCGATTCGCGAGCGCGCTCATGCACGCCAGTCAGACGGAAGTAATCGGTCAGGTACGCCGCGACGCGTCCCATGCGGCGCTGATCGTCGAGCGTCCGCGCCACCGCTTCGGCCTCGCCCAGGTGCTCGAAGATCCGCGTCCGCTCGCCGAGCGGGGTGAGCGCCGTCCGCAGGTCGAACCTGAGATCGATCATGTGTTCGAGCGTGGCTCTGGTCTCCGGAAGATGTGACAGGGCGACGAGGGCGTGCTCGAAGCACGCCACCGCCTCGCGGTAGGCCGACCCGGCGAGCGCCTTCGCGCCGGCCTGACGCAGGTACGCGACGGCCTTGTGCCAGATCTCGCCCCGGGAGGCGTGATGGGCGAGGCGGTCGACGTGCTCGGCAAGTCGGTCTGAGTGGAGGCGTTCGATCGCCTCGACGATGCGCGCGTGCAGCCCGCGGCGCTGCTCCGGACGGAGACTCTCGTACGCCACTTCGTGCGTCAGCGTGTGCTTGAACGTGTACTCGGCATCGGGCCCCGCGCCCGTCTCGTACAGGAATTCAGCGCTCTTGAGGCGGGTGAATGCGCCCTGCAACTCGCCGTCCGGCATGTCGGTGAGCGCGCGAACCACCGAGACGGACACGTCTTTGCCGACGACGGCGGCGACCTCGAGCAGGCGCTTGTCCGCCGGGGCGAGCCGCTCGATGCGCGCCAGGAGCACCTCCTGGATCGTGTCCGGTACTCCGATGAGCGGGAAGGCGCCGCCGCGCTCCCGGACCGCCCGCGCCAGTTCCTCCAGGAAGAAAGGATTGCCCTCGGCCTTGGCGACGATCAGCTCGCCGAGGGCGTCCGAGACGTGGTCCGCGCCCAGGACCCAACGAAGGATGCGCGCGCCATCCTCGGGCGAGAGCGGCTGCAACGCGACCTGCGTCGCATAGGACTTCTCGGTCCAGGGCGGGCGGTAACCGTGCCGGTACGTTGACACGAGCAGGAGCCGGAGGCCGCCGACGAGCTCAGCGAGTGAGGCAAAGCACTCCTCGGACGTTCGATCAATCCACTGCAGGTCCTCCACGACGACGACCAGCGGGTTCTCCCGACTACGCCTCAAGAGCATCTGCCGCAGCGCCTCGATGACGCGGATCTTCGTTACGTCCGGACCGAGCGCGGCCAGGTGCTCGGCCTCCGGTTCTATGCCGAGCACGTGGAGGAGGTACGGCGCATGCTCGAGCAGGTCGAGGCCGGCCTCGAGCAGGGCCCGCCGAGCCTTCTCCGCCATCGCCGCCGGGCTATCGGTCTCGGCGATCCGGCAGAGGGCCTTCAGCACGTCGAGAACGGGGAGATAGGGAACCGCGGTGCCGTACGAACGGCACTGCCCTTCGACGTGCAACACCGGCTTACCGGCGAGGCTCTCGCGGAATTCGAAGATCAGACGCGACTTGCCGATGCCGGCCTCACCGCTGATCCCCACGATCTGGCCCTGGCCGCGGATCGCGGACTCGAGGCGGCTCCACAGCAGCTCGATCTCGCGATGGCGACCGACGAACGTCGGCGCGCGCCCTGCGCGGCCGAGTCCGGTCCGCTCGCGGCCCGCCAGGACGAACGCGCGGCCACCCGAGAGCTCCTCGCGGTGGTGCTCGACGAGCTCGAATCCTCGCTCGAGGAACGGGGCGGTGGCGTCGCTGACCAGGATGGTGTCGGGTACGGCGCGCTCGATCAGCGTGTCGAGTGCGCCGAATGCCATCTGCTTTCCCTCCAGGTCCAGCTCGGCGGCGCCGTCGCCTTGACCGACGAGGACCTGAGCGGTGTGGACGGCAACCTTGATCGCAGGCCCCGTGGCACCATCCCGCCGGTAGCGCTCGAGGCCCTTCTCGATCGCCATCGCCGCGTGGGCCGCCTGGCTCGGCGCCTCCTCGGTCCGATCGAGACCGAAGGCGGCGATGACCCCCGTCGGACTCCGCCCCTCGATCTGGCCCCCGAAGCTCTGGATCTTGTCGAGCAGCAACTCGAGCATGCGGCCGGTCTCGAGCGGCGTCTCCGGCGCGGAGGCGGCGATCAGCGTCGCGCGTAGCAGCGTGACCCGCCGCCGTTCCCACCGAAGCGCCGCCGGCGCCGGCGGGGCAGGGGCGGGCGACGGGACGGCCGGCGGCGCCGGGGAGGGACGCGCCCTGCGCGGCTCGGCGCGCCGAGCGGGCGCCGGCGCCTCCCCCGACCGGAGCCCGTACTTCTCGATACGGGCGCGCAGGGTGTTGCGCGAGATGCCCAGGAGTGACGCGGTCCGGGAGATGTTCCAGTTGGTCTGTCGAAGCACCTCGACGACCCGGTCGCGCACGGCGTCGTCGAGCGAGCTCGCCGCCCCGCCCGGAGCCGGCGCCGACGGCGACGCCACGGCCTCCGACGGCAGTCCGAGCGCGTCGGCAGTCACTTCCGGCTCGGACGACAGCAACACCACGCGCTCCATCAGGTTGCCGAGCTCGCGGACGTTGCCAGGCCACGCGTACGCGCGCAAGGCGGCGCGTGCGTCGGCCGTGAGCGTCTTCGGCGACACGCTGTAGTCGGCGCACGCCCGACCGAGGAAGTGATCGGCAAGCCGCAGGATGTCGTTACCGCGCTGGCGGAGCGGCGGCAGCGTGAGTGTGAGCACCGCGAGGCGGTGATAGAGGTCTTCGCGGAAGCGCCGCGCGTGGATCGCGGCTCTGAGGTCCTCGTTCGTCGCCGTCAAGATCCACGCGTCGATCGGCTCGTCGCGCGTGCTACCGAGGCGGCGCACCGACCGCTCCTCGAGCACCTTGAGGAGCTTCGCCTGGAGTCCTTCGGACAGAAGGCCCACTTCGTCGAGGAAGATCGTCCCGCGGTTGGCCGCCTGGAACAGGCCGGGCTTGGCTCGTCGCGCGTCGGTGAACGCGCCGCGCTCGAAGCCAAACATCTCGGCCTCGAGCAGCGTCTCGGGAATCGCCGCGCAGTTGACGTCGACGAAGGGGCCGTCCGGGCGCGGCCCCGCCCGATGAATCAGGCGCGCCAGGAGGCCTTTGCCCGTACCCGTCTCGCCTTCGATGAGCACCGGAGGCAGGCGGCGAGCATCATGCTGCCGTTCGAGGAGTCGCACGATCTTGTCCCGGACCGCCTCAATCCCGGGGCTCTCACCCAGAAGGTCGGCAAGGTGCTTCATGGGCGTCAGCCATCTTACTCCGCTGGTCAGCACGGTGTTCAAGTCTTGACCAGCGCCAGCTCGGTCGATGGGCATGATCGTCACAACACTCTGTTTTAGTTCGATTTCTCGGATGGTATCGAGCTTGCGTTGTAACCAAGGCCTGGAGGTAGCAATGGAAGAGTCCTCACCGAGTTCCTCGTGTCGCCAGCTGCAAGCGCGGCGCGCAAGAGCGCCACAAACGACCTGATGGGAGGAGGACGATGATGCGTCCCTTGTTCGGCAAGATCGAAACGCTCGGTCCCTGGACCGCGCATATTCAGGCGGTGGACCAGGCGGTCACGGAGAACGATCCGGGAGAAGCCGTTCGCGCATGGCGGCAGGCCTACTCCGCCGCGCTCAGCCACCCTGGCTGGCTGGGGCTCCTCACCGTCGCCGCCGCCTCGCTCCGGCTCGACGCGTTCCCGGGCCTCGCGCGCGGCGCCACCGCGCGGGCGCGAGAGACCTACTGGATCGCCTTCTTCCGGGCGCGCCAGCAGCGCTCGCTCAACGGCGTTCTGCACGCCGCCGAGGCCTTCAGCCTGCTCGGCGATCGATCGACCGTCGAGCAATGCATGCGCGTCGCGGAGGGACTCGCGGCGCGCACCGGCGACGACGAGGAGGTGAACCGTGTTCGCCTCCTGGCCGCGCGACTGGTCGAGCCGTCGCTGGCCGAGGAACGGAGCGGAGCTGTCTCGGAGTGAGGCTGGGAGTCGAAGACGGACAGACCCACTACCGACGAGGGCCGCGACCCGCGGGCTGCGAGAGTGGATCCTCCTTCTTCGGCTCGGACTTGGGAGGAGCGACCGAGACCCAGCCCCGCTTCTTCATGCATTCCTCGTCGAGCGTTCCCTTGATGGTGCACGCGGCCAGGTCACGGCGGAATTCAGCCGTCGTGTACTTCTGATCGAGCTTCATCCACTCGCGTTCCTCGGTTCCGCACCCGGACGCGACGATCGCGATCCCGAGCGCGCCCAACATCAGCATGTGCCGCATTGCGTCACATTGTACCCCAAGGGCACGTCGGGAAGTCCCTCACCGCTCCGACGTAAGACTGCTCGCGGAGATGTCCGGCGGGAAGAGCACATAGCCGATGCCCGCGCGGTCGAGCCAGACGCGGCGCAGCTCGTCGAGCCCGTAGCCTCGCTCGACCTCGGCCGCCCGCGGTGCCGCCGGGTCGTTGACGAAGACGTTGTTGCCGTCGTAGCCGGTCAGCACCAGGAGATGTCCCGACGTTTCCGCGATGGCCGCGCCGGTCAGCTCCCCGGCGCCGTAGCGGACCGACGCGATGATCGGCATTCCCTGCTCGAGGCACCACGCGGCGACGGACCAGTCGGGGAAGCGCAGGAGGTAGCCCGCCACGCCTCGCCGGCCCGCGGCACGGACCGCCGCCGGCCACACGCCGTAGAGGTCGAGCCCTGGTTGAAAGATATCGCGCGCGAGATCGACAACGGTGACGCGCGCGCCGTAGTAAGCGAGCACCATCGCGACGCTCGCCGGCGAGCAAATGCGGCTCCTGATCGCGGCCTCCTCCTCCATCTGGCTGAACGGAGGGACAACGAGCCTCGCGCCGGCCGCATGGACCTGACCCGTCGGAATAGCAGGGCTCCACGCCGAAAGCGAGACGAACCATGGTGACGCGAGCGCGCCCGGGTGGCCCGCGCTCACGCGCAGGACCAAGCGGACGCGCTCTGCCGGCGTGGAGGCGATGAACTCATCGACGTCCGAGACCAGCGGCTCGGATCGAGTGACGACGTCAGGAAACTGCGCGCGCCCGACGGTGGCGCCCGCGACCCACGGCGACCACGCCCCCGCCGAGAGCACGGACATCTCGAAGCGGAAGCCGTGGACGCTGTTGCCGAGCAGGCTGAACGCCGGGACCAGGCGATGGGCAGGATCACGCGGGCGCCATTCGGGCAACCTCACGACCAGGTCCTGTCGCTCGCGCTCCGGAGGCGGGGCGGCGTCGATCCCGCGGGCGCACGACGGGGGCACCGCACGGGCCAGGGAATCTGACGACCACGTGGAGGCGGCGGCGATGAACAGGTCAGTTGCCAAGCAGGCGCAAAGCCTCGAGACGCCGGGTGACTCTCGGCAGCTGTCGGGGGCGTGGGCGAGATATCTCGCCCACGGCATCCCCTGTTTGAGTTTGCGCAGGCTGGGCTGCGCGTCCCGACTTGCGCCGGGAGGATTTTGATACCGCTCGTGGGCGCCGCTCGGGGCCGCTAGCGGGCTCCGGGAGGCGCGGCTGTCAAGCCCGGTGGCGTGTTCTCCAACTAGCACCTCCTGGGTTGGAGTGGGCCCACGACGGTGCGCGAACCGGTCGCGTCACCGTAATTCCTCTGTACTCCGCTCCCCAGGATTCGTCAAGGCCTGCCGTGCCCGATTCGCGCCGCGACGGATCACCGCGCACCGCCACGCAGCCGGGGGTCGAGGATGTCGCGCAGCGCGTCGCCGAGCATGTTGAACCCGAACACCGCGAGTGAGATCGCGACGCCGGGCCAGATCGCCATCCACGGCGCGGAACATGTAGGTACGGCCGGAACCCGAGAGCATCGCGCCCCACGCCGGATACGGCGGCGGCCCCACCTCAGGCGCCGGCGGCGATAGCCGCGAGCGCCTGACCGAAAATTTCGATGGTTTCGTCGACGTCCGCGTCGGTGTGGGCGAGCGAGACATAGATCTTGTTCACAGCCTTGACGACGCGGCGTCGCACGAGCTCCTGGTTGAATCGCTTGATCCGCTCGCGGTCCGCCGTGAGGGTCGCGCGATAATCGACGATCTCGCGGTCGGTGAAGACGATGTCGAAGACGGGAGGCTCGCCGGTCACCCGCGCGGCGAGCCTGTGCTTGGCGACCGCGACAGCCAGGCCGTCGCGGAGCCGCGTTCCGGTCCGGAAGAGCCGCTCGTACGCGCCTGGCTTCCGGAGCTCGGCGAGAGTCGCCAGGCCCGCGGCGCACGCGATCGCGTTACCGTCGAAGGTCCCGGCCTGCCAGACGTAGTCCGGCGTGCCCTCGAGCGAGGCGTCGAAGTGACGCATGATCGCTTTGGGCCCGGCGACGCAGGCCAACGGGAACCCGCCAGCCACCACCTTGCCGTAGGCGGCGAGGTCGGGCACGACGCCGTAGTATTCCTGCGCCCCGCCATAGGCGAAGCGGAAGCCCGTGACGATCTCGTCGAAGACGAGGGGCACCTCGTAGCGGCGCGTCGCCGTGCGCAGCCCCTGGAGGAACCCCGGAGCCGGCACGATCGTGCGCTGGTAGGGCTCGATGAGCACGGCGGCCAGCTCGTCGTGGTGGGCGGCGATGAGCGCCTCCGCGGTCGCGAGATCGTTGTAGGGGGCGATCAGGACCTCGCCCTCGAGCGCGTGCGGGACGCCGGCCGAGTCGGTCATGGGTGCTGGAAACGCCTTGGGCGACCGCGGCACGACGCTCATGAGCGCGTAGTCGTGCGTGCCGTGGAAGCCGCCCTCGAACTTCATGATCTTGTCGCGTTTCCGGAAGGCGCGCGCGACTCGCAGGGCGAAGAACGTCGCTTCCGAGCCGCTCGATGTGTAGCGCACCTGCTCGGCGCAGGGGACGGCCCGGACGATCTCCTCGGCGAGCTGGATGGCCGGCTCGTTCAAGAGGAAATACGAGGTGCCGCGGGCCATCTGCCGCTCGACCGCCTCGACGACGGCGGGATGAGCGTGGCCGAGGAGCATCGGGCCCGAGCCTAGGAGGTAGTCGAGATAGCGCCGCCCGCTCATGTCCCAGAGGTACGCGCCCCGACCTTCCCGGACGACGAACTCGAGCCCGGGACCGCTTCTTGATCGCTCATCGGAACCTCGCAGAACGTGTCTGTGTCAGGCCACTCTCGGTGTGTGCTCCGGCCTCGCCCATCCGCTACAACAGTGCGGAGATCATACGCGAGAACCCGAGGCGGTCAAGAGCACGCCCGCGCCCGCGAACCCGCCGCGCTTGAGCAGGAAGAGCGCGCGGTTCGCCTCCTCCAGCGGAAACGTCGTCGTCGTGGTGCGGACCGGGATCCTCGCCGCCTCCGCCAGGAGCTCCTCGCCGTCGGCCCGGGTGTTGGCGGTCACGCTCCGAACGTTCCGCTCGTAGAAGAGGTCGCGCTCGTAGTCGAGCGGCGGCACCGCCGTCATGTAGATGCCGGCGAGCGCGAGCGTCCCGCCGCGCGCCAGGTTCCGGAGCGCGACCGGCACCAGCGCGCCGGCCGGAGCGAAGAGAATCGTGCCGTCCATCTTCGCGGGCATCGTGTCGCCGACATCGCCGACCCAGGTCGCGCCGAGCCGGAGCGCGAGCTCACGGTGGGACGCCCCTCGCGTGCACACGAATACCTCGCAGCCACGAGCGCGTGCCACCTGGAGCGTCACGTGGGCCGAGGCGCCGAACCCGTAGACGCCGAGCTTGCCCCCCGGGCGCACCTCGCTGCGCCGGAGAGCCCGGTAGCCGATGATACCGGCGCAGAGCAGCGGGGCGGCCTCGGCGTCGCCGAACACGGGTGGAATCGCGTAGGCGAACGCCTCGGAGGCCACCGCGTAGTCGGCGAAGCCACCGTCGGCGTGATACCCAGTGAACTCGGCGCCCTCGCACAGGTTCTCGCGCCCGCCGCGGCACGCGTCGCAGGTTCCACACGTTTGTCGGAGCCACGCGATGCCCACGCGCTCGCCAGGCTGGAAGCGCCGCGCGCTCCGGCCGACCCGCTCGACGCGGCCGACGATCTGATGGCCCGGCACGATCGGCGAGCGGACGAGCGGCAGCTCGCCTTCGACGATGTGCAGGTCGGTACGGCACACGCCGCACGCGCTCACGCGCACGAGGATCTCGTCGGGCGCCGGCGAGGGCACCGGGCGAGTCTCGAGGCGGAGCGGCGCGGTATCAACCGACGCCGGAGTCGAGAGAACCAGCGCCGTCAATACAGTTGGGGGACCTCGAAGGGCCCCCCAAACCCCCCGCGCTCGGAGCCGCCCCGGCGGAGCCGGGGCGCCCCACGATTTCTCAACAGGCGTTGGGGAGCCCCGACATGGCCCCCCAACCCCTTCAGGGGGTTCGCGCCCGGAGGATTCACTCGGCGCCGGCGCGGGCCAGGAGTTTCTTCGCGCGGCTGAGGTGCGGGGCGTCCACCATCTGGCCTCTGAAGGTGAAGGCGTAGACGCCGCGCCGCGCGTGCTCTTCGAACGCGACAACCAGCTCTCGCGCTTCGTCGATGGCCTCCTTCGGCGGCGTGAAGACCTCGTTGATCACGGGGATCTGATTGGGATGGATGGAGATCTTCCCGGTGAAGCCCATCGCCACCCCGTCCTCGCACTCGCGCCGGAGGCCATCGAGGTCCGCGATGTCCGTGTAGACCGTGTCGATCGCCTCCACGCCGGCAGCGGCGGCGACCACGGCGCACATGACGCGCGCGTACCGTGGGATGTCGAGGTACCGCCCCCCGGCGTCCCGGACCCGGCCGAGCCCCATCGCCGCGCCGAGGTCCTCGACGCCCCAGGAGATCGCCACCGTCCGTGGCGTGGCCGTCGCGATCTCGCGGATGTTCAGCAGGCCCGCCGGCGTCTCGGTGGCGATCAGCGTGAGCCGCGTCGCGCCGTTCGGGATCCCGTGGCGCTGCTCGAGCCGGTCCAGGATCCGGGCGACCTCGCGGATGTCGGCCGCGCTGCCGGGCTTCGGCACGACGTAGCCGTCCGGGCGCGCGGCGAGGGTTTCTTCGATGTCGGCCTGCCCGAGTCCCGTCGCGATCGGATTCATCCGCACCCAGCGCTCGCGACCGCCGAAGTCCTTCCGTCCGAGCCACTCGCTGACCACGCCTCGGGTCGCCGCCTTGCGGTCGGGCGCCACCGCGTCCTCGAGGTCGAGGATGAGGCCGTCCGCGGGCAACGTGAGGGCCTTGGCGAGCATCCGGTCGTTGCCACCCGGCACGAAGTGGAGCGACCGGCGCCGCCGCGCCACCCTCAGGCGCTCCGCTTGCGCATCATCGCGTTGCGCCGCGCCACCATCACGACCTCGTCGTGCTGGTTCCGAGCGCGGTGCACGAACGTGACGATGCCCCACTGCGGGCGCGAGCGGGACTCGCGCTTGTCCACCACCTCGGTTTCCGAGTAGATCGTGTCGCCGTGGAAGACGGGCTTGGGAAACTCGACCTTCTCGAACCCGAGGTTCCCCACCGTCGTGCCGAGCGTCGTCTCGCCGACCGAAAGACCGACGGCGACGCCGAGCGTGAAGAGGCTGTTCACCAGTGGCTTGCCGAACTCGGCCTTCGCCGCCGCGTGAAAGTCCACGTGCAGGGACTGCGGGTTCATCGTGAGGCAGGAGAACCACACGTTGTCCGCCTCGGTGACCGTGCGTCCGGGCTGGTGCCGGAAGGTCTGTCCGATCTCGAGCTCCTCGAAGTACTTACCGGCCACGAAAACACCTCCCGGCGCTGTCGGCGTCCAGGCTTGACAGCGATCGTGCCAGATTCTATCAATGATGGGCCATGGAAAACTCCTACGACATCGCGATCATCGGAGGCGGCATCGTCGGCCTCGCCACCGCGCGCGCGCTCGGCGAGCGCTCGCCGGGGGCGCGGCTCGTCATCCTCGAGAAGGAAGCCAAGCTCGCCACGCACCAGACCGGCAACAACTCGGGCGTCATCCACTCCGGCATCTACTACAAGCCGGGCTCCTACAAGGCCAAGCTCTGTGTCGAGGGCAAGGGGCTGATGCTCGAATTCTGCCGGACGCACGGGATCCGCGTCGATCACGTGGGCAAGGTGATCGTCGCGACCAGCCAGGCCGAGCTGCCGCGTCTGAAGACCCTCTACGAGCGCGGGGTCGCCAATGGCGTGCCGGTCGAGATGATGGACCCGGCGCAGCTCAGGGAGATCGAGCCGCACGCAAGCGCGCTCCGCGCGATCCGGTCCCCGTCGACCGCGATCGTCGACTACAAAGAGGTTGCCGCGGCGATGACGCGAGATCTGACCGCCCGCGGCGTCGTGATCGAGACGGGCGCCCGCGTGACGTCGATCGCGCGCTCCGCCGGCGCGATCGACATCGCCACACCGCGCGCCGTCGTGCGGGCCCGGCGAATCGTGAACTGCGCCGGCCTCTACTCGGACATCGTCGCGCGGATGGCGGGTGCCCGTGTGGACGTGCAGATCATCCCCTTCCGCGGCGAGTACTACATGATCCGGCCGGAGCGCCAGGATATTGTTCGCGGGCTCATCTATCCCGTCCCCGATCCCGAATTCCCGTTCCTCGGCGTCCACCTGACGCGCACCGTGCACGGCGAGGTCGAGGCAGGTCCGAACGCCGTGCTCGCGTTCGCGCGCGAGGGCTACCGCCTTGGCCGTGTGAGCCCGGGGGAGCTGGCGGGGACGCTCGCCTACCGCGGCTTCTGGCAGATGGCTCGCCGCTACTGGCGCATGGGAAGCTACGAGATGTACCGGTCGCTCAGCAAGGGGGCCTTCGTGCACGCGCTCCAGCGTCTCGTGCCCGCGCTGCGCCCCGAGGACGTCACACGCGGCGGTGACCGTGACGGTGCGGTTGTCCTCGGCGCGGCCTATGTGAGGCCGAAGGTGTCCACCGCCTCGCTCGCGATCGGACGCCACATCGCGGGACTGGCCGTGGACACCTTCGGCCTCACATAGGCCGCGCCGAGGACAACCGCACCGTCACGGTCCCCTCCGACTACTCGCGCGCGACCGCTATGCAGACCACGCCGGCGAGCACGACGGAGGCGCCGGCGAGCCGGGGACCGAGCCGCCCCTCGCGGAGCCAGAGACTCCCGATGAACGCCGAGAAGAGGATGGAGAGCTCACGCGCCGCCACCACGTAGCCCACCTTCGAGAGGCGGAAGGCGAAGAGCACGAGCAGATAGCTCGTCAGGTTCATCGCGGAGGCGACGAGGATCGCCCGCCAGTGGCGGCGCCACTCGCGGGCGATCGCGGGGCGATCCGAGAGGACGACGGGGGCGAGCAGCGCGCTCAGCCCGAGCCCCATGAGCGCGATGTAGGGCATCGGATGGAGGCGGGCGACGCCGGCCTTGTCGACCAGCGAGTAGGCCGCGATGGTCAGTCCCGTCACGAGCGCCCACGCGGTCCCCGTGCCGAGCCCGTTCACGGGCAGCGCGGAGGGAGTGACGCTCAACGCAGCGATCCCGAGGACGACGAAGCCCACCCCTAGCGCGCCGAGCCACGACAGGCGCTCACCGAAGACGGGCAGCGCAACGAGTGGAACGAGCGCGACGCCGAGCCCCCGCGCCATCGGGTAGACGCGCGAGAAATCACCGTGCCGGTACGAGCGGCCGAGCGCGTAGAAGTACAGGGCATGAATGGCCACGCTCGCGGCGACGAATGGCAGGCCGGCCGCCGGTGTGCCCTCGGCGGGAAGCCGCGCCAGGCCCGCCGGCAACAAGAGCAGGGTCGCGAGCGACACGGAGGACCAGAGGAAGACGAACTGGTTGTCCGCGCGCTTGGCCAGAGCGTTCCAGATGGCGTGCAGCACCGCGGCGCAGACGACGAGGGCGATGGCCGGGCCGCTCACGGGGTGATCTTACCGAACTTCAGGTGTCCAAATGGCTGAAAACCCCTCTATTGACAGGGGTTTGCCGATCAGTTAGACTCCGAGGCCCATGATTACCGTCCCGACTCGCCGCGTGAAACAGTTCGGGGTCGAGTTCTACCAGGCAGGGCTTTCCGCCAAGGATATCGATCGGTTAGTGAAGTTCGAGGTCCTCGGCTACTCCGGCGGTCCGAAGAACGAGCCCGCGAAGAAGACACGGATGAACCGGTCGCGCGTCAACTGGGACAGTCTCGAAAAGCGGATCGGCGAGAGCGAGGCGGCCTACCAGCGGCCGGTGATCCGCCGCAAGATCGACGAGCTGGTCGCCTACTATCGCGAGTGCAAGGACGCGGCGACGCTCCCCGCCATCCCGGGCGCTGTCATCATCACCTCGGAGAAGCGATTCACCTTCACGCCCGTCGCCGGCCAGCACGACCTCGGTCTGCTGCAGATCCCCGAGGAGCACGGGGTGCTGCGCGTGCTGGATGGCCAGCATCGGCTTCTCGCGCTGCACGCGCTCTCTCAGGCGGGCGAGAACATGACCATCGAGGTCCCGGCGGTGCTGTTCGACTCGCTCGACGCCCGCCAGATCGTCGAGCTCTTCGTCACGATCAACGCGAAGCACACCCGGCTGAACCCGTCGCACATCATCAGCCTGGCGGGCCGCAAGCTCTACCCCGACGCGAACCAGGCGCTCGCGCACGACGTGATCCGTTCGCTCAACGAGGACGACACCTCGCCGCTCCACGGCGAGATCAAGATGCTCGGCACCGGGCGTGGTCGCGTGAGCCAGGCCCCGCTGGCCGAGGAGATCGTGGACTTCTTCGAGACCGTCGAGAAGGTCGGCAGCGGCGGCAAGCTGCAGGAGCTGCGGGGCGGGGCCAAGCGCTTCTTCCTGAACTACATCAAGGCCCTCTCGACCACCTTCCCGGCCGCGTGGGCCGGCCGCAAGTACTCGATCAAGACCGGCGCCGCGCTCCGCGCGTTCATCCGGGCCGCGCCCGACGTGATGGCGCGCGCCCGCGAGCTGCGCCGCGATCCGTTCGACCTCAACGCGATTCGCGAGGCGATCAAGCCCTGGGGCGAGCGGCTGCGCGACCGGCGCTTCGAGACCGAGGGCGAGTGGAAGCTGAAGCTCGCCGGCGGCACGCGCGGGACCGTCGAGGTCCTCACGCGCGAGCTACGCGACGCGCTCCGCTAGTCCCTCGCCGGCACGCGGGCTGATCACTTCTTCTTGAGGGCCACGTCCTCCAGGGGCGCGGACCAGGGGTATGGGTCGATCTTCAGCAGCGCTGGCTCCGCCACCCGAGGTCCGATGCCGCTCGGCCAGATGTATTCCCACATCGGGCCAAACCTCACCCGCTCGTGGAGGAGCTGCTGGATCTGGGAGAGCATCGCCTCGCGTTTCTTCCGATCCGTCTCCCGCGCCTGCTGCTTGTAGAGGACGTCCACGTCCGGATCGGCGCCCCGCGAGAAGGATCCGTCGCTCGGGACGAACTCCGCCATTCGCGAGGCCGCGTTGCCATAGGTCGCGTGAATGCAGACACAGATCCCCCGCAGCTTCTTCGACAGCCACGCGGTCTGGAACGTCGCGCGCTCCATGGTGTGGAACTTCGTCTTGATACCGACGGCGGCGAGATTCGTGGCGACCGCCTCGCCCAGGGAGAAGTAGGGCGGATACGGATACAAGTCGCCGGCGTCGAAGCCGTTGGGATAGCCCGCCTCGGCCAACAATTGCTTCGCCTTCGCCGGGTCGTAGGAATACGGCTCGATGGCCAGCGCGAACTCGAATTTCCTCGGGACGAGGCTACCCGTGAGGCGCGACGCTCCCAGGTTCTCCGCCTCGTTCAGTGACCGGAGGTCGATCGCGTAGTTGGCGGCGAGCCGCACCCGCTTGTCGGCCCACGGCGATTTGGGATCCCACTGGTCGAAGAAGTCGAGGAAGTGGATCCCGATGGCCCCCGAGAACGCCAGCCTGAGATTCGGGTCCCGCTTCAGCTCCAGCGCGGTCGGCGCATCCAGGAGATAGGCGATGTCGACTTCCCCCTTCTTCAGCATGGCCGCTCGCGTGGTGGCTTCCGGGACGCTCTTGAAGACGAGGCGCTTCACCGAGGGCATCTTGCGCCAGTAGCTCTCGTTGGCTTCCATGACGATCTCGACGCCGGGCGAGTTGCTCACGAACTTGTAGGGTCCGAGCCCGACGGGCTGCTTCTTGAACCCGTCGTCGCCGACCTTCTCGATGTACTTCTTGGGCACCACCCAGCTCGACGCGGTCGCGAGCGTCCCGTAAAAGGCCATGAAGTCCGGAAACGGCTCGTGGAGATGGAATCGCACCCGATACGGATCGACGATCTCGACCTCGCGGACCTTCTCCTTGAGGATTCGGGAGCTCTTGGCGCGCAGGAAGCTGAATTTCACGTCTTCGGCGGTGAAGGGGTCGCCGTTGTGGAACTTGAGCCCCTGACGCAGCTTGAAATCGTAGACCCGGTGGTCGGGACTGATCGTCCACGACTCGGCCAGACTCGGCGTCGTGAGGTTGCCGGGCATCGGCTTCACGAGGGCATCGTGAAGGCCGTACAGCACCCAGAATGGCGTGATGAAGCCGTGCACCTCTCCCGGATCGAGCCAGGCCGGGGGCACCGTGACGTACAGCGCCCAGCGCATCTCGCCCTCGGGTTTTTGCTGGGCCTCGGCTCTCCCGACGAGGCCGTTCGCGGGGAGGGCCCACAGCACCACGCCGATGAGCGTCCACACGACCCAGCCGGTCAGCGCTCGTCTGCCGTTCACGCGGCGTCCTCCCTCATCGGTCAGCGCTCCGCGCCGGGGCTCCGGAGCGTGCTGATCACTTTGTTCTCCATGTCCACCAGGTTTCCGGGCCGGAGCGCTTGCGGACCGCGCGCGCGGCTAGACGACCGCGTCCTTGCGGAGGGCGGCGATCTCCTCGGTGGTGTACCCAAGCTCGCGCAGGATCTCGTCGGTGTGCTCGCCGTGCGTGGGGGCGGCGCGGCGAATCGCGCCCGGCGTGCGCGAGAGCGTCGCCGGGAGCCCCTGGACCAGCATCTCCCCGCGCTCAGGATGTCGCACGGCCTGGGCCATGCCCAGGTGCCGGATCTGCTCGTTCTCGAAGACCTCCCTCACGTTGAGGATCGGTCCCGAAGGCACCCCGGCGCGGTTGAGCGCCTCGATCCACTCGGCGCTCGGCTTCTTCACGAGCACCTTGTCCAGCTCGGCGTTCATCGCCTTGCGGTTCTTCGACCGATCGGCCAGCGTCTTGAAGCGCGGGTCGTCGATCAGCTCCGGCGCGCCGATCGCGGTGCAGAGCCTCCGGTACATCGTCTGGCCGGACGCGGCGATGTTGATGTGGCCATCCGAGGTCGTGAAGACGCCCGTCGGAATGCCGGTCGGGTGATCGTTGCCCGCCTGGGGCGGGATCTCGCGGTCGACGAGCCAGCGCGCGGCCTGGAAATCGAGCATGGTCACCATCGCCTGCAGGAGCGAGGTGTGCACCCACTGCCCCTTCCCGGAGCGCTCACGCTCGAGCAAGGCGACCAGGATGCCCTGGGCGAGGTAGAGCCCGGAGGTGAGATCCGCCACCGGGATGCCCACGCGCACGGGCCCTTGGCCGGGCAACCCGGTGATGGACATGAGCCCGCCCATGCCCTGGGCGATCTGGTCGTAGCCCGGCCGCTCGGCGTACGGCCCGGTCTGCCCGAAGCCCGAGATCGAGCCGTACACGAGCCGCGGATTGACCTTCGACAGCGCCTCGTAGTCGATGCCGAGCCGCTTCTTGACGTCCGGCCGGAAGTTCTCGACGACGACGTCGGCGCGCGCGGCGATCTTCTTGATGATCTCCACACCGCGCGGATGCTTGAGGTCGAGCGTCATCGAACGCTTGTTCCGGTGCAGGTTCAGGAAGTCGAAGCCGAGCGCCGTGGAGTCGCCCTCCATCTCCTCGCGCGCTTCGACCTTGATGACGTTGGCGCCCATGTCGGCGAGCTGGCGAACCGCGGTCGGGCCGGAGCGGGCGCGGGTGAGATCGAGGACCGTGTAGCCTTCGAGGGGTAGTGGCATCAGCGTGTCTCCGCGGGAAGGACGGCCGAGCCCGTCTGGGAAGCGGGATTGCGTCGCGTCCACTTCCCCGCGTCCACCGCCGTGAGGAAATCGAGCACGGCGCGATTGAATGCCTCGGGCTCTTCCAGGTTGATCGTGTGGCCCGACTTCGGCAGGACGACGAGCCCCGCCGTCGGGATCTTGCGCTTCATGAAAATGCCCGGCTCGAGACACGGGTCGTCCTCGTCGCCGGTCATGATCAGCGTCGGCACGTCGAGCTTCTCGAGCGCCGGCCCGAGGTCGAGGATGGACGGCCGCCGGATCTGCACGCCCCGCTGCGTGAGGGCGTGGCCGCGGGCCGATCCTTCCACGAGCTGCGCGTGGAACTCCCGCCAGCCGAACGGATCCTTGTCCATGAACTGGACGCGCGTCGGGCCGCGGGAATACATCGCGGCGGTCCGCTCCATCCCGTCTTCCTCGAAGCGCCGCGCGACCACCTCGGTGTCCCGACGGAACTTCTCGCGGTCGCCCGGCACGCTGCCGTAGCCGGCGCCGGCGACGACGAGCGAGAGGGCGCGGTCCGGATGCCTGAGGCCGAAGTGCAAGGTCGCGTAGCCGCCCATCGAGAGACCGCAGACGTGGGCCTTCTGAATCTTCAGGCCGTCGAGCAGTCCCCGGATGTCCTCGGCGGCGCGGTCCTGCGAGTAGGCCTTCACGTCGTCGGGAACGTCGGACGGCGGATAGCCGCGGGCGTTGAAGGCGATCGCCCGGTAGCGGCGGGAGAAGAAGCGCATCTGCAGGTGCCAGCTCCGGTGATCGCCCGCGAACTCGTGGACGAAGACCAGTGGCAGGCCCTGACCCGACTCCTCGTAGTAGAGGTTGACGCCGTCGACACGCACGTTCGGCATGCTAGCGCCTCAGTCCGTCCACGGGAAGTTCGCCTTGATGATGTCGAACGTTTTCTTGCCGCCGGGGAGCTGCGCGGTCACCC